>CBFHVU010000006.1:0-42484 GCA_965659465.1 uncultured Paracoccaceae bacterium | reverse complement strand
CGTTCATCTTTCGTGACACGATAGTCGTCCTTGTTGTTCAAATCTTAATCCGCGCAGAGCTGATATAGGGAACAGCCGTTCCAAGCGATAATCGCTCTGGCGTAATGTGAGTGTCAAAGCACAAAACCTCAAGCCCCTTTTTTGTGGCATCCGCCATGGTAGCAGCATAGGTTGGGTCAATATCACCTGCAACGCGGCATGATGTACAATCGGTGCGTTGGATCAGATACAACAAGACCGCGCGATCCCCCTGCGCAATTTGATCGACCAAGGCCGACAAATGTTTTGTCCCACGGGCTGTCACACTGTCGGGAAATTCCGCAACACCCACCTGACGGCTCAGGGTAACGGACTTCACCTCAAGAAAAGTTTTTGCACCATCTGGACCAGTTAGCAAAAAATCCACGCGCGATCCGTCGCCATATTTCACCTCGGGCTGAAAATGATCGAAATCGATTGGGATTTGGCTCTGTTCCAGCGCCTCTTTCACAATGCGATTGGCGGCGGCGGTGTCGATGCCGATCATTGTGCCATCGTCGCGTTCGATCAACCGCCACGCATATTTCAATTTCTTGCGCGGCTCATCATTGGGTTCGATCCAGACCTTTGTATCTGGTTCGATCAGTCCCATCATGGATCCTGGGTTGGCGCAGTGGGCCGTCACCACGGATCCATCCGACAGCTGCACATCGGCCAAAAACCGTTTATAGCGCTTGATCAAACGCGCAGGGATAAGGGGTGTTTGAAACTGCATAAAACTGGCCTATACCCTTAGCAGAGAAATGAAAAGGCGAAAGCATGACACATCCAACCGCAGCCATGTTGGTCATTGGCGATGAAATCCTATCAGGCCGCACACGCGATGCAAATATGCATTATCTGGCCGGCCAACTGTCCGCCAAGGGCATCCCGTTAAAAGAGGTCCGCGTTGTGTCCGATGATGCCCCTGCAATCATTGACGCCGTGCGCGCACTGTCTGCCCGATATGCGCATGTGTTCACATCCGGCGGCATCGGGCCAACGCACGACGACATTACCGCCGACTGTATCGCCACCGCATTTGACCGCCACATCGATGTGCGCGCCGACGCACGCCAACTGTTGGCCGATTTCTACCGCGAAACGGGACGTGACTTAAATGATGCCCGTTTGCGGATGGCGCGCATTCCGGATGATGCGGTTTTGATTGATAACCCCGTGTCCGTGGCACCGGGGTTTCAGTTGGAAAATGTCTATGTGATGGCTGGTGTCCCATCCGTGTTCCAAGCCATGGTTGCCAGCGTTTTGCCGCAACTGACAGGCGGTCAGCCGTTGATCAGTGAAAGCCTGCGCATCCTAAAGGGCGAAGGCGACATTGCCGCGCCCTTGGGCGAATTGGCCGCACGCTATGCGGATTTGCAAATTGGGTCCTATCCGTTTCAGCAAGATGGGCGTTACGGCACAAATATTGTGCTGCGCGGAACCGATACGGAACGGTTGCAATCGGCATTGGCTGAACTGAAAACCTTGGCCGAGGGGGCGTAATATGTCCCTATTCGATGTTATCGACGCCACATGGCCCGCCGCGCAAATGTTGCGTGATGGGGCGTTTGTGTTGCGCAACGGACAGGGTGGCGGCAAACGCGTCAGCGCCGCCAGTTTGGTCGAAACGGATTTCAGCGGTCCCGACATCGATCATGCCGAAACGGCCATGACACGCATGGGGCAGGATCCGCTGTTCATGATCCGCAGCGGGGATATGGCATTGGATGCCGCGCTTGCCGCGCGCGGATATGATGTGATTGACCCCGTCAACCTGTATATAATTCCGGCCCAAGATTTGGCGCAAACCCGACCGCCCAAGGTATGCATGTTTTCCGTTTGGCCCCGCCTTGCGATACAAGAGGACATCTGGGCGCGCGCAGGCATCGGACCCGCCCGTTTGGCCGTTATGGACCGCGCCCAAGGCCCGAAAACAACCATACTGGCCCGTTGGAATGACAAACCTGCCGGCACCGCCTATGCCGCCTGCCACAATCACACAGCGATGCTGCATGCGCTGGAAATATTGCCTGCCCACCAACGCCAGGGTTTGGGCCGTATCGTGATGAACCACGCAGCATTTTGGGCGTTGGAACAGGGCATGACCCATGTCGCAACCCTTTGTGTGAACACAAATTTGCCCGCAAATGGTCTTTATTCTTCCCTAGGGATGAAAGTTGTGGAACATTACCACTATCGTATCAAAAGGACATGACATGACAGACCCAAAGGGCGTGACCGCATTAAATTTACCCGCGGTTGACCCATTGCCCGAACAAACGAAAAAATATTTCTATATTTGTCAGGAAAAATTGGGCATGGTGCCCAATGTGTTGCAGGCGCATGCCTTTGACATTGATAAACTGAATGCGTTTACGGGTCTGTATAACACTTTGATGCTAGCCCACAGCGGGTTGTCGAAGTTGGAACGCGAAATGATCGCGGTCGTTGTGTCGTCAGTTAACAAGTGTTTTTATTGCCTAACAGCGCATGGTGCGGCGGTGCGCGAATTGTCTGGGGATCCGGTTTTGGGCGAAATGATGGTGATGAACTATCGTGTCGCCGATCTGACACCTAGGCAGCGGGCAATGTTGGAATTTGCCGAAAAAATCACAATTTCCAGTCATACAATAACGGAATCGGATCGTCAGGCTTTAAGGGATGTGGGCTTGGAAGATCGTGACATTTGGGACGTTGCCAATGTTGCGGGCTTTTTCAACATGACCAATCGCGTTGCCAGTGCGGTCGATATGCGACCGAATGCAGAATATCACGCGCAACATCGCTAAGTTTTTATGGACCTTGGGCGTGATCGCGTTGATTCCGCCATCGGCACAGGCCCAAACATCGCTTAGCTTGCCCATCCCCGAGGGTGCAGTACAGACAGAAACCCTGTCCCTTGCGAATACGGATTTGGTCATTCCCGTCGGTGTCTGGTCAATGTCCAGCGGTGTGCCAACGCGGATCGTGTCGGGCGGATTACAGCGGCAGATATTCAAAATGCCGAAATCCGGCCTGACAGAACAACAAATCAGCGCGCCAATTATTTCCACCCTTGAGCAAGCGGGATTTGACATGCTGCTGTCGTGCCAAGGGCAGCAATGCGGTGGGTTTGATTTCCACACAGCCGCCCCTTTGGCGCAGCCCCCCGCGATATTTATGGACCTCAGATCCTTTGTCGCGATGACATTTCGAAACGCGCAAGGCGACTTTGTCTTTGCTGTGGTCAGCCGGTTTGCGTCAGACATCTATATCCAAATTGACCATATGACCGTACGTCAGTTGGAATTATCTGGCCCATCACAACAAATTGCGCTGCGATTGCAAAACACCTTGGATCGCTCATCAGATCCCAAAGAGTACCCAAAGACATTAAAACAGGGCGGTGCGATCATTCTGTCGGATCTAACCTTTGACAGTGGGTCTGCCAAATTGGGGGATCAAGAGTATGACAGCCTAACGGCCTTGGCTGATTATTTACAAACCCATCAAGACAGCAAAATCATTCTGATTGGCCACTCTGACGCTGTGGGCAGTTTGCAGGGCAACATCACCCTGTCGCAAAAACGCGCCGCATCTGTGCGCAGGCGATTGATCGGGGATCATGGGATCAATCCCGACCGTATTTTGGCCCAGGGTGTGGGGTATTTGGCGCCAATTGCGCCAAATACCACCGATGAAAACCGCGATAAAAACCGTCGGGTTGAGGCAATTTTAGATCAGGACTGACCTAGCCTGCCTGCGCCAACCCCAGTGCCACGCGCAGACCCTGATCAATGGCGCGTTTGGCGTCCAGTTCTCCCGCCACATCTGCACCACCAATGATGATGGGGTGAATACCTGCATCCACCAACTGATCCGCCAAGGTCCGGTTCGACACCTGACCTGTACACAGAATGATCGTATCTGCGGGGTACACTTTGGCGTCAACGTGATCTGGGCCATGCGTGACATGCAACCCCTGATCATCGATTTTTTCATAATTCACACCACCCGCCATCTGAACGTTTTTCATGGCTAATGTGGACCGGTGGATCCAACCTGTGGTTTTACCCAAACGTTTGCCGGGGCGTTCCGGCTTGCGCTGCAACAGGGTAACCGATCGTGCGGCCGGTGTTGGCGCGGGGCCAGTGGCAGCCAGACCACCGCGATCTTGGGCGGGATCGCCAACACCCCATTCCGCGCGCCAGTGATCCAAATCGGGTGTTTGGGCTGTGGCGGGCGCATCGTGGACCAAAAATTCCGACACATCAAACCCAATGCCACCTGCCCCTACAACAACGACCTGTTTGCCTGCCGTCACACGGCCCTGCAAAATATCAGTGTAATGACAGACGTTGGGGCGATTTTGGGCCGGAATCTGCGGATCGCGGGGATGCACGCCGGTTGCGACAATCACATCATCAAACCCCTGTAAATCCGTAACCGTGGCCGCATGGCCCAGATGAACCGTTATACCCAATTCATCAATCATTGCGTTGAACCAATCGACCAGCCCCCAGAACTCTTCTTTGCCGGGGACCTGTTTGGCCATATTCAACTGACCGCCGATTTTATCAGACTGTTCAAACACCGTGACCTGATGGCCAATCTGTGCCGCTGTCATCGCCGCCGACACTCCTGCCGGTCCTGCACCCACAACCGCAACGCGCCGCGGCGTATCAACGGGCGCTAGGGGCAATTCCGTTTCATAACAGGCCCGCGGGTTCACCAAACACGAACTGATTTTACCACTGAATGTGTGATCCAAGCAGGCTTGGTTACAGGCAATGCAGGGGGCAATCAGGTGGGACTGACCTTTCGCCGCTTTGTTCACGAAATCTGCATCTGCCAAAAACGGACGCGCCATGCTGACCATATCGGCGCAACCGTCCGACAGCACCTGTTCGGCAACGTCGGGCGTGTTGATACGGTTCGATGTGATCAAGGGGATCGACACCTTGCCCATCAATTTTTTCGTCACCCAAGCAAAGGCCGCGCGTGGTACCGAGGTTGCGATCGTTGGAATGCGCGCTTCGTGCCAGCCGATGCCGGTGTTAATCAGTGTGGCGCCGGCCCCTTCGACCGCTTGGGCCAGCTGGACCACCTCATCATGGGTGGACCCATTGGGGATCAAGTCAATCATCGACAAACGGTACATAATGATGAAATTTTCACCCACCGCCGCCCGTGTGCGGCGCACAATTTCCACAGGCAAGCGCATCCGATTTTCATAGGAACCGCCCCAGTCATCCGTGCGGTGGTTGGTGTGCTTGACTAGGAATTGATTGATAAAATACCCCTCGGACCCCATAATTTCGACACCGTCATAGCCCGCGCGCTGTGCCTGTTGGGCCGTATGCACAATGTCAGCGATCTGTTTTTCAATGCCAGCCGCGTCCAATTCAGTCGGGGCAAAGGGGGAAATGGGCGATTTGATTGGCGATGGGGCCACGCAATCAGGCCCATAAGCATAGCGGCCCGCGTGCAAAATTTGCATCACGATTTTACCATCGTTTTCATGCACCCGTGATGTAACAATCGCATGGTTTGCCAAGTCTTGATCCGTATACAGCCCGGCGGCACCGGGAAACACACCGCCCTCAGGGTTTGGCGCAATGCCGCCTGTGACCATCAAACCAACACCACCACGGGCGCGGGCCGCATAAAATTCAGCCACACGATCCCAATTTTTGGTTTCCTCTAAATTGGTGTGCATGGATCCCATCATCACACGGTTTTTCAGTGTGGTGTGCCCCAAATCCAAAGGTTGCAGCAGCGTCGGATATTGTTGTGTCATTCGATTTCACCCTTTAGCGCGTGTTTTGTGCAGTATGGCCAAACGTCGGCATAATGTCATTGATAACGCGGCGGCACATCAGATCAGAATTGCCCCCGCGGGTAACGCAGCAGGGTCAGATCGTTTACAATGATCCGATTGTAGTTCGGGCTATCAATCATAACATCCAGCCAAATTTTCGAAAATTCGCCAACCTCGAATGGGCAAAACCCCGGATCAAAGGTCGCACACAGATGGCCCCCTGATGTTTTGGCGACTTGGGTGAATGTCGCAACTGTAGCCGCATATTGGACATTCAGGCGCAGATGAAATATCACCTGATGGTCCACGACCGTCATCATATCACATTGGAACAAGGTGAATTTGGTCATACCCTGTGCTGCAGCATCAGGTGCAGCAAACGCCAACGACAAAAACTCCCCTGTAAATTCTTCAATGGCCAAACCCAGTCCAATCGGGCCAGATCCTATCGCAGGGACATCTGCAAAAACGCTAATCTGGTCATCTGTTCCATTGTAAAATAGCTTCGACGATGGACCAATGTCCATGCCGGATTGCGGGGACGATATTGGGAAAATCGCATTTGATTGGTAAAATTCAGCCGCGCGCCACGCCCAATCACAATTTAGGGGTAACGGCCCATGACCTGCGGTCATGAATGATAATACGCCATTTCTGTGACCCAAGTCGAAAATACCATTTGAGGGGTGTGGCGATACATCTGACATCAGGCGGCGTCCTTGTCCAAGTGACTGGGCAATTATGGCCTATATTTCGGCTTGGGCCAAGGGTGCGTCATGGGTAGATAGCTCACGCTCTGTCCACGCCCCGAACCTGTCCACGACACCCCATCAAACAGGCCTTGCGCTGTTTTTTGTGATACCGCTTCGCCTGGGGCGCTGTATAAATTTGCCAATACCAGATATTCATTATCATAGCTGACCATGCGCCAAAACGTTTGGTCCACGGGCTGCATCAGTTGTAAATCTGAATTCCTAAGTTGCGCCAATTTCATCGTGTCACCAGACACACCTTTGATCACTTGATCAGTGGACGTTTGAGGATCTGGCAATTTGGCCAACGCCATCCCAGGCATGCGTCGCAGGGCTATAGTCAAAAACGTTTTATCCGTATTTTGACAAGGTGAAAACGCAGCAAAGACCAAACCTGATTGCGCTTTGGTCAACTCGGGGCGCGCGCAATATTCGTCGGGCGCATTTATGGCCAATCCGTTGGATAGTGTGATTTGGCTTGGCAACGATGGGGCGTCAGAACCGGTGTCATCCAACAGCCCACCACAGCCCACCAATACCGTCAGAGCCCAGCCTGAGAAAATGCGCATCGCCAATGACATCGTATTGTCACCCCTAATTCGTTGTTTAACGCAAAATAAATCTGCGTATTAGGCAAACACCCAAATCCCGAAATAGGACACAAACAACATCGAAACGCCCAAACACCAGCCGGCAGCGTTATCGCAACAGTAATCCCAACAACTGTCCACAAGGTCAATCAAAAATACCTAGAAATCTGTCCTTGATCCGATATTTCCCCTGCATTTGGATCATTTTACATCAGGTTCAGAATTGCAATTTCAACACAACCCCCTTATTTGAGATAAAACGCCACGGGAAACAGAAAGCGACGTTTATGAACTGGATCACCAACTATGTCCGCCCCCGCATCAACTCGATCTTTTCGCGCCGCGAGGTGCCGGAAAATTTGTGGACGAAATGCGATGAATGCGGAACCATGCTGTTTCACCGCGAACTGTCGGACAATCTAAACGTCTGCACCCATTGCGATCATCACATGGCAATTACCCCGCGCGATCGGTTTAATACCCTGTTCGATGGCGGCATTTTCGTCGAGGTCAAGGTCCCCGAACCCATCACCGACCCATTGCAGTTCAAGGATCAGAAAAAATATCCCGAACGCATGAAAGCGGCCCAGAAAAAAACTGCCGAGAAAGAGGCGATGTTGGTGGCCGAGGGCGAAATTGGCCGCACCCCCATCGTTGCCGCGGCCCAGGATTTCGGGTTTATGGGCGGATCCATGGGCATGTATGTCGGCAATGCCATTATCGCAGCCGCCGAACGCGCCGTGGCGCTGAAACGCCCGCTGGTTTTGTTTTCCGCCGCCGGTGGCGCGCGCATGCAAGAAGGCATCCTAAGCCTGATGCAAATGCCCCGCACGACCGTTGCCGTGCAAATGCTGAAAGAGGCGGGCCTGCCCTATATCGTGGTGCTGACCCATCCGACCACGGGCGGGGTTACGGCATCCTATGCGATGTTGGGCGACGTCCAAATCGCGGAACCCAATGCGTTGATTTGTTTTGCAGGCCCACGCGTAATCGAACAAACCATCCGCGAAAAACTACCCGAAGGGTTCCAGCGCGCCGAATACCTGCTGGATCATGGAATGTTGGACCGCGTCACACCGCGCACCCAATTGCGCGACGAATTGATCACAATCATTCGCATGCTGACCAACCAACCCCCAGCGGTCAAGGGCGACCTGCCCGCACCAGATGAAACCGCATCTCAGCCTGCCACCGAACAGGCCGAACAGACGGATAAAAATGACTGACATCACATCTGACGCCATCTTGGATCGTATGATGGCACTGCACCCCAAGGTGATTGATTTGACCTTGGATCGGGTTTGGCGGTTGCTGGCGGCGTTGGATAACCCACAAAACGCGCTGCCCCCTGTGATCCACATCGCAGGCACCAATGGCAAGGGATCGACCCAAGCGATGATCCGCGCGGGGCTTGAGGCGGCGGGCAAACGTGTCCACGCCTATACGTCCCCGCATTTGGCGCGATTTCACGAACGTATCCGTCTGGCGGGTGACTTGATTGCAGAATCGCACCTGACCGAAATTCTGGACGAATGTTACGCAAACAATAATCGCGAAAATATCACCTACTTCGAAATCACCACCTGTGCCGCACTGCTGGCGATGGCTCGCACGCCGGCCGATTACACCCTGCTTGAGGTGGGGCTGGGCGGACGGTTGGACGCCACAAATGTGGTGGACAGACCAGCCGTGACCATCATCACCCCCGTTTCCATGGATCACGAAGGGTTCTTGGGCGACACATTGGCCAAAATCGCATCGGAAAAGGCCGGTATCATCAAACGCGGCGTTCCCGTGATCGTTGGTCCGCAACAGCCCGCGGCGAAGGACGTGATCGAAGCCACCGCTGCGCGACTGGGCGCCCCCATTTTGGCCCATGGACAACATTGGCACGTCGGTCGCGAAGGGGACCGTTTGGTGTACCAAGACGAAACAGGTCTGGTCGATGTCGCCCTGCCCAGTTTGCCGGGCGCACATCAATATGAAAACGCAGGTGCCGCCATTGCCGCGCTGCGGTATTTGGGATTTGGTGACACCGCATTCGATGGGGCCGTCACCCGTGCATTTTGGCCGGCCCGCATGCAAAAATTGGCCCGTGGCCCAGTCATTGATGCCGCACCGAATTGCGAAATCTGGCTGGATGGCGGCCATAACCCCGCCGCAGGTCATGCCATCGCCGATCATCTAAAAACACTGCCCGCACGCCCCACCTATATGGTCTGTGGCATGTTGAACACCAAAGATATCCAAGGCTATCTGCGCCCCATGGCAGACAGTGCCAAACACCTGTACGCCGTATCCATCCCGGGCGAAGCAAATACACTGCCCGCAGAACAAACCGCGCAAGCCGCACTGGCCTGTGACCTGCACGCAACCAGCGCTGACACCGTTTTGGATGCAGTCAAACAGATTAACGCAACCGATCCAAATGCACGCATTTTGATCTGTGGATCGCTCTATTTGGCAGGAAATATCCTGAAAACGCACGAATAACCAGAATTTCGATAGAAAACGAATCGCGATTCTTGACTGATTCGCATTCACCTGCGTATAGTGATTCGCAAGTAGTGATGTATGCGAGCAGTATGTGCATCACGGCTTATGATTACGGGTGCATACAGGCATAATTGGCCCAGTTCTTAGCGGAACTGGGCCTAATAATTGTCAGGCCCGCTTAATTGCCCCAATCCACCGCCTGCATTTCGCGCAAACGGCTGGCTGTGCGTTCAAATTCGAACACGCCCTCGCCCTCAAGATACAGCATTTCGGGCCGCGCGGCCGCAGAACAAATCACCTTGGTTTTGGCCTCATAAAGCGCATCAATCAGCGTGACAAAGCGTTTTAATTCGTTGAAATTACTGCGCCCCATCTGGGGAATATCATCAATCATGATGACACGCACCGTCTGCGCAATCGCCAAATAATCACCCGGCCCCAACATTTGACCGCAAAGGTCAAAAAACGAAAATCGCGCGACGCCATTGTGAAATTGGGAAAAAATCAGGTCGCGGCCCTTGTGAACCAATCGGAATTCGCGCCCCTGCTCACCTGATAAATCCTGCCAAATCTCATTCATTTTTTGACGGGTATCACCGTTCAGTGGCGTGAAATACCGATCTTCGCCAGACAGGCGATCTTGGCGGTAATCGGTGTCGCTGCGCATTTCGTGCACAACCAATTTTTCGCAGATCAAATCGATAAAGGGTAAAAACAGCTGCCGGTTCAGGCCGTCTTTGTATAAATCTTGCGGTATACGATTGGACGTGGTGACAACAACCACGCCCGCTTGGAACAGTTTTTCAAACAGCCGCCCAACGATCATGGCATCGGCGATATCCTTGATCTGCATTTCGTCAAAGGCCAAAACACGCACCTGATCGATCACAGATTGCGCCACAGGGGCCAAGGCATCGGCAATTTCGCGTTGGCGCGCCTGATGCAGCGCGTTTTGGATTTCTTGCATGAATTCGTGAAAATGCACACGGCGGACGGGAACTGTCAGACTGTCCACAAATAAGTCCATGACCATAGATTTCCCGCGCCCTACACCGCCCCACAGATACAGCCCCTTGGGCGGTGGGGGCGCTTTGCGAAACAATCCACGTTTGACGGGGGTCTCAACCGCTTGGCGGATGCGTTCAAATTCGGGCAACACGGCCCGCTGCACGGGATCATCGCGCAAAATGCCTTGCGCGAGACGATCATTATATAGTGCCACAATATCCGTCATACCTGTTGCATACCCCGTGCCCTTGCCCAAGAAAAGAGTCTATTGAAAACATTATTTGAATTGACGCGCCACCGCGAACCCACATACTGGCTGCGAAAGGATACCCCAATGACCAAAACGCCCCTGTTTACGCCCGTGTTAATTGTTGGCTGTGTGATCATTTTGGTCAGCTTTGCCGTTCGCGCCTCGTTCGGGGTGTTTCAAATTCCGATTGCGAATGAATTTGGCTGGCTGCGTGCTGATTTTTCGCTGGCGATTGCGATCCAGAATTTGGCTTGGGGGATTGGTCAGCCGCTGTTCGGGGCAATGGCCGAAAAAATGGGCGATCGCCGCGCCATTATATTTGGCGCATTGATTTATGCGGCCGGGCTGGTGTTGTCATCCTTTGCTGTGACGCCCAGCGCGCATCAGTTCTATGAAATATTGGTGGGCTTTGGCGTGGCTGGCACGGGATTTGGCGTTATTTTGGCCGTGGTAGGACGGGCCAGCAGCGATGATAACCGATCCATGTCGCTAGCCATTGCCACCGCAGCGGGCAGCGCGGGGCAGGTGTTTGGCGCACCAACGGCAGAATATTTACTGACCTTTATGTCATGGCAAAGCGTATTTGTAGTCTTTGCCGCTGCGATATTGGCCACGCTGATGCTGATGCCCGCCATGCGGGCCCCGCAGGCAGCCGATAAATCGCAATTGGACGCCAGCATGGGCCAAATCCTAAAAAGCGCGATCAAAGATCCCACCTATACCATGATATTCCTTGGGTTTTTCAGCTGTGGGTATCAGCTGGCCTTTGTCACTGCGCATTTTCCAGCCTTTGTCACCGAAATGTGCGGGCCGATCCTGCCAGGGGGCATGCTGGATAGCGTAGGCATCAGCACGACATCGGCGCTGGGGGCCGCGGCCATTTCGCTGATTGGACTGGCCAATATCGCAGGCACGTTGACGGCGGGATATTTGGGCAAACGATATTCCAAAAAATATCTGCTAGCGGGGATTTATTTTGGGCGCACTGTGATTGCCGCGTGGTTTATCGCAACGCCTATGACGCCTACGACCGTTTTGATATTTTCGGTTTTGATGGGATCGCTGTGGCTGGCAACCGTTCCCCTGACCAGCGGATTGATCGCGCATATTTATGGCCTGCGCTATATGGGAACGCTGTACGGGATCGTGTTTTTTTCCCACCAGTTGGGCAGTTTCATGGGCGTCTGGTTGGGCGGCAGAATGTACGATATTTACGGCAGCTATACGGCCGTTTGGTGGGTGGGCGTGGGTGTCGGTGCGTTCAGTGCGCTGATCCATTTGCCCGTGCGTGAACGGCCTGCAACCCTAACCCCCGCGTAAATCCATCGCGGCCACAACATCATAGGTATGGGTATAGGTCACGCCATGCCCCGCACCCGCCACAACGTGATGGGTGACATTCGGGTTCCACGCAGACAGCCGATCTTTGCACATCAGCGGGATGACATCGTCACATTCACCCCAGATTGCGATCACATCGGTTCCAGCATCGCGTAATGTGTTGTGGTCGCGTTGAGTGGTCGCAGATAACGCGCCACGCATGGATGCCAAAACAGACGGGATAAAACCACGATAGATCAGCTCTTTTTGTTGGCGATCAATGATATGGGGGACGGAACTGGGCAATGCACGCTCGGCCTCGGTGCCAAGGATATGTTGACGGGCATAGCCAAGGCCAAACAGCCATGACCCCAAGACGGGCACGCGCACACAAAATTTGGCCAAGGTCCCCAGTTCGTGGCCCATGCCTGCAGGGGCCAACAGGACCAATTTCTTGATCCGGTCCGGATAATCAGCGGCAAAGGCGGTCACCACCCAGCCCCCCATGGAATAGCCAATCAAATCAAATGGGCCGTCAACGCCCAATGCCGACAATAATTCCTGCAGGTTTTGCGTGAAAAAACGGCGATCTTGGGGGACCAATGGGCGATCAGAATAGCCGCGCCCAAAATGATCATAGGTCAACACCCGATATCCCTGCGCAATCAAGCGTTCGGCGATCCCTTCGAACACGAATGACGGGGTGGTTAACCCATGGACGCAGACGGCCAAGGGGCCATTTTCTGGGCCATAGAACCGATAATGCACCGTCCCGTGGCGCAGGTTTACAAAGTCACCCGGCGCATCAGCACGCGCCGCCGCATCCATTGGCAAACGCCGATGTTCGCGCCATTTGGGATAGGCCGCCAATCCGCCAAGTGCAGCCACAATGGCACCGGTCAAAAACGCCATCATGATTTGGTCCGATACGCGTTTAAGACATAGGCCGCAGTCATCAAATCCAAATGCGCCCCGCCACCATTTTTGAACAGAGTGATTTGATCATCACTGTCACGATGAAACAGATCGGGCGCATAATAATCCGCCACGATATCTTTGGCCGAAATCACCCCATTGGCAATTGGGATTTTCAATTCGCCAATGTGATCGACCGTGGTGTCCAGACTGTCGACAAAAATATCCGCACGTTGCAGCGCTAAATCATCGGCTTCGCGCATGTCGGGGCGATAGGCCCCGATCAGGTCCAGATGCTGACCGGGCCGCAGCCACGCGCCCTGGATCAGGGGATCGGTGGTCATCGTGGCACTGGTGATAATATCTGCTTGGGCCACGGCGGTTCCCAAATCGGCGCAGGCCGTTGTGCGATCAAATTCAGCGGCAAAGCGATGCGCCGCGTCAGGTGATCGGTTCCACACCAGGAATTTAGCATCCGGAAAACCCGCACCATAGGCGGCGCGCAACGACCGACCAACCGTACCCGCGCCAACGATCAGGATTGTGCGGCTGTCCCGCCGGGCCAAACGCAAGGCTGCGCACAGGCTATCACCTGCGGTTTTCCATTTGGTGATCAGGTGAAAATCGATCAATGCCTCAAGTTCGCCAGTGTCGTTGGAATAAAGCGTCACGCCACCATTGATCATAGATTTCCCCTGCGCGGGATTATCGGGAAAAACGGTGGCCGATTTCACGGCCAACCCCAGCCCATCAATCCAAGCCGCACGGTTTAACAACGTATCTTTGCCGCGGTATAAAAATGTGTCAGAAATTTCTGCTTTGGGCAGGGTATGGCCATCACGCAGGGCTTGGGCCAAGGCCAGCCAATCCATAACCTGTTCGCCATCTTGAAATGAAATCTGTTCCATTATGCGGCCTCATCCGATGTTAATAACCCATGTTGGGTCAGGCAATCGGCCCAACCCTGCGGTGTTTCAAACAGGTGTGTGTGCCACCCACGACCCTGCGCTGTTGCAATATTATCGGCCAAATCATCGGCAAACAACAGGTCAGCCCCCTGCAACCCACTGTCCGTTTCCAAGGCAGCGTAGATGTCATGATCAGGTTTGATCAGCCCCAGACGACCCGAAATATAGGCGCGGTCAAATTCCAACAAAAACGGATACCGCTGCACCGCAATTTCAAAGGTGTCACGGCCAAAGTTTGACAGAGCGAACACAGGGATACCGCGCATGCGCAATGCCCGCAGTAACCGCACCGAATGGGGAATTTCGGGTTCGACCATATCCGCCCAATGATCGCGCCACATCCGACATTCATCGGCCCATTGCGGATAATCGCGGATCATGGCCTGCACCACGGCATCCAAACTTTCGCCGCGGTCCAATTCTTTGTTATAGTCAAAGACAGGAACCTGTTCGAAAAATGCACGCCTGCGCGGTGCGCCGATCAAACGATCATACACCCCCAAGGGGTTCCACGAAATCAAAACGTTCCCAATATCAAATACGACCGCTTCGACCATGTGTCCCCCTTGGGTTGGTGTTATTTTTTCTTGGCCTTTTAGGCGTCAACCTTGAATTCTTGGGGGATGGGCATTCGGTTAAATGCGTCTAACCCCGCGATTTTATAGGCTTCGGCCAATGTGGGATAGTTAAAGGTGTTTTCGATGAAATAATCAACCGTTCCCTTTAGGTTCATCACCGCCTGTCCAATGTGGATCAATTCGGTGGCACCTTCGCCGACGATTTGTACGCCCAGCAACCGGCGGGTTTTCAGGCTGACCAGCATTTTCAGCATACCGTGTTCTACGCCCATAATATGCCCGCGCGATGTTTCGCGAAACCGTGCCACGCCCACTTCGTAGGCAATGTCGCGTTCTTTCAGTTCCTCTTCTGACATGCCGCAGGTGGAAATTTCAGGAACGGAATAAATGCCATAGGGGAACCATGGGCTTTCTTTCAATGTCGGGGTGTCCAACGCGTGACAGGCGGCGATACGCCCCTGTTGCAGCGATGTTGATGCCAAACTGGGATGGCCGATCACATCACCCGTTGCATAGATATGCGGCACCTTGGTTTGATATGTGGCGCGATCCACCTCAATCCGGCCGCGGTGGTCCGTTTCGACACCCACCGCCTGCAAATTCAGTTTTTGCGTGGCCCCCATGCGCCCTGCGGCAAACAGCAGCATTTCGGATCGCACGTGGCGGCCATTTTCCAACGATACCTCGACATGGGTGCCGCCGTCTTCGATTTTGGAAACCCCTGATCCCAGTCGCAGATCAACGCCATTTTCGGCGATATGATGGGAAAATTCGCGAATGGTGCCGGTGTCGATGAAATCCAGAAAACTGTCGCGCGGTTCGATCAATGTCACACGAATATCCAACGCCGCGAACATGGTGGCATATTCAACACCAATGACGCCCGCCCCAATCACGGTCAGCGATCGCGGCAGATGATCAATTTCCAGAAATTCGTCGCTGTCCAAAATTGTGGTGCCGTTGAATGGCACCCAGTCAGGGCGGAACGTTTTCGTGCCCGTTGCGATCAGGAATTTATCGGCTGTTAGGCGCGTGGCCTCGCCTGCTTCGGTGGAAACACACAGTTCATTTGGCCCCTCAAACCGCGCCAAACCCAGCAGCGTTTCGACATAATTGCGATTGAATTGGTGTTCCAGCACATCCACTTCGTAATCTAGTGTTTTGTGCAACCGCGCTTTCAAATCTTCGGCGACAATCGCATCTTTGACGCGATAGGATCGGCCATAAAAACTGCGTTCGCGCCAACCGGTCAGGTTCAACACCGTTTCGCGCAGGGTTTTCGACGGGATTGTGCCTGTGTGAACCGATACGCCGCCCAAGCGGTCTTTGCGGTCCACAACCAACACGCGGCGTTTTAATTTACCGGCCTGTATGGCGGCTGCGCGACCCGATGGGCCGCTGCCGATCACGACCAAGTCATAATGGGGTAATGTGTCTGTCATTTGCGTGTTCCTATGTTTCCATCAGGCAAACGGCGCGATCATTCATCACTATAGAGCGCATCTGCGTGGAATGTGATGTGATCTTGCATAAAGCTGGAAACGAAAAAATAGCTGTGATCATATCCCTGCTGCAATCTGAATGTGCCCTGATGGCGGCGTTCGGCGGCCGCCTGCATCAATGCCTCGGGGCGCAGCAGATCGATGAATTGATCATTCGTCCCCCAGTCCACCAACATCGGGATATCACAGCCACCAGCCCGCATTTGCGCGCTGGCATCGTGTCGTTGCCATGTGGTTTCATCATCGCCCAGATAGGCCGCCAACTGTTTGCGACCCCAATCGGCCCCCGTTGGATTTGAAATGGGCGCAAAAGCTGACACAGATTTGAACCGATCCGGCAGCCCCATCGCCATCGTCAGCGCGCCATGCCCACCCATCGAATGACCCGTAACGGATTGACGATCCAGATCAACCGCGAAATGTTCGCCAATCAGGTTGGGCAGTTCATTTGCGATATATTCCCACATCTGGAAATGTTTGGACCAAGGATCCTGAGTTGCATTGACGTAAAACGCAGCCCCCTGACCCAGATCATAGGCATCATCGTCTGCCACACCATCGCCACGCGGCGACGTATCGGGAAACACCAAGGCAATACCAGCCTGTTCGGCCCAGGCCTGTGCGCCTGCCTTGACCATGGCGTTTTCATGGGTGCATGTCAGACCAGACAGGTACCACAGCACAGGCACTGACATTTCTCGGGCCAATGATGGCAGGAACAGGCCAAAGGTCATATCACAGTGGCAGGCTTGGGATGCGTGGCGATAAACGCCCTGCACACCGTCGAAACATTTATTTTCTGAAATAGTTTCCATATCAAATCCCCTTCTCGTGTCGCACATACGAATTTATCCCATGGCTAACGCATAGCCGGTTTCCCGCGCAACACATCAAACGGCATTTTCAGGAATAAAGCGGCGTGACCCAAGCAATCACCAGCGAAACCGTCACAATACTAAGCGCGGTTGAAATCAGAATACTGGCCGATACCCGTTGCGGGGCCACGCCATAATGCTGCGCAATCATATAGATATTACCCGCCACCGGCAGCGAACAGGCCGCAATCATCACCGCAGCCGCATAGGGATCAACGTCAAATAAAACCAAGGCGAAATAGGCAACGACCAACGGATGCAGGACCAGTTTACAAAATGACAACCACCCTGCGACCTGCACCCGTTCTGCCGATTTACTGGCCAAGGATGCCCCAATCGCAAACAACGCGCCCGGCGTTGCCGCCGATCCCAGCATTGTCATAAATTCATTCAGCGGTACAGGAATGGGAACTTGCATCGCGGACCAGGACAGACCCAAAATGATGGACACGATCATCGGATTGCGGATCAACCCCACAAACAGAGTGCGGAAAATCCCAATGCTCATCCGGCCATCTCGCGATCCCACAATAATCATGACGACCAGCGACCCAAAAACCAGCAAATCTACGGCCAAAACCATCATGACATGGCCCACAGCCACCTCGCCCATCAACAGGGCCAACATCGGGATGCCTAGAAATCCAACATTGCCAATGACAGAACACTGCGCCTCAATCGCGGCCTCGGCCATCGGTTTTTTGCGAAACACGGCAACCCCCGTTGCCAGCACATAAACGACCAACGACCCATACAGATAGGCCTGCATAAATTGCCAATCCAGCAATTCACCCAGCGACAGATTCGATGAAAATTTGAACAACATCGCCGACAGCGCAAAGTAAAAGATAAATTTCGTCAGATAGGCGGTCGCCTCTTGCGTGAAAAACCGCGTGCGCCCCGCCCAATACCCAACGGCAATCAGCGCAAAGAAAGGTACAGTTTTCAGAAAAATATCATACATGAAATTAGGCTTATCACCTATAAGTTTGCCGTCAATCCATATTCGCGTCTAACCCGATCCAATCAAAACACCCGCGGCAAATACCATGGCCCCACCCAACACAACCTGAAACGCCGCACGGAAAAATGGGGTATCCATAAATTTGTTTTGGATCCAAGCAATCGCCCATAATTCAATGAACACAATGACAAATGCTGTAATCGTCGCGGTCCAAAAATGCGGGATCAAATATGGCAGCGCATGTCCCAACCCACCAACAGTTGTCATAACGCCGGATGCCACCCCACGGTTCCAGGGCGATCCGCGCCCCGACAATGATCCATCGTCTGATGCAGCCTCGGTAAAGCCCATGGAAATCCCTGCCCCAACAGACGCCGCAAGCCCCACCAAAAACGTGGTCCATGTATCTTGGGTGGCAAAGGCGGTCGCAAAAATGGGCGCCAATGTGGACACAGACCCATCCATTAATCCGGCCAATCCCGGTTGCACCCAGGTCAGAACAAACTGCCGTTTAGCATCGGCATCCTCAGCCTCGGCATCTGGCGACGCGGACAGGGTATCCACCATATCTTGGGCATGTGTTGCATGACTGGTTTCGGCCGCCGCCAAATCGCCCAACAATTTCCGCGTCTCCGGATCTTGGGTCCGCGCCGCGGCCTGCAGATAAAATGCCTCGGCCGTGCGTTCCATATGGGCCGCCTCGCCGCGAATTTGATCCAAGGTCAGGTTTTGGGCCAACCACATCGGTTTGCGTGCATAAAACCCCGCCACATGTTCGCGGCGGATCAGCGGAATCACATCCCCAAACCGCGCAGCATGCTGATCAATCAATCGACGGCGATGGCCGTCCTCTTCTACGGCCATTTGATCAAACATTTCGGCCGTGTGCGGAAAATCGACGCGTAACATCTGCGCAAAACTGCGGTAAATGCGGGCGTCATCCTCTTCTGCCGAAATAGCCAACGCCAAGATTTCCTGCTCGGTCAAATCGCGAAACCGCCGCCGTCCCATAGAAAATCGCATAAGGCCCTCTTAGTTTAGAATTATTCTAATACAATAAGCGCACCCAATAAAACTTTCAATCCCCCGCATCAGGTTCTATAGTCCCTAGCTGAAAGGACAGTCCATGAACGCACAAACCCCCACCCCGAAAAAAGGCCGCAAAGTCGACCAAGTCTTGCGGGGCGCACGCGACATTTTTTTAGCCCAGGGGTTTACCAATGCAAATATGGACGCCATCGCCAAACTGGCCCAAGTGTCCAAAGCCACCGTCTACAGTTACTTTCCTGACAAACAGTCCCTGTTTATCGAGGTGGTCAAAAACGAATGCGCCCAGAAAACCGATTTCGCGCTTGAGGCCATCAACCATAACGCCCATATCGAACGCGTCCTGACCCAAGCGGCCCATCACATCATCCGCTTTATGTTGTCGGATTTTTCCCTACGTGTGTTTCGCATTTGCGTGGCCGAGGCTGACCGCTTTCCCGAACTGGGCCAACATTTTTACCAAAATGGACCTCAGCTTGGGCAACAAACCCTGTGCGCCCTATTCCAGTCGGCCATCGAACGGGGCGAATTGGTCATTGATGACAAAACACTCGCAGCCGATCAATTCATCGAACTGTGCAAAGCAGACCTTTGGTCACGTAGCATATTGGGAATTTCAACCACATTTGACGATACCGAAATCGAACGTGTGGCATCGGGCGCGGTTCATACCTTTATGTCTCGCTACGCGGCACCCTCATCATAAGCTGCGATACATTACAAAAGCATCGACAAACCCTTGCTGCGGGTGGTTAAACGCCGCGGGCAATCGCCCGACGATATCGAACCCATTGGCCTGCCAGATCGCAATCGCTCGCGTGTTCGTTGACACCACAAAATTATATTGCATCGCGCGAAATCCCATTTTTGGGGCCAATTCTAACGAATGCTGCAGCATGTGCCGCGCCACCCCCGTCCCGCGTGCATCAGGATGGGTCATATAACCGCAATTACACACATGCGCGCCACCCCCCGCTTGGTTCGCACGAATGTAATATGTCCCGACAACTCGGCCGCCCGTTTCAGCCACAAACACCCGTTTTGCAGCATCAAACCAATAGGCCAAGGCATCCTCGCGCGAAATATCCGCTTCAACGGTATAGGTATCACCTGCCCGAAACACAGGCTCTAATATCTCCCATACCGCAGCCCTGTCTCCAGGTTCAGCAGATCGTATCACAATCTCTGTCATCATTTTTTGTCTAAAAATATCCTCGCCGAAGGCATTGGCGCGTCAGCGCCAATACCATTCAGACCGATCAATAAACCACAACAGAACGAATGCTTTCGCCCGCGTGCATCAAATCAAACCCTTTGTTGATATCATCCAATGACAGCGTGTGTGTGATCATGGGATCAATCTCGATTTTGCCGTCCATATACCAATCAACAATCTGTGGCACATCTGTACGCCCACGCGCGCCGCCGAATGCGGTACCGCGCCAAACGCGGCCAGTGACCAATTGGAACGGACGGGTTGAAATTTCCGCGCCTGCAGGGGCCACACCAATGATAATGCTTTCGCCCCATCCTTTATGCGCGGATTCCAAAGCGGTGCGCATCACATTCACATTGCCTGTCGCGTCGAATGTGTAATCTGCCCCGCCCTTGGTAAGGTTCACCAGATAGGGAACCAAATCGCCCTCGACCTCGGATGGGTTTACAAAATGCGTCATGCCGAACCGCTCGGCCATCGCCTTTTTGTCGTTATTCAGGTCAACGCCAACAATCTGATCGGCCCCTGCCAACCGCAGGCCTTGGATCACATTCAAACCGATACCGCCCAAACCAAACACAATCGCGCGGCTGCCGATTTCAACCTTAGCCGTGTTGATTACCGCGCCAATCCCTGTGGTCACGCCACATCCGATATAACACACCTTGTCAAAGGGCGCGTCGGGGCGAATTTTGGCCAGTGCGATTTCGGGCAACACCGTATGGTTGGAAAATGTCGAACACCCCATGTAATGCAAAATGGGTGTCCCATCTAGCATGCTAAACCGGCTGGTGCCATCGGGCATCACACCACGGCCTTGGGTTTCGCGAATGGCCTGACATAGGTTTGTTTTCGGATGCAAACAATATTCGCACTGACGACATTCAGGCGTGTACAATGGGATCACATGATCGCCCACTTTCAGATCTTTCACACCTGGTCCGACCTCGACCACAACGCCGGCCCCTTCATGGCCCAAAATGGCTGGAAACATACCCTCAGGGTCGGCACCCGACAGGGTAAATTCATCCGTGTGACAGATACCCGTTGCCTTTATTTCAACCAAAACCTCGCCCTCTTTAGGGCCGTCTAGGTTCACTTCCATAACTTCAAGAGGCTTGCCCGCCTGCAAGGCCACCGCTGCACGTGTCCGCATAATATATCTCCCAACTATTGGGGGCAGACTGCGCCAAATTTTCCCCTGACGCAAGTCAGGGCGCGGCAAATTAGGTGCATTTTGCGCAAGATCAGATTAAACGTGATCCTGCGCAGTTGTTTATTTTTTCATACGATACGCTTTATGGCAGGCAGAACAGGCTGCCCCGATATTTCCCATGCCAGCGCGCAAATTATCGAGTGATGATACGTCCCACCCCTCAGCGGCAAATGTCAGATCATCGGATTTCGATACAAAGTCATCCCAGTTTTCCCAAATCGCAGGCAGAGCTTCGGATTTGGGGTCGCTGACGTTTGCCTCAAACACGGCGGCGGTGCGTTCGCTGGCATCCAGCAAACTGGCGACCGCGGCCTGTGCCACCGCGGCATCAAATTCAACTGCACCTTTGGCCATGCCACCCAACGGCGCCATCGCGTCTTTGATCTGTGTCATGACCGCCATACGGGCCGCAACGTCGGGCTGAATGCCAGTTGTATCCGAATGAGCCAACGAAACAGAAAATGGAACAACTATGGCGAACCCTGCCACGGCCGAAAGCTTTTTTATATTCAATACAATCATACGAATCTCCAATATCGATATATTTATAGTATAATGCTGGAGTGAAAAATTTCAGATGAATTCTTTGTTACGCGTATCTTTGGCCAAACGTTATAAAAAAATACTAATTACATCAAAACATACCCCTAGGGATATATATGTTATAATGACCGCACCGCATATCTTAGATGCTGGACCTAGTCCGGGATGCATACGATGACCAATACAAAGCCAACACAGACGATCTCGATCGAAGATCGTGGTGATAGCGTATTCAAAGCACTGGTTGTGTTTTGGATTATTGCGCTGTGCATGGGGACCTTTGACTTGGTTTTTGGGGGCGACCATACTGACCATATCGTCGTTTACGATGCTTTTCGTCTTTGTGATCGCATTCATTTTGCACCGCATCGAAATGCATCGTTTTGCCAAATCCCTGTGGATGGGGGTTGGATGTATTTATTTATTCATCATCAAACAGCTGATCCTTGATTTTGGCGGGATGAATTTTTTGTTAATCGCGGTCACTGGTATTCCGTTTTTGGTGTTTCAACGCCCTAACGAACGTATCTTGGGATATTTGATTTGTCCTGTGCCTATGATCATCTGGTGGGTCAGTAATATATTCGATCACAACCTATTGGGTCCAGATGAACTAAGCCTTAGTGCAACCAGCAGCTTTATCGCACCGACAACCATCACTGTGTCGTTCATTTTTGTGGTGTTTGAAATGTTCTATTTCGCATCCATGTTTCGTCGCTATGAAACCGTATTGCAGCAAGCGGCACAAAAGGCTGAAACTGCCAATACGGCAAAATCTGCGTTTTTGGCCAATATGTCCCATGAAATTCGCACCCCGATGAATGGTATCATCGGAATGTCGGAATTATTGTATCAACAACCGCTCGAAGAGAACGATCGCCGAAAGGTATCGTCGATCGTCAATTCTGCACGATCTTTGTTGCGGATTATTGATGATATTTTAGACCTATCCAAGATAGAAGCTGGCAAGTTTTCTGTTGTCGAAACGACCATGTCCTATGCTGAAATCTGTGAAAGTGTTTCGGTCGAGATGGGCGCCGAAGCGTTGGCGCGCAACTGCTTTCTTGAATTACAAATTGCGCCCAGTGTATCGGCGGATGTGCGTTCAGATCCCGGCCGCGTTCGCCAAATCATTAATAATTTGATGTCCAATGCGATCAAATTTTCACAAGGCACGCCAGACGAACCGGGGCATGTTTGCCTCTCTTTGGCACCGGGGCAAAACAATACAATTATCATCTGCATCCGTGACAATGGCATTGGAATTTCAGCGGATGATTTGTCGAAACTGTTTTTACCCTTTTCACAGGCGGATCAAGACAACAATCGCCGCTTTGGCGGCACGGGTCTGGGGTTATCCATTGCGAAACGTTTGGTTGATCTGCTTGATGGGCATATTTTCGTCAACAGCACCCCTGGCGTCGGATCAACATTTTGCGTTCATTTACCGTATCAGGCCGTTTCTGCGGATAAATTAATGGGCACGTTGCCGGCGAATATCCCGTTATTTTCAATCGTTGATGAAAGCGCCGAAAAAACCATAATTGGCCCCAATCGGAACTTGCCAGCTTTGCACACTCTGGTCACTTTTGAATCGTTGGGCGATTTGATCCCAGCGATACAACAGGTCACAGTCCCGCCAGTGATTATTTTGGCCTTAGGCGATATGGAAAGCCTCACAGACAAAATCGCTGCGCTAAAGAATGCAAATGCGAACACATCATTTTTGTACATCACCTCAAGCCTTGCAGATCCCCAAGGGTTGGTCGCTCCTGATACGTTTGTGATGTATCGCTATCCAGCGCTTCCATCTGAATTGATCCGCGGTTTGAACCTGTTATCTGGACAAGCCCCTGCGATCACGCCCCCTGCATCGCCTCTTGAGCCTAAGCAAAGCGAGCAAACGCCGCATCTGTTAGTGGTAGAAGACAACGACATCAATCGAATGGTCATTGGCGCGCAGCTTGAAAAACTAGGCTATGATGTCAGCTTTGCTGAGGACGCTAAAAAAGGCTTGGACATATGGGAAACTGGTGATTACGCGGCTGTTTTGGTCGATGGTCAAATCCCGGTTATGGACGGGTATGAAATGACCCGCTTGATCAGAACGGCGGAACAAAATCAAAATATTGGCCGGTCAATTGTGATCGGCGTCACCGCAAACGCCCTAAAGGGCGATGCTGAGTTGTGTTTTGACGCAGGAATAGATGATTACTTGCCCAAGCCTGTGTCCTTGGAAACACTAGATACAACATTGGAAAAATGGCTTAAAAAACCGCATCAAACCCTTATGTGATCACTGCATTCAGCATAAGGGTTTTCAAATTTTGCGACTCAGGCTAGAATGAAACAAAACATGAACATGTGACAATGTCCTGCAAACGAATTCTATATGCTTGGTTTCCTTACCTTGGTGCAGAACGCATTCTGCGCCAACGCGGCTATGGTCAGGATACAGCAATTGCGATTGTTGATGCAAAACATAACACGCAAATCCTGTCCTCGCTCAATGCACCGGCCCGAGCCTTGGGCCTGCATGTGGGACAGTCGTTGCGTGATGCATTGGCCATTTGCCCTGAGCTGCGGACACATCATCGCAATCCACAGGGTGAGGATTTGTTTTTAATGGCACTGGCGCGATGGGCCGAAAAATTCAGCCCATGGATTGCGCCCACAAAACCAGATGGATTTGCGATGGATTTCACAGGGTGCGCCCATTTGTTTGGTGGGGAACAGGGGCTGATTGACACCCTGCGCGACGATTGCGCGGCCCTGAATTTGACCGTTTATATTGGTGTGGCCGACACATTGGGCGCGGCATGGGGATTGGCGCGATTTGAAACAGGCGAATTCGCCCCACAACATGCGGGCGACGCCATCACGCAAGAGGCCCGCGCCACACGATCCCGCGCCGTCAAACGCAAACATTCCGGTCGCGGCCATCCTATGCAGGCACAAAACGTACAATCCCAAGGTCGATGCGCCGTTGCAGCCCCCGGTCACACACGGCAGGCGTTGGCATCCTTGCCAATCACAGCCCTACGCCTATCCGATCAAATCTGTGATAAATTGGTCAAACTGGGCCTGCGCCGGATCGAAGATCTGTGGGATCAACCTAGGGCGGGTCTGGCCCGCCGTTTCGGGCGCGATGTTGTGTTGCGACTGGAGCAAGCATTAGGAACCACACCAGAACCCATTTCACCTAATAAAACCCTGCCCCATTTTGGCATGCGTATCAGCTTTCCCGAACCGATTGGTCTGGCTCCAGATATTACCGCCGCCTTTGACAAATTGGTGCAGCGATTGTGCGACCACCTAAAACACCATGGCAAAGGGGCACGCCACCTGCGCGTTGATTTTTTGCGCTGCGACGACACATCGCAAACCATCACCCTAGGGTTGGCGCGGGCAACCGATGATCCTGATCGTATTCGTCCGTTATTTGATGTGCGCCTGCCAGACGTTGACCCCGGTTTTGGCATTGACATCATCCGGCTTGAGGCCACGCAAACCGAACCCCTGCACCGCACCCAAGCCGTGGGCCACCTTGAGGCTGGGCGCCAAGTGGCCGAACGGTTGCAAAGCCAACATGCGCTGGATGATTTGCTGGCCCGTTTGGCCACACGGGTGGGCAGCGATAATGTGATACGACTGCATCCAAACGACAGCCACATTCCAGAAAACAACTGTGTCACGCAGATGGCATTGTATTCTGCCCCCAGCCCAGATTGGCCCCTGCCCCCCCGTCCGCGGCCCCTGTTGTTGTGGCCACCTGAATTTGTGCATCCCGCAGATGCGCAACGCCCCCCCAAATCATTTCGCTGGCGCGGGCGCAGTTTGAGCACGCGTTTCGCCCGCGGGCCAGAACGTATTGCCCCGCAATGGTGGATCGATGATCCGAACTGGCGCAGCGGTGTGCGCGATTATTGGCATATCACCTGTGACAGTGGCGATGTGTTGTGGATATTCTATGCCCATGGCGGCACGGTATCTGGCGGCTGGTTCTGCCATGGTCGATTTGGATAAAAGCGCCTAGCGCACCATCAATTTGGCCACGTCCAACATACGGTTCGAAAACCCCCATTCATTGTCATACCACCCAAACACCCGCAACGTCCCACCCAACGACACGGATGTTTCACGCCCGCTGATGACCAAAGATTCCGGCCGCGCGCGCAGATCGGTGGACACCAAGGGCTCCGTGATCCACCCCAGATAGGGGCTGGACCGGGTTGCTTGGAACAAAACATCATTTGCCTCACCGGTTGAGGTGGGTTTGACAGTCTGCACCGCCAAATCAATCGCCGACACACTGGCGGTTGGGACGCGAATGGCGCGCGCTTCGATCCGGCCGGCCAGATGGGGCAAAACGATGCCAATCAATTTGCCCGCCGATGTGGTCGTGGGCACCATCGATAATGCCGCCGCCCGCGATCGCACCAAATCACCGCGGGGTGCATCCACCGTCGGCTGGCTGCCCGTGTAACAATGCACAGTGGTCATATGCCCACTGTGAACGCCAAAGGCATCATCCAACAGACGCAGCAGCGGCGCCAAGGCATTTGTTGTGCAAGACGCATTAGACACCACCATCTGGTCGGCCAGATGGTGGTCATTTGCCCCCAAAACCACCGTCAAATCCGCGATATCAGCGGGACCGGAAATCAACACCTTGCCTGCGCCGGCCTGCAACCCTTTGTCGGCCTGTTCGCGCGTCGCGATATGGCCGGTACATTCGAACACGATATCGACATCGGACAAATCCAGCTGCGCTATATCGCGCAGATGTGTCACAGGAATATGCTGGCCCTTGACCGTTAAACCATCTGCCTCGGCACGAACAGGATCGGGATAGGGGCCAAAAACGCTGTCGTACTGAAACAGATAAACACAACTGTCGAGCGGTGCGATATCGTTAATGCGCACCACCTGAAACTGATCCGGCTGGGCCAAGACCAACCGCAAAACACTGCGCCCGATACGGCCAAAGCCGTTGATCATAATGCGAATGGGACGGGACATGGAATACCTCGAATCTGTTCATAAAATGGATGCAATCCTAATTCCTATCCAGCCACAAGGCGGGCCTGCAAATTTATTTTTTGCGAAACGCCACTATTTTGCTGATATCATCTTTGTGCGGGCCATCGGCCTTGGGGCCATAAATCGGAACCTCAACCACGGATAGATCGTAAATTACGGGGGCCAGTTCATCCACCATATCGACAAACCCCCGCGCCTGCCAATGGGCGGCATTCACCGACACACAGACCAATCCATCCCGCGTCGTCACGCGTAGCAATTGATGAAAAGCGGACGGCCCCACATGACCCGTTGTAAAGGTGCCCGAACTGACGACCGCGCGGTAGCAATTGTCCGCCACTGGCAATTCATCCGTCAGATCGCCCCAAAAACAGCGGCGATAACACCCCTTGGCCTGTGCAACAGCCAGCATTTCGCGCGAAATATCCGTGCCATCGACAACCAATGGCCCATTGGCTTGGAACAATTGCCCAACAATGCCCGTGCCAGCACCCACATCCAACGCTGGACCCTGACCGCCCAAGGTCAAAAACCGTTGGACCACATGCAGGGGCAGTTGGTAATCCATCACTGCCGCAAAGTCGGTGTCATAAGTATCAGCCCAAGCCGCATAAAGCCGCTGGTTATCCTGCGGCGATTGCAATGCATAGGCATCATCAAGGGCGGGTTTGCGATCTGTCATACCCAATTGCACGACAGATGCACCAAAATTTCAAGTGTTTTCCCAAACGCCGCTGTATCAGCGCAATTTCATGTGACGGTTCACATCTTTGTACAGTAAATACCGAAACGGCCCGGGTCCCCCTGCATAACAGGCCTGCGGACAGAATGCGCGCAACCACATGTAATCGCCTGCCTCGACCTCGACCCAGTCTTGGTTCAGGCGATAGACGGCTTTGCCCTGCAATACATACAGCCCATGTTCCATGACATGCGTTTCAGCAAAGGGGATCACACCACCGGGCTGAAAGGTGACAATCGTCACATGCATATCGTGGCGCATATCCGCCATATCGACAAAGCGTGTGGTTGCCCATGCCCCGTTGGTGTCGGGCATCGGCGTTGGGGCAATATCGCGTTCATTTGTGACAAAGGCGGTCGGGTGATCCACCCCATCCACCGACTCATAAGCTTTACGGATCCAATGGAATGTCGCCAGCGCGTCAGATGTATTTGCCACCGTCCACTGCGCCGCAGGTGGGATATAGGCATATCCGCCCTCGGTCATGGTATGGGATGTGCCATCAATGGTTACGTTAATCTGACCTTGGGTTACAAACAAAACAGCCTGCGCAGCGTCATCTGTTTCAGGGGTCTGACTGCCCCCTTGGCGGGAAAGTTCAACGATATAGTGACTGAATGTTTCAGCAAACCCAGACAAGGGGCGCGCGATCACCCACATTCGCATGCCCGTCCAATGGGGTAAAAACGACGTCACAATATCGCTGTAGGTGCCTTTGGGGATTACCGCATAGGCATCGGTAAACATGGCGCGATCTGTCAAAATTTGCGTCTGGGGCGGCAAGCCACCATTGGGGGAATAATACGAACCGTCAGTCATTATAATTCTTTCATATGTTTTGAAAAATATAGGCGCAGCCCCGCCGCAAAGCGAGCCAGTGAAAACCGAAAGCAGTCACTTGTTATTTTTGAAAATCCACGGCCATTATTCGTCTAAACCGACTGGCTGGCCCACAACGGTGAAATGCAAATCCTGCGGTGAAAACAGCTGGGCCGCCACGCGGTTTACATCATCCAAGGTCAATGCATTGATCCGATCATTGCGGGTTTCGATATAGTTAGGCGACAGCCCCATACGCTGCATGCCCACCAAAATGCGCGCAATCGGGGCGTTGCCATCAAACCGCAGCGGATAGGCCCCCGTCAGATAGGTTTTGGCCGCCTGCAATTCTGCCGCGCTCACGCCATTTTGTTGGATCGATTGCCATTCATCACGGATCACGGCGATTGTTTCGGCCGCCTTGTCATTCGCGCTGGCCACTTGGCCCAGAACCAGATCGCCATAGTCGCGCCCATATAAGAATGTACTGATCCCATAGGTCAGACCACGTTTTTCGCGAACCTCGGTCATCAGGCGGCTTTCAAATCCGCTGCCACCTAGAATATGGTTCAACACATAGGCGGCAAAGAAATCGGGATCGGTTTGGTTAATCCCGCGATGACCAAACAATATCACCGACTGCGGGGTTGGGAATTGCGTGACCGATACCCCCCCGACCAAGGCATCATCCGTCGGTTCAGGCAAGGCGGCCGTACTGGTGGCGGGCAAATCACGCACCAAATGATCAATCAGGTCACCCAATTCATCTGGCGTAATGTCGCCCACGGCGGATACAATCAAACGATCGCGCACCAAAATACGGCGATGTGCTGCCAGCAAATCATCGCGGGTCAGCTGGGCCACAATGTCGGACGTGCCTTGGGCTTCTGATCCATAGGGATGATCGGGAAAGGCGCGGGCAAAAAATGTGCGCGATGCAATATCGCCCGGATCCTGCTGACTGGACGCCAAAACAGACAGGATCTGGCCGCGCACCCGTTCGATGGCATCTGTGTCAAACCGCGGTTGTGTCAGCGACAGTTTTAACAAATCGACCGCTTGGTCACGGTTTTCGGTTAACATACGCGCGGATACAGACAGGCTGTCTTGGCCCACGTCATAACTGAATGATGCCGCCAAATTTTCCTTGGCCGCGCCAAAGGCCTGAGCGTCTAGATCACCCGCGCCCTCTTCGATCAGGGCGGTCATGAAATTTGACACACCTCGTTTGTCCATCGGTTCGGTTGATGCGCCCCCCAAAAACCGCAGTTCCAGCGCAACAAATGGGATATTGTGGTCTGACACCAACCATGCGGTCACACCGCTGGGGGTTTCAAATTCCTGAATTTTGGGCATCGACCATGCAGACAGGGCCGGCAGAGCCAACAACAAAACGAAAATATAGGTCAAAACGCGCATTATTCACCCCCCTGTGTTTCGGCCATAACCCAGCCTGTGACTGAATTTTTCGCAGCAAACACATCCCGCGCGGCCGCGATAATGTCGTCGGCCGTGATGGATTGCAGGATATCAGGCCAGTCCTGCACATCCGCAATGGTCAATCCCGATGTCAGTGCGCGCCCATAGGATTGCGCCAAACCAGTCACGGAATCGCGTGCATAGATTTGGGATGCACGATATTGCCCCTTGATCCGTTCCAGTTGTTCCGCATCAACACCCGTTTCGATAAAATCCGCGACGGCTGCATCCAACGCGGCCTCGGCCTGTTGCAAACTGACGCCTTCGGCGGGGACAATCACCAAATCAAATGTGGTGCGATCCAGCGATACCCCCGAATAGGACGCCGAGACATAGACAGCCTGCGGATCGTCAAACTGTAATTTCTGCACCAAAACAGATGTTTGACTGCCCCCCAAAACATCCGCCAACAGCGTCAGCGCCGCCGCGCGATCTTGATCGCCACTGTCGCGTTCGGGCGCCAGATAGCTGCGCACAACATAGGGCTGCGCCACGCGTTCATCATAAAACTGCAACCGCCGTGCGGCGGAATGGGGCGGCTCTTGGGGGCGGGTGCGTTCCCCCAGATTCGGGTTGGCAGGGATCGGTCCGTAATAGGTTTGTGCAAGATCAAACACCTGTTGCGGATCAACATCGCCCGCCACAATCAAAATGGCGTTATTGGGCGCATAAAACTGGCGGTAATAGTCCAGTGCATCGTCCAATTCCAACGCAGACATTTCATGCCGCCAGCCAATGACCGGCACGCCATAGCGATGGTTTTGATACAGGGCCGCGTTGAATTGTTCGCGAAACAGGGCATTCGGGTTGGTTTCGGTGCGCTGATTGCGTTCCTCGATAATCACATCGCGTTCGGTGTAAATGTCATCAGGGTCCAGATCCAGATTGATCATCCGATCCGATTCCATCGACATCATCAACCCCAGCCGATCGGATGCAACCCTTTGATAATAGGCCGTATAATCATAACTGGTAAAGGCATTGTCGCTGCCCCCGTTTTCGGCCACGACGCGCGATAATTCCCCATCGGCCAGATTTTTGGTTTTCTTAAACAGCAGATGTTCCAGAAAATGCGCAACCCCCGACACACCGGCGGTTTCATCCGCAGATCCCGCGCGGTACCACACCATATGGGTCACCACTGGGGCGCGGTTATCTTGGATAACGACGACCTGCATCCCATTGTCCAGCCGCGTTTCAAAGACCTGATTAGATATATCGGCCACACTGGACGTGGCCGCGAATGATAAAAACGTAATCAGTGATGCAAAAACGCGCATGACGAAACTCCCCTATACTAGGATAGATATTCAGTCCTGCCCAAGTTTCAAGTTATTGATCCACAAGCTATTGATTCAGCGGCATCGTGGGCGTTTTCACACCCAGCAGCCGCCAGCGCTGCACTTCGCGATAGGCGTCTAGCGTTTGGACCCGATAGGCTTGGTTATAGCGATCGACGCGGAACAATTTCAAACGCGAAAACCGCGCTTGCGTTTTGCGGAATTTTTCGTCCTCATCGGCCAATGTCTGACGAATTTCCGGATCGCTGCCATATCGGCCCACATGCGCGACAAAGGCCGCATCACCTGTAACCGTTTTCACAGCCGCTGGGCGCGCGCCCAATGCAGCCAATGCATCCGCTTTGGGCGTGGGGTCAACCAAATTGCGGCCACCCGGTGTTGGTGCGGGCAGCGCAGTCAGGTTTTCCGGCATTTCCAGCGTTTCATTGGGCAGCACCGCAAATTCCTCGGGTCCCGCCTTGGGATCATATAAATCCCGCAATCGCCCCGGTTTGCCCGTGCATGCAGACAAAACAAACGCCGCCCCTAACAAAATCGCAATAAACCGTTTCATGCTCTCTCCGCCCATTCGGTGTCTTAGCCATAACGCAAAGATCCGCGCGGGTCACCCGTCTTTTTTCTGCTCGCCAAAAAATGCCAAACCGATGGCCCCCGCAAATATGAAAATATCCGCAACGTTAAAGGCATAGGGATTATTGATCCCACAGCATGACATATTCAGGAAATCAACAACCGCCCCATGGATCACACGATCCAGCGCATTGCCCAGCGCCCCGCCGATCAACAACCCCGCACACAAACGCGCCCAAAGGCCCAGTTGCTGACGATAGGCCCATCCTACGACAAAAGCAGAGACCGCACAGGACAGACCCACCAAAACCCAACGCGTGACATCGCTGTCTTGGGCAAAGAGGCCAAAGTTAATCCCGTAATTCCATGCCATGCTGAATTGCAAAAACGGCGGGTATACGGGATAAAACCCGATTATGGGCAATTCCAATACATACAGAATTGCCCATTTGCTGATTTGGTCAATCAAAAATGCGCCCAGCGCTGTGATGGCCAAACCCCGCATGATTAATGCCGGAAATGGCGCATGCCGGTAAATACCATGGCCAACCCTGCGTCGTCCGCCGCGGCGATCACATCCGCGTCACGCATAGATCCACCGGGTTGGATGACCGCCGTGGCCCCGGCCTGTGCCGCCGTCAACAGACCATCGGCAAAGGGGAAAAACGCGTCAGAGGCGACAACCGACCCTTGGGTCAATGGCGCGGGCAAGCCCAGCGTTTCGGCCATATCTTGAGCCTTGCGCGCGGCAATGCGGCAGCTGTCAACGCGGCTCATTTGGCCGGCGCCAACGCCAACGGTTGCGCCATCTTTAACGTAAACGATGGCGTTTGATTTGACGTGTTTTGCCACTTTCCACGCAAACAGCAGGTCTTGCATTTCTGCATCCGTTGGTGCGCGTTTTGTGACGACCTGCAAATCATCGATGCCGATGTGGCCGTTATCTTTGTCTTGGACCAAATAACCGCCTGACACCTGACGTATGGTCATGGCGGCCTGACGTGGGTCGGCCATGGCCCCTGTGGTCAACAGACGCAGGTTTTTCTTGGCTGCAAAAATCTCCATTGCCTCTTGGGTGGCATCGGGGGCAATGACAACTTCGGTAAAGATGTTGCTGATTTCCAGCGCAGTATCTTTGTCCAAGGTATGGTTTAGCGCGATAATCCCGCCAAAGGCCGATGTGCGATCACAATCAAACGCCGCGCGATAGGCATCGACCAATGTCGCCCCGCGCGCCACGCCACAGGGGTTGGCGTGTTTGATAATCGCACAGGCCGGACCCGCCGCAGGATCAAATTCACAGGCCAACTCAAAGGCGGCATCTGTGTCGTTGATGTTGTTATAGGACAATTCCTTGCCCTGATGCTGAATGGCTGTTGCCACACCGGGGCGATCGGACCCATCCACATAGAACGCCGCCGATTGGTGAGGGTTTTCCCCATAGCGCAGCGATTGCGCCAATTCACCCGCCACAACACGGCGACGCGGTGCAGGTTTGTTCAGTGCATTTGCCATCCACGTGGACACCGCCGCATCATAGGCCCCCGTGCGCGCATAGGCGCGTTGGGCCATTTTTTGGCGAAACGCATAGGATGTCTGCCCATCGTTCGCGGCGATTTCGCCCAATAATTCTTCGTAATCTTCGACATCGACGACGGTTGTCACGAACCCATGGTTTTTCGCAGCCGCACGGATCATTGCAGGGCCACCGATGTCGATGTTTTCGACGCAGGTGTCATAATCTGCGCCCTTGGCCACCGTTTCTTCGAATGGATAGAGGTTGACGACCAACAGATCAATCGCGCCGATCCCATGCGTTTCCATTGCGGCCACATGATCGTCATTATCACGCAGGGCCAACAAACCGCCATGCACCATGGGGTGCAGTGTTTTGACGCGACCGTCCATCATTTCGGGAAACCCCGTGACATCAGCCACATCGCGCACAGGGATGCCCGCATCGCGGATGGCTTTGGCGCTGCCGCCGGTGGACAGTAATTCAACACCTGCACCATCAAGGGCGCGTGCCAGATCAATCAAACCAGTTTTATCAGAAACAGAAATCAACGCGCGGCGCAGGGGTACAAGGTCGGTCATGGGTGTCCTTTGTTTCAACTCTTAGGGTGGTGGCGATCCAAATCTGTCACATCGCGCACAGCCAGTGCTGTATCATGTGATTTCGAAAATGACCACCGGATGCGCGTTGCATAGTTGATTATTTTGCCAGATAACATGATCTGTTTTGTCGCGCGGGGTTCGGCATAACCTGTTTCCAAATACGCGCTGGTGTCTAACCCCAGCTTCAATGTACCATCATGTGCAAAAATCCAAGTTTCCCCGTTTGGCTGCGTCATTTGAACCTGTGACAGCACAGGCAAAACCGTGACGGCGACATCGGGATGCACATGGAAATTTATCGCAACATCCAATCCCTGTGCCAAACCCGCGCCTGCACACAGGGTTTTGTCACGATCCGAAATCGCCATGAACAGGTCTTCGCCCGTCAGGGTGCGGCCGTTTGAGGTGAGCGCGATATCGCGAATATGCGTCAATCCACAGTGACGGACATAGCCATCATGCGCTGCCTGCGTTCGCGCCACCTGACCATCATGATTAAATTCGGTGGGGACTTTGGTCGGGCCATTGATCAACAATTGTCCGATATGCGCACCCTTTCGCAGGGTTTGGCCCAACTTTGCACTGGACAGTCCCTGCAGCGTGGCCGCGCTATGCGCGGCTGTCGCGCGACTGGCGCTGCGCCATTTGGCCCCGAAATCATGACCCGACCCACAGTTCACGATCAACGGACGCCGCCCACTGACCAGTTCTATGGCCAATGTACCTGCATGCGCTTGCAATGACGCAACACCTTTGGGCGGGGGGGCTGCATCCATAATAACCGATGTGCGCCCAGCCGACAATTTGGCATAGCCCATCGCAATGCCATTTGACCGTGACAGGGATCCGGGTTTGGACTGGGACAGCACATAATCCAAACGGCCCAGCACCCCACGCGACCCACCGTGAAATCGGGGCAACGACCCATCGGCGTGGCGCAGTGTTCGCAGGGTTGTAATAATCGCCTCAATGGCCTGCATATGCGATGGCGCCGGTGTCCAGCCCGCCGCACCGAGCGCCTGCGCCGACCACACCAGCAATACGGCGATATCTAGCAATTCCGAGGGTTGGCGCGTTTCAATCGCGCCCTCTGCATCCACGTATTGGCGGCATTCGCGCACCAAAGCGCCCGTTGCAGGTGGTACGAAATCATCGTGCCCATTCAACGCCAGCCCGCCCAAAATCAATCCTGTCAGCGCCTCTAGCCGTGGCACACCACGCGGCACCGCCTGCCAGCGCTTCGACAAAAACTGAATATGGCGGGACAAATTGATATAGTATTGTTCCATTTGCGCTGAACTGCGGTTTTGACGGATCAACGCATGATGATGCAGCAGCCGAATAACACGCCGGCCCGCCAAATCCGCGCGCCATCCCGTGCCGCGCCCTTGGTCATAGCGATTTAACCAGCCAAACACCCAGTCTTGGGCCAATTTACGCGCCTGTTTATCGCCAACGGCAGCCAAATCATCCAACCAGCCAAAGCCATGCAATTCGGCATCAAACGCGGGGCTGGGCGGAACGATGGACCATATATCGACCCCAGTCGTTGACACAGAGTGCCCTGCCATAACCAAATGGCCCACAACAATACGTCGACCTTTCTTTAGCGTACCGATGGACAGGGGTTCGGGATGATTGACAAAATCGGGCGCCTGACGCGGGCTGCGTAGTGTCCGCGCTGTATATTGATCGCCAAACCGGCGCATCCCATACGTTAAATTGCCAAGTCCTGCCATCACTGCCCTTATATTAGCAACCAAGGGGTTGCAGGAACTATAACAGGCAAAGTCGGTCTGTCACCGTGAATTTCCGCAATAGGCAGGAAATATCATTCCGCCTTGGTCAGGACACACATGTAAAACCCATCCATACCGCCTTGGTCTGACATAATGTCGGGGGTCAGGCGCAGGCCGCCTTCGGATGTGATCCACGCCGGATCAATGTCATCACGATCCAAGGCACTGCGATCCACGGACATGGCTGGGTTACGGGCCAAGAGGTCATCAATCTGGCATTCGCCTTCGTCAGGAAATAACGAACAGGTGCAATAGACCATGCGACCCCCAGCGGCCAACAGGGATACCGCGTGATCCAATAACTGCGCCTGTAGTGCGAACAGATCCCCGAATTTCGCCCCATCCTTGGAATAGGGCAAATCGGGATGGCGACGGATTGTACCTGTGGCACTGCATGGCGCATCCAACACAATGGCATCATATGCGCCCTGATGGTCCAGTGCGTTGCCCGCCTGAACCGTCGCGCTCAGCTGTGTGCGATCCAGATTTTCGTAAACGCGTTTGAGGCGATTTTCGGAAATATCCAAGGCCGTCACTTGCGCACCACCTGCGGCCAGCTGCATGGTTTTGCCACCCGGTGCGGCGCAGACATCCAAAACGGTTTGCCCCGACACATCGCCCAACAGCCGCACAGGCAGGGCAGCAGCCACATCCTGCACCCACCATTGCCCATCCGCAAACCCGGGTAACAATGACACTTGCCCCGCGTTTTGCAGGCGCACGGTACCGCCCATGATAACCCGACCACCCAAAACATCGGCCAAATCCAGTGCCTGTTCCGCAGATTTTGGGGTGATATCCAACGGGGGCGTTGCGAATTGCACCTGTTCGATCCGGCCCATCTGTTCTGGACCATAGGCCGCGACCAGCGGGCCGCGCAACCATTTGGGCAACCGCGGCACGCGCAGAATTTTCCATTCCTCGGGGCCGTGTTGGGCCACTTTGCGCAACACCGCGTTGACCATACCCTTTAACGCTTGGGCGCGTTTGTTGGCGGCAACCAGATTGACGGCATCATTCACAATCCCGTGCGCGTCGCCCCCTGTGCATAATTCGACCGTTCCCAGACGCAAAACATTATGCACAAACAATGGGGGCGCCTTGCGCATGTGTTTCGACAAAATCCGATCCGCGCGTTCCAACCCGCGCAGGGTATCTGACGCCAATCGCTGTGCACGGGCACGATCGGCGGGGTCCAACCCCTCGAGCGCGCCATTTTGGACCAACTCGGCCAACAGACGGCCTTCGCCCAAAATCTGCGTCAATAAATAAACAGCCGCCGAACGGGGCGTTTTACGATGGGGCGCCATTGATGTATGATCCTTGCAACTCGCGTTCTGCGTCGTATATCAAGCGTATCAGCACAAGGAAAGCCATGATGACGGACAAACCCGATATTCCCCCCGCCGCCCAGCGCGCATTGGCCGAAGCCGAAGAGCGCCGCAAAAAGGCAAAGGCCGTTGACATGCCAACCGAATTGGGCGGCCGCGATGGCCCCGAACCCGTCCGCTATGGCGATTGGGAAAGGAAAGGCATTGCCGTCGATTTTTGATCGTTGGTAGCCCTAGATCAAACCAGCGGATCATCGCCAAACTGAAACCCGTGCAGGAAATCAACGATATCCTGCGCCGACTTGCCCGCCCGTTGTGCGCGTGTGATGCTGACCGCACCTTGGCCACAGGCAATGATCAATTCGCCGCTTTGCGATAAAATATGCCCTGCGGGCCCAGTACGATCCACAACCCGCGACGCCAGACATTTCACGCGGTCCCCCTGTGCGTCAAACCACGCCCCGGGGAACGGGGACAATCCGCGAATTTGGCGATCGATTTCCACAGCAGAACGGGTCCAATCAATCTGCGCCTCGGCTTTGTCGATTTTATGGGCGTATGTCACACCATCATCTGGCTGGGGCTGCGCCACCAAATCGGGCAATTGACCCAAGGCCTGAACAATCAATGCCGCCCCTTGGGCCGATAATTTGTCATGCAGCAATGCGGTTGTGTCTGTGTCGTCGATGGGCATTGCGTCGCGTAACAACACGGGGCCTGTGTCCAGACCCGCCTCCATCTGCATAATACAGACACCTGTTTGCGCATCCCCCGCCATAATCGCGCGGTGTATCGGCGCGGCACCACGCCAGCGCGGCAACAATGATGCGTGGATATTCAGGCACCCAAATTTCGGGGCATCCAACACCGCCTGCGGCAGGATCAACCCATAGGCCACTACCACCGCCGCATCTGCGCCCAGCGCTGCAAATTCTGCCTGATCCGCAGGTGATTTCAACGACATCGGATGGCGCACGGGCAAACCCAATTCAATGGCCCGCGCATGAACGGGGGTTGGGCGATCTTTCTTGCCGCGACCTGCGGGGCGCGGGGGTTGGCAATAGACACAGACAATGTCATGACCGGCCTGCACCAAGGCATCCAAAACCGGTACGGAAAAATCCGGCGTCCCCATAAATACCAGTTTCATCGCGCTTTTTTCGCCTTTTTGATCAGCATATCGCGTTTCATTTTTGACAGGTGATCGAAATACATTTTGCCATTCAGATGATCGATCTGATGCTGCACAGATGTGGCCCAAAGACCCACAAAGTCGCGTTGTTCCAATACGCCCTGATCATTCAAAAATTCAACCGTTACCGCACGGGGGCGGGAAATTTTGGCCCAAACACCGGGTAAATTTGGGCTGGCCTCATCATGATCGCGCAGCTGGACCGAGGCATGCAAAACCACAGGGTTGGCCATGCGCACCGCCTGCCCGCGTGCGTCAGATGCATCGACCACGGCCAAACGCTGCAAGATGCCAATTTGATTTGCGGCCAAACCGACACCCGGCATTGCCTCCATCGTGTCGATCATATCGGTCCAGATGGCGCGAATGTCATCGGTGATGGCCTCGACAGGTGCGGCGGCAGTGCGCAGACGTTTGTCAGGCCACGGAATACAGGGGCGTGCCACCATTCATCAATCCCCGCGGGCCAATTCGCGTTTCAGCTTTTGCATTTTGCGGGTGATCATTTGGCGTTTCATCGCGCCCAGATAATCAATGAACAGCTTGCCATTCAGGTGGTCAATTTCGTGCTGCACACATGTCGCCCATAGATCGTCAAATTCACGCGTCTGTTCGCTACCGTCCACATCCATCCAACGCACTTGGACCAGTTTGGGGCGGGTCACTTCTGCGAATTGATCAGGGATCGATAGGCATCCCTCTTCATAGACGTTTTGTTCGTCGGATGATGCGATCACTTCGGGGTTTAGCATGACGATTGGGGTGCGCGGTTCGGTGTCTTCGCGGACGCAATCCAGCACGATGATGCGTTCGGTCACACCGATTTGCGGCCCCGCCAGCCCAATACCGGGGGCGTCATACATGGTGTCCAACATATCCGCTGCCAATGTTCGCACAGCGTCCGAGCTGTCAGCATAGGGCGTACAGACCTTTTTCAGGCGGGGATCGGGGTGTATCAAAATCGGGCGTATCATGGGGGTGATTTAATCTAACTTACGCCCAAGTTCAACGGCCTTGCACATCGCCAGAAAAAGACTAGCCTAGCCGTGATTTAATACAGGAGACACCCAATGGATTTCAATCGCGTCATCAACCGTTTTGGCAGCCATTCCGTGAAATGGGACATGATGGAGGCCGCCTATGGCGTCCCCGCCCAAGACGGCATTGCCATGTGGGTCGCAGATATGGATTTCCAGCCCCCCCAATGCGTTCAAGACGCGATCGCAAAAATGGGTGAAACGGGTGTTTATGGGTATTACGGTGATGAAACCGATTACCGCAATGCCATCTGTTGGTGGATGCAAAACCGTCATGGATGGCAGGTTGATCCATCGTGGATTTTCACCACACATGGGCTAGTCAATGGCACTGCGATGTGTGTGGACGCCTATACCAAACCCGGGGATGGGGTGGTTTTGTTCACGCCCGTTTATCACGCCTTTGCCCGCGTGATCCGCGCGGCGGATCGGCATGTGGTCGAATGCCCGCTGGAACAGGTGGATGGTCTATATCGCATGAATTTCGATGCCTATGATACAATGATGACGGGCCGCGAAAAAATGGTGATCCTCTGTTCGCCCCACAACCCCGGTGGTCGTGTTTGGACCCGCGATGAATTGCAACAGGTCGCCGATTTTGCCAAACGTCAAGATTTGATTTTGGTGTCTGATGAAATCCACCATGATTTGGTGTTCTCGGGCCATCGCCATACAGTGATGGATTTGGTGGACCCCAGCATTCGCGATCGGCTGGTGCTGATGACGGCCACGACGAAAACATTCAACATCGCGGGCAGCCATTCGGGCAACGTCATCATTCCCGACGACGCTTTGCGCGCCACATTCGCGGGGCGCATGAATGCCTTGGGCATTAGCCCCAACAGCTTTGGCCTGTTTATGGCCGAGGCCGCCTATAGCCCCGAGGGCGCAGAATGGCTGGATGCGCTGATTAATTATCTTGAGGGCAACCGCAAACTATTTGATCAAACCATCAATGAAATTCCCGGCCTGCACTCCATGCCGCTGCAATCTACCTATCTGGCATGGGTGGATTTTTCGGGCACAGGGATGACCCGCGACGAATTTACCAAACGTGTGGAACAGGATGCCCGTATTGCGGCCAACCATGGCCCCACCTTTGGTACAGGGGGTGATACATATCTGCGGTTTAACCTTGCCACGCCGCGCAGCGTTGTTGAAACCGCCTGCACACGACTGAAAGACGCCTTTGCTGATTTGCAATAATCAGGCGTCGCGCCCAGCCAAGTTTCCAATCAAGGCAACGGGCGCGCCATCAGGCCGCACAAAATCCAATGCCGCACGATCAGACGCCGCCGTGTTGCGTTTATATTCGAATGTCCATTCGCCATTTTCCTGATCTGAGGCCACGATCAAGCATTGTGACAGATGCTTGGTTCCATCAAACATATCCACCAAGCCCCGCAGATGCGGTGCCGTCTGGGCATCCAGGGCAAACCCACCGTCCCATTTTCGCAGCACAGGATACAGTTCGCCGTCAAATTCAACCCGCAAGCGCGTTGATTTCTTGGCAGCCGTTTTGCGCGCCTGATCTAGGCCCTGTAAAATCTCGGGTGGTAAATATGTGGACATAGCAAACTCCTGTATTGTAAGGGTGACAACCTTACCGATTCTAGGCAAGCACGCTTTTGTATCAATTCTATCAATCCTTTCGGATACCTGTGCATTATTGCAGAGCCGTTGCGCAACTGCGCGAGTGGCCGCAGTTGCGCCCTTGGGCTATATACCACAAAACAGATAGGAAAGGATGCCGATATGGGACAATTGGTCAACGGCGAATGGCACGACACATGGTATGACACGAAATCAACCGGTGGCGCATTTGTGCGATCAACCGCTGGGTTTCGCAACTGGATTTCTGAGGATCCATCCGCCCCCCATCCCGCCACATCGGGGCGGTATCACCTGTATGTATCGCATGCCTGCCCATGGGCGCACCGAACGCTGATCTTTCGCGCGCTTAAGGGGCTGCGCGACCATATTACGGTCAGTGTCGTGCATCCCGATATGTTGGACCAAGGCTGGACCTTTGCCACTAATTTCGATGGTGCAACGGGGGATACACTGTTTGGCCTGCCCTATATGCGCGATATTTATCTGCGGGCTGATCCGCATATTTCGGGCCGTGTTACGGTGCCTGTTCTGTGGGACAAGGTGGCAAATACCATCGTGTCGAACGAAAGTTCCGAAATCATCCGCATGTTCAATTCCGAATTCAATGAACTGACAGGGAACACCACCGATTATTGGCCCACCACCTTGCGCGACCAAATCGAAGGGTTCAACGCCCGCATTTATGACACAGTGAACAATGGTGTTTACAAGGCAGGGTTTGCCACCACCCAATCCGCCTATGACGCCGCCGTAGGCCCGCTGTTTGACAGCCTGGATTGGCTGGACGCGCACCTAGCAAACAACCGTTTCCTGTGTGGCCCGACCCAGACCGAGGCAGACTGGCGCCTGTTTACCACTCTCATCCGGTTTGATCCCGTCTATCATTTGCATTTCAAATGCAATCGAAAACGGATTATCGACTATCCCAATCTTTGGGCCTATACCCGCGATCTCTACCAAACCCCAGACGTGGCAGAAACGGTCCACATGGACCATATTGTGCGCCATTATCATTTCTCACATGAAACGATAAATCCCCATCGGATCATTCCAACCAATCCTGTGTTGGATTATGGCGTGCCTCATGGCAGGGACAGCGCATTCGCCTGACCTGCGTAATGATGGGCCATTGCCGCCAAATCATCAGGCGCAATGGCCCCATGCACATAGCCACACGCATTTGCACAGATTTGAAAAATCGAACCGTCCGAAAAAAATGTGCCATTCTTGACAAACAAAACGCGCGTATCAGGCCAATGATAGCTGGCGAAATCCGCAACACCAACCGCGGCCCCTTGGCTTAGATCCAGATCCAACACGATAATTTCGAAAAACTGTTGACGCATATGGTCAATCGCCATCTGCGCCGATCGCGCGA
>CBFHVU010000005.1:0-44255 GCA_965659465.1 uncultured Paracoccaceae bacterium | reverse complement strand
GGGATCATCGCAGGTGGCCCAATGCGTGCGGTATTCGAAATGCTAGGCGTACAGGATGTTGTTGCGAAATCAATTGGGTCACAAAACCCATATAACATGATCCGCGCAACACTGGACGGTCTGCAAAGCGAAATGAGCCCACGCATGGTTGCACAGCGTCGCGGTAAAAAAGTTGCTGATATTCTGCGCAAGGACGAAGCTCCTTCCACAGAAACTGCAGAAGCGTAAGGAGATCTGAACAATGGCAAAAACGATTGTCGTAAAACAAGTCGGATCGCCAATCCGTCGTCCTGCAGTTCAGCGCAAGACATTGATTGGTCTGGGCTTGAACAAGATGAACAAGACCCGCGAACTAGAAGACACTCCTTCTATCCGCGGTATGGTCGCCAAGATCCCGCACCTAGTTGAGATCATCGAAGAGCGCGGATAATCTGCTTTTCTTAATTTTAAAAATGCCCCGCAATTTTGCGGGGCATTTTCTTTTTTAGGTAAAATGGTATGTTTGAATAACTAAAAGTGTGTATTTATAGCCATTATAGATGATGCTAATGATCGTATGGGTGTGAATTACACTGTGTGCCCATGGCACTTTATATTGTACCACGTGACTTAGACTCGATTGCGTTCTAAAGTGACTGTGTTATGTAATCTGAGAGATGATTATGGATTTTTATTTGCCCGTAGTGGTTGTTGTATTGATGGCTGGTTTGATCGTATTAACCAAGCCACTGCATATTCATGTCACCGCGAAAGGGCATAATGGGACGGCACGGCAGTCTTCACATCAAATACCTACGCCCCGAATTGGTGGAATATGCCTTATCTCGGGTTATATTACGGGTTTATTTATATTGCCCCCAGCGGCGTTTGAAATCGCTGTAATTCTGGGCATCTCTGCCATTCCAGTATTTCTGGGTGGCTTAGGCGAGGATACGGGGTTTGATGTCAGTCCCAAGAAACGCCTACTGTTATCGTTCGTATCGGCAGGCATTGCGATTTTGTTGTTTCAGGCCTGTGGTTTTTGACATTTACGCCTGCGGCTGCCATTGCCTTTACCATCGTCTTGACGGGTGGAATTTCCCATGCCGTGAACTTGATTGACGGTTTGAACGGGCTTGCCATGGGTGTGCCGATGATGATCGCACTGGGGCTTGCAGATTTGGCATTTTCTGTGGACGATCAAGCAATCGGTGGTATCGCCCTTTTGGTGACAGCTGTTATTGCTGGATTACTCGTGTTTAACTACCCCTGGGGGAAAATCTTTTTAGGGGATGCTGGCGCATATTCGATTGGCCATGTGTTGACGTGGATCGGAATTTTCTTGATCGCAAGAAACCCTGATATTGCACCGTTTGCGGTATTTTTGATGTTTTTTTGGCCTATCATGGACATGTTGTTTGCGATTGCAAGGCGCGTTTTGGCGGGACGGCCCGTTGATCGCCCTGACCGCCTGCATTTTCACCAGTAGACGATGCGTGCAATTGAATTGGTGTTGTTCGGACGTAAACGTCGTGCAATTTCAAACCCGCTTGCAACGTTGGTTGTGCTGCCGTTAGCGTCAGGGCCGATATTGGCTGCACAGGCGCTTTTGTTTGATAATATGATGTCGGCAATGGCATTTGGCGCGTTTTGTCTTGGTTATGTGGCATGCTATGTCTGTGCGTTGATCTGCGCGCGGCGGTTTGCCCGTGTGGGCCACCGTCGCCGTACATAATCCATACGTTTTTCATCGCTGTTTGTGCTTGCTAACGCTGGGTATGGGCGCTATACCGCGCGGGTGGTTAAAACCGCAAGAATCGAAACAATACCGTGTTTGTCCCCTTTGTCGCACATCGGGGGATAGTTCCGGTCAAGGAGAAGCGACATGAAATTACATGAATTGCGCGATAACGAAGGCGCCGTACGCAAGAAAAAACGCGTAGCACGTGGTCCGGGTTCCGGCAAAGGTAAAACTGCCGGCCGTGGTATCAAAGGTCAAAAATCACGCTCAGGCGTTGCGATCAACGGTTACGAAGGCGGTCAAATGCCATTGTATCAACGTTTGCCGAAACGTGGTTTCAACAAACCAAACCAAAAGAAATTCGCAGTTGTGAACCTAGGTTTGATCGAAAAATTCATCGAAGCCGGTAAATTGGACGCAAAAGCAGAAATCAACGAAGATGCGTTGGTTACATCTGGATTGGTTCGTCGTAAACTGGACGGAATCCGCGTTTTGGCCAAGGGTGAAATTTCATCCAAAGTCACATTGAATGTCACTGGCGCATCGAAATCAGCTATTGAGGCTGTTGAAAAAGCGGGTGGTTCAGTCACAACCAAGGCGGCCGCAGCCGAATAAGACCTTGTGTGCGGCAGTATGCCCGCTTACATAAGTCTTAGTTTTCCATTTAAACGCCGCCAGAGCTTGGAAAACGCTCTTGGCGGCGTTTTTAATTAAGAGAGATCCGATGGTATCTGCAGTAGAACAAATGGCAGCCAACACCAGCTGGGCCGCATTGGGCAAAGCAACTGAGCTGCGCAACCGCATCCTTTTTACTTTGGGTTTGTTAATCGTCTATCGTTTGGGCACCTTTATTCCTGTGCCAGGGATTGACGGCTCGGCCTTGCGTGAATTTATGGCACAGGCGCAAACCGGGATCGGTGGCATGTTGACCATGTTTACCGGCGGTGCATTGGGTCGCATGGGTATTTTTGCCCTTGGTATTATGCCTTATATCACGGCATCTATTGTCGTGCAGTTGATGACCGCAATGGTCCCCGCACTGGAACAGCTGAAAAAAGAAGGTGAACAAGGCCGCAAAAAAATTAACCAATACACACGCTACGGCACTGTGTTTTTGGCGACGTTTCAGGCCTACGGACTTGCTGTCAGCTTAGAGGCTGGTGAACTTGTTACTGATCCGGGCCTATTTTTCCAAGCTTCATGTGTGATTACCTTGGTTGGTGGCACGATGTTCCTGATGTGGTTGGGGGAACAAATTACGGCGCGTGGAATTGGCAACGGTATTTCGTTGATCATCTTTGTAGGTATTATCGCAGAACTGCCGTCTGCCTTGGCACAATTCTTTGCCTCTGGTCGTTCAGGTGCGATCAGCCCTGCAGTTATTATCGGCGTTATTGTGATGGTCATTGTGACGATTGCATTCGTGGTGTTCATGGAACGGTCCTTGCGCAAGGTAACGATCCAATACCCCCGCCGTCAGGTTGGCATGAAGATTATGGAAGGCCAGAATTCCCATTTGCCGATCAAAGTAAACCCAGCGGGCGTTATCCCGGCCATCTTTGCGTCGTCTTTGCTGCTATTGCCAAATACCATTTCTACATTTTCCGGCGGATCAACCAGCCCTGTAATGTCATTCATCTTGGCGTATTTTGGTCCAGGTCAGCCGCTGTATTTGTTGTTCTTCACTGCAATGATCGTTTATTTTGCGTATTTCTATACCCATAACGTTGCATTCAAGGTTGATGATGTTGCTGACAATCTGAAAAACCAAAACGGCTTTGTACCTGGCATTCGTCCAGGCAAAAAGACCGCGGAACATCTTGAGTATGTGGTAAATCGCGTGCTCGTTCTGGGTGCTGCCTATCTTGCCGCCGTATGTTTATTGCCAGAAGTCCTAAGAGGACAGTTCGCGATACCGTTTTACTTTGGGGGGACCTCGGTTCTGATCGTCGTCTCTGTTACCATGGATACCATTCAGCAGGTTCAGTCCCATCTATTGGCACACCAATACGAAAGCCTGATTCAGAAATCGCAGCTGCGTGGTAAAGGGAAGACACGAAAGAAGAGAGGACCAGCACGTCGATGAATATTATCCTATTAGGCCCACCGGGCGCAGGAAAGGGCACACAGGCCCGCCACCTAGAAGAAACACGCGGCATGGTTCAGCTGTCAACCGGTGATATGTTGCGCGAGGCGCGCACATCGGGCACCGACATGGGCAAAGTTGTCGCCGAAGTCATGGATCGCGGCGAATTGGTCACCGATGATATCGTCATCGGTTTGATCCGCGAAAAGTTAGAGCAAGGCTCATCTGGTGGGTTCATCTTTGACGGCTTTCCACGGACTCTGCCGCAAGCGGACGCTTTGGCGCAGCTGATGTCAGAGGTTGGCCAGACCTTGGATGTTGTTGTCGAAATGCAGGTTGATGATGCAGCTTTGGTCGCGCGGATTACAGGTCGTTCGACTTGTGGGGGTTGTGGCGAAGTGTACCACGACCAAACCAAGCCGTGGCCAGCTGATGGGAAATGTTCGAACTGTGGTTCCGATGACGTGAAACGCCGCGCGGACGATAACGAAGACAGCCTGCGCACACGCCTGATGGAGTATTATAAGAAAACCTCTCCGCTGATAGGATATTACTATGCCAAGGGTAATTTGAAATCCATCGACGGATTAGCGAGCATCGAAGATGTGCGCGCAAGTTTGTCGGATGCTTTGGGCAAATAAAGTTTTGGCAGACTGACATCCTTCGGTTTGCCATCTAACGTGTATTGTTAGAAATGTCGTGTCGTACTTGACCTTTATGGCAAAACTATCTATGCACCCTCATCTCGTATGAGAATCAAACATCGGGGTTATTCCCCGGATCACCTGATCAGCTTAAGCCCCACGGATGTGACCTGGGGCTTTATGTTGTGAAAAAAGGTTCCGGAACTACGGAACCGCAACGAAAAGGAATATAAACGTGGCACGTATAGCCGGCGTAAACATCCCCACCGCAAAGCGCGTTCCAATCGCGCTGACATATATCACAGGTATTGGTCATACATCCGCTGCAGAAATCTGCGCGGCCGTAAACATTGACGCGGCGCGTCGTGTGAACGAATTGTCTGATGCCGAAGTTCTGGCAATCCGCGAATATATCGATGCTAACTACACGGTAGAAGGTGACCTGCGTCGTGAAGTTCAGATGAACATCAAACGTTTGATGGACCTGGGCTGTTATCGTGGTTTGCGTCACCGTCGCAGCCTGCCTGTGCGTGGACAGCGGACACACACCAACGCGCGTACGCGCAAAGGTCCAGCGAAACCAATCGCTGGCAAGAAGAAATAAGGAGGCAGGACTATGGCAAAAGATACACGTCGTGGTGGCAAGAAAAAGGTCTCCAAGAATATCGCAGCTGGTGTTGCGCACGTGAACTCATCGTTCAACAACACCAAAATTTTGATCTCGGACGTACAGGGCAATGCAATTTCATGGTCATCTGCGGGTACAATGGGTTTCAAAGGCTCGCGTAAATCAACACCCTATGCTGCACAGATGGCAGCTGAGGATGCTGGCCGCAAGGCGCAAGAGCATGGTGTAAAAACAATCGAAGTCGAAGTTCAGGGTCCAGGTTCTGGCCGTGAGAGCGCATTGCGCGCATTGGCTGCAATCGGATTGAACATCACATCGATCCGTGATGTTACACCAATCGCACACAACGGCTGTCGCCCACCTAAGCGTCGCCGCGTATAATATATACTTTATGGGGTCTTGCATTTTGCACGCCCCCATTCCGTCATTTTTAATCCTCGGGCGCGTTTGTTTTTAGGACATGGAACAAATGCAAGAATGGAGGGACGCATGATCCACAAAAATTGGGCAGAGCTGATCAAACCAGCACAGTTAGAAGTAAAACCAGGCAATGACCCTATGCGTCAGGCCACGGTGGTTGCAGAACCGCTGGAACGTGGTTTTGGTCTAACACTGGGTAACGCACTGCGCCGTATTTTGATGAGCAGCCTGCAAGGCGCAGCCATCACATCTGTACAGATCGACAATGTTTTGCACGAATTTTCATCTGTTGCGGGCGTTCGCGAAGATGTAACAGACATCATTTTGAACCTTAAAGGTGTTGCGTTGCGTATGGACGTTGAAGGTCCCAAGCGCGTTTCTATCAATGCCAAGGGTCCAGCGGCTGTGACAGCTGGTGATATTTCTGACAGCGCCGGTATCGAAATCCTGAACAAAGACCACGTCATCTGCCATTTGGATGACGGTGCAGATCTGTACATGGAACTGACCGTGAATACTGGTAAAGGTTATGTGCCTGCAGACAAAAACAAACCAGAGGATGCGCCAATTGGTTTGATCCCAATCGATGCAATCTACTCACCGGTCAAACGCGTGTCATATGATGTTCAGCCGACCCGCGAAGGTCAAGTTCTGGATTATGACAAATTGACAATGAAAGTTGATACTGACGGTTCCGTATCGCCAGAGGATGCGATTGCATATGCGGCGCGTATTTTGCAAGATCAGCTATCAATTTTTGTCAATTTCGACGATCCAGAGGCAGCCGGCCGTCAGGACGACGACGATGGTTTGGATTTCAACCCATTGATGTTGAAGAAAGTCGACGAGTTGGAATTGTCTGTACGTTCGGCAAACTGCTTGAAAAACGACAATATCGTCTACATCGGCGATCTGATCCAAAAGACAGAAGCAGAAATGCTGCGCACACCAAACTTTGGCCGCAAATCTTTGAACGAGATCAAAGAAGTGTTGTCCGGCATGGGTCTGCATCTGGGTATGGACGTCGAAGATTGGCCACCAGACAATATCGAAGATTTGGCTAAGAAGTTCGAAGACAACTTCTAATGCCATTGGGCGGGGGTGACCCCGCCAGAATGCCCAGATTTGCTGGGGAATATCGGGCAAATGCCCCAAGGTGAACGGTTGACACGCATCGACCGTCGGACAAAGAAAACGCAATTAGGAGAAATACAATGCGTCACGCACGTGGTTACCGCCGCCTGAACCGTACACATGAACACCGCAAAGCTTTGTGGGCAAACATGGCTGGTTCATTGATTGAACATGAACAAATCAAAACAACGCTTCCCAAAGCAAAAGAACTGCGCCCGATCATCGAAAAGCTGATCACTTTGGGCAAGCGCGGTGATTTGCATGCACGCCGTCAGGCGCGCGCGCAGCTGAAAGAAGATCAGTATGTTGCGAAACTGTTTGATATTTTGGGCCCACGCTATGCTGAACGCCAAGGTGGTTATGTTCGCATCATGAAAGCGGGTTTCCGCTATGGCGATATGGCCCCAATGGCGATCATTGAATTTGTGGACCGCGATACTGCTGCGAAAGGTGCCGCTGACAAAGCGCGCGTCGCAGAAGAAGCAGCCGCAGACGAATAAGAAACATTCCCTCAAAGGATGTTTTGACCCCTGCCTTTGGCGGGGGTTTTTTTTTGTGGTTTGAATCTGCTGGCCCCGGCCCTTACATATCACACAATCGAATAAGAGGTGCCTATGATCCGGTTTGTTTTTGTCCTGCTTTTATCGTACGCTGTGCCATTGTTTGGCGAAACGCGTGTCCCGCAAAATGATTTGGAACTTAAACTTTCATTTGCGCCACTTGTCAAACAAACTGCACCGGCGGTCGTTAATATTTATGCCGAACGTGTGGTCAATCAGGTCAATAGTCCATTTCAAAACGACCCCTTTTTCCGCGACTTTTTCCGTAATTTTGCAACCCCGCAGCCACGGGTGCAGAATTCATTGGGATCGGGTGTGATTTTATCGCCGGATGGGATCATCGTGTCAAATTATCACGTGGTTGGTGGGGCAAAAAATATTCGTGTGGTTTTGAATGATCGGCGGGAATATTCGGCGCGTGTATTATTGGCGGATCAGGATTCTGATCTTGCGATTTTGCAGGTGTCTGGGGCGCCTGATTTGCCATCTTTGGAATTGCGCGACAGCGACACGGTCGAGGTGGGTGAATTGGTCTTGGCCATTGGAAACCCATTCGGTGTGGGGCAAACTGTTTCAAGCGGTATCGTTTCGGGCCTTGCGCGTTCGGGCGTTGGTGGTGGATCCGGGCGTGGGTATTTCATTCAAACTGATGCGCCGATTAACCCCGGCAACTCGGGCGGTGCTTTGGTCGATATTAACGGTCGGTTGATCGGTATCAATACATCCATTTTATCACGTTCGGGCGGATCGAATGGAATTGGATTTGCCATACCGGCGAGCTTGGTCCGGCAATTCGTCGATCAGGCTCGCCAAGGCCGCCAAGTGTTTGCGCGACCATGGGCTGGGATCAACGGACAAGCGCTGAGTGCAGAAGTGGCCGAGAGCTTGGGGATTACCGAACCTAGCGGTATGATCGTGCTTGATTTACATCCCCGCAGCCCCTTTGCAACGGCGGGCTTGTCGCGTGGTGATGTGGTCACGCACGTCGATGGGTTGCCAGTTAATGGTCCCGCAGAAATGATGTATCGTCTGTCGGTTGTGGGGATTGGGCAGTCAGTTGACGTCGATTTTATGAACGCAGATGGTGCAGAGTCTATCAAAGTGCCACTAATGTTGGCACCAAATGAACCTATCAGTCCGGTGGTAAAATCTGCGGATGATGGACTGCTGCCGGGCGTGGTGATGCGTATTATTAATCCAGCGGTTCAGACTGAATTTGATCTGGATTGGACAACACAGGGGATTTTGGTGATTGACCCGGGCCGCGTTGCCCCGCAGATTGGTTTGCGACAGGGTGACATAATTTTAGCGGTAAATGGAAACACCCTAGATCATCCAGGCCAATTCGATGACTTGTTACGACAGTCAAATCGTACGGGTTCCATCACGGTTCTGCGTCAAGGGCGCAAAATCCAATTAAGGTTTCGCATATGACCGACCTGTTTGGGGATAAGCAAATTTCAACATCCAAAGGGCCAACCCCATTGGCGGAACGGCTGCGGCCCAAGGTATTGGATGATGTGATCGGGCAGCATCATATTTTGGCGGCTGATGCGCCACTGGGGGCTATGCTGGCGGCGGGGCGATTATCGTCGATTGTGTTTTGGGGGCCGCCGGGCGTTGGAAAAACCACGCTGGCGCGTTTGTTGGCTGATCACACGGACATGTACTTTGTTCAAATCAGTGCGATTTTTACAGGTGTTCCTGAACTGCGCAAAGTGTTTGAGGCGGCCAAGCTGCGTCATGCCAACGGGCGTGGTACTTTGTTGTTTGTGGATGAAATACACCGTTTCAACAAAGCGCAGCAAGATGGGTTTTTACCCCATATGGAGGATGGCACCATTTTGCTGGTTGGGGCGACAACCGAAAATCCATCCTTTGAATTGAATGCTGCATTGTTATCGCGCGCACAGGTGCTGGTGCTGGAACGTTTAGGTTTGGACGATTTATCAGGTCTGTTACAACGTGCAGAAAATGAATTGGATCTGACCTTGCCCTTGGATACAGACGCGCGCCAGACGTTGATCGCGATGGCGGATGGGGATGGGCGGGCCTTGATTAATCTGGTCGAGCAGGTCGCTGGCTGGACAGTGTCAGCGCCGTTGACATCCGATCAGTTGCGCAAGCGTGTCACGCGTCGCGCGGCCAAGTATGACAAATCGGGTGATGAACATTACAACCTGATTTCTGCCCTACATAAATCGGTTCGGGGATCTGACCCCGATGCTGCGCTGTATTGGTTCGCCCGCATGCTAGAGGGCGGCGAAGACCCGCGTTATTTGGCTCGCCGCCTGTTGCGCATGGCGGTCGAAGATATCGCTTTGGCCGATCCGCAGGCCCAGTCAGTGTGTTTGCACGCATGGGAAGCCTTTGAACGGCTGGGTGGCCCAGAAGGGGAACTGGCATTGGCCCAAGCGGTTATATATCTGGCGCTGGCCCCCAAAACCAACGCAGGCTACGCAGCGTATAAAGCGGCACGGGAAATGGCGCGGAAAACAGGATCGCATCCACCACCCAAACATATCCTGAATGCGCCCACGCAGTTAATGGCAGATCAGGGGTATGGGAGCGGCTATGCCTATGATCATGCCGCTGAGGATGGTTTTTCGGGCCAAAACTACTTCCCAGATGGCGTATCGCGGCCTGAGTTATACAAACCGGTTGAACGCGGGTTTGAACGCGACTTACAAAAACGCGTTCAGTATTTTAATAACCTACGTCACAAACGTAACAGCCCCAAGACTTGACAATTTGGCAGAACCTGTCACTCCAAGAAAATGATTTATCTGTTTATTGCAATTGGTGGTGCCTTGGGGGCGATGACCCGATTTGGTGTCGCTCAGATGGTGTCGTTTCCCTATGCGACATTGTTTGTGAATGTTGTCGGGTCCTTTCTTATGGGGATTGCCTTTGTTTATTTTACGGGGCGTTTCGGGGATAGAACGGCGGTCATGATCATGGGTGGATTTCTGGGCGCGTTCACAACATTTTCTGCATTTTCACTTGATGTCTTGAAATTGGTCGATACGGGGCGTATGTCGGCCGCCATTGCCTATGCAGGGGGCAGCGTGATTTTGTCGATCATTGCCGTCTACGCAGGCGTAACAGTTGCCAAAGGATTATGGACATGAGTGGCGTGCAAAAACGCAGTATTTCGGAGAACGACGCAGGTCAGCGGTTGGACCGTTGGTTGCGCCGTGAATTCCCGCAGCTGTCCCAGATCCGTATTGAAAAAATGTGTCGCAAGGGCGAATTGCGCATTGATGGCGCGCGCTGCAAACCGGCGACACGTATTGAGGTGGGCCAAGAAATCCGGATCCCGCCCGTTCCGATGAATGACAAACCCGAACTTGTAACCCAATCGCGCGTGTCAGCTGCGGATGCGGAGATGATACAAAACGCCGTGATTTATATGGATGATCATTTGATCGTTCTGAATAAACCTGCCGGTCTGCCATCGCAGGGCGGTAGCAAGCAGACAAAGCATGTCGATGGTTTGGCCGAGGCGTTGAAATTTGGCTATGACGAAAAACCCCGCCTTGTGCATCGTTTGGACAAAGATACATCCGGCATTTTGATGTTGGCCCGCACGCGCCAAGTCGCCCAAACATTGTCAGATGCGCTGCGTCACCGCGAAACGCGCAAAGTGTACTGGGCCGCTGTTGCTGGTGTGCCGATCCCGCAGATTGGATCCATCAAATATGGATTGGTCAAGGCCCCCGGTGGCGGCCGGGGTGAAGGTGAAAAAATGATCTGCGTGCATCCGCGTGATGTGGCCAGCACAGATGGCGCCAAGCGCGCCCATAGTGATTATATTGTGCTTAGCCGCCTGGCCAGCCGTGGCGCATGGGTTGCGTTGGAACCGGTGACGGGCCGGACCCATCAGCTGCGCGCGCATATGGCCGAAATTGGTCATCCGATCGTAGGTGATGGGAAATACGGTGGGTCAGGTCAGGAAAACATGGGCGATGGTTGGGGCGCACAATTGGGTGGGGATATCAGTCGCAAACTTCATTTGCATGCGCGCTATCTGATGATTGAACATCCTGTGACGCGCAAACCATTTTCGATTACGGCAGATTTGCCAACGCATATGAAACAAACGTGGGATACGTTCCAATGGAATGTTAATGACGTATTGGATGACCCGTTCGAGGATCTATAGGCATGCCTGACCTGCGTTTGGTAATGTTTGATGTGGACGGCACCTTGGTCGACAGTCAGGCAGAAATCATGTGGGCGATGCAGGTGGCCTTTGATCGGGTGGGGCTTGCGTTGCCCAATCGTGCGGATGTTTTGTCAACTGTTGGATTGTCATTGACCGAGACGTTTGAAACCCTGATCCCCCAAGCAGATACCGCCCTGATTGCGGCGATTTCCCAGATCTATAAAACCGCCTATTACGAAAATCGTATGGCAGGGGCACGGCCCGTTTTATTCGATGGAATCGACGGCGTGATCCGCCGATTGGCGCAGCGCGACGATCTGGTGTTGGGGGTGGCCACAGGCAAATCGCGCCGTGGCATTAACGCATTGATTGACATGTATGACTGGCAGGGTGTGTTTGTCACGGTTCAGGTCTCAGACGATCATCCATCGAAACCCAGCCCATCCATGATCCATGCTGCCTTGGGCGAAACAGGCGTTGATGCCCGTTGTACAGTGATGATCGGCGATACAGAATATGATATGCAAATGGCGCAATCTGCTGGGGTTCAGGCGTTGGGAGTCAGTTGGGGATATCACGACAGCCGGCGGTTACAAGCCGCGCAGATGATCTTGGATCAAGTGTCTGACATTGAAACCGCACTTAGTAAAATTTGGGAATAACGTGATGAGCGAATGGAAATTGAAACGGTTTTGGTCGCAGGCCACGGTTGAACAAACTGACCAGGGCTTTGCCATTTTATTAGATGGGCGTTCGGTCAAAACCCCCGCTAAATCGAATTTGATCGTGCCAACAGAAAAAATGGCCCGCGCGATTGCCGCTGAATGGGATGCCCAAACCGAAGAGGTCCAGCCGCATACCATGCCAATCACACGGGCCGCCAATTCCGCAATTGACAAGGTGCGGATCCAATTCGATGAGGTGACAGATCTGATCCTAGCCTACGGCGAAGCGGACTTGTTGTATTATCGTGCAGACGCCCCAGCGCAACTGGTCGAACGCCAAAACGAACAGTGGAACCCATTGGTGGATTGGGCCAAATCACGATATGGCGTGGCGCCAGTGATCGGGCAGGGGGTCATGTTTGTCGCCCAAGAGCCGGACATTTTGGTTAAATTTGAACCTGTGGTCAAAAATATGTCTGAATTTCAGGTCGCCGCATTCCATGATCTAGTTGGAATTTCGGGGTCATTGATTCTGGGATTGGCGGTTTTTGACGGATTCGTTTCCGCCGAAACCGCATGGAATTTGTCGCGTCTGGACGAGGATTGGCAAATCGAACAATGGGGTCAAGACGACGAAGCCCAAGATGCTGCAGAACAAAAGTACGCTTCTATGGTGAATGCCCATACATTTTTACAACTATGTGACTGAAATATTGGTAACATTTGCTTGACGTAGGGTAAGCAATATAAATTCTTGGTGAAAATGGTGTATCTATTTCTTGACGTTCGGGTCCATTTTTGAACAGTATCAATACACTGAGTTGGGGACCTCCGCTTATGTATTATGATCAGGGTGGTAGCCCTGGCTAAAAAAATTCCTAAACTTAGGGAAAACCAGGAAGAGGTAAAAATGAAAAAATCCATAATTTTGGGCGCTTTCACAGTTGCGACTTTGGCAGCTGGCGCAGCCGCAGCGGGCACATTGGACGATGTCAAAGCGCGCGGTAAATTGAACTGTGGTGTAACAACAGGTTTGGTTGGCTTTGCAGCACCAGACGCAAATGGCGAATGGGACGGCTTTGACGCAAGCGTATGTCGCGCAGTTGCAGCGGCCGTTTTGGGCGATCCAACAGCAGTTGAATTCGTCACAACAACAGGCCAAACACGTTTCACAGCGTTGGCATCTGGCGAAGTTGACATGTTGGCACGTAACACCACGTGGACATTCTCGCGTGATGTTGACCTGAAATTCGAATTCACTGGCGTGAACTATTATGACGGCCAAGGTTTCATGATCCCCAAAGGTTTGGGCGTATCATCAGCCAAAGAATTGGACGGCGCGACTGTTTGTATCCAAACTGGTACAACAACCGAGCTGAACTTGGCTGACTTCTTCCGTTCAAACAACATCAGCTATGAGCCAGTGCCAATCGAAACAAACGCAGAAGCACAGCAGCAATACCTCGCTGGCGCATGTGACGTTTACACAACAGACGCATCTGGTCTGGCGGCGACACGCGCAACATTCGAAAACCCAGGCGATCACGTGATCATGCCTGAAATCATCTCGAAAGAGCCTCTGGGCCCATTGGTACGCCACGGCGACCACGAATGGGGTGACGTTGTTCGCTGGACTCTGAACGCGATGATCGCGGCAGAAGAGCTGGGCATCACATCTGCAAACGTCGATAAGATGGCAGAAGGCACAAACAACCCAGAAATCAACCGTATGCTGGGTACAGAAGGTGAGCTGGGCGCGATGCTGGGCCTAGACAAAGACTGGGCACACAAAATTATCAAATCAGTTGGTAACTATGGCGAAGTGTTCGAGCGTAACATTGGTGAAAACACACCAATCGGTCTGTCACGTGGTCAGAACGCACAGTGGACCAACGGTGGCCTGCTGTACTCACCACCCTTCCGTTAATTTCGGATGCTTTAGGGCGCGGTATACCCGCGCCCTTTCATTTTCAAACAAATCGTTTCCCAATGAACCCCACACGTTAACGTGCTGGTGTCAATTTTAATTGGAAACACAAAGAGGCAAACATGACCAGTTTACCTGACCAAACAAATCAGGGCTTTCGTTTAAGCCAGTTGCTCTATGATACGCGATATCGGTCACTGACGATCCAAGTGATTGCTATGGCTTTGCTGATGTTGATGATATCTTGGCTTATTTCGAACACCGTTCAAAACCTAGAAGCGTTGGGCAAAGATTTCAATTTTGGGTTTTTAACCCAGCCTGCTGGATACGATATCAACCAGCGTTTGATTGATTATGACAGCCAGAGCAGCCATGGTCGAGCCGCCATCGTTGGTGTTTTGAACACTGTTTTGGTGGCTGTTTTGGGCTGTGCATTGGCCACTGTGATCGGGGTCGTCGTCGGTGTGTTGCGACTGTCCAAGAACTGGCTGGTATCCCGCCTGATGGCTGTTTACGTCGAAGGGTTCCGCAATGTCCCGCTGTTGCTGTGGATTTTGCTGATCTTTGCGTTAATGACCGAATCCATGCCGCAGCCGCGTGATTTCCGCGGTGCAGACCCGTCGGCATCAATGCTGTTCGCAGACAACGTGGCCGTAACAAACCGTGGTATCTATATCCCATCGATCGAACTGACCAACGGCTTTTTCGCGTCTGGTACGTTGAATTGGTTGCTGATTGTAGGTGTGTTTGCCGCGTCAGTTTTTGTAATTCGCAAAATTGGTGCTTGGGCCACAATCAAGCAAGAGGCCACAGGATTGCGGCCAACGACATGGCACATCAACCTTGGCCTGTTGGTCGTCCCAGTTGCGATTTTGTTTGTGCTGATGGGCGCCAAGTTGGATGTCCCATTTTTGAAAGGGTTTAACTTTACCGGTGGCTTGCATCTGCGCAATTCATTGATCGCGCTTTGGATTGCGTTGTCGTTATACACGGGTGCATTCATCGCAGAAATCGTGCGTGCGGGAATTTTGGCCGTATCCAAGGGCCAGACCGAGGCCGCATTCGCATTGGGTTTGCGTCCGAATGTCACGATGAATTTGGTCATTTTGCCCCAAGCGTTGCGCGTGATCATTCCACCATTGATTTCCCAGTATTTGAACCTGACCAAGAACAGTTCGCTTGCGATTGCGGTAGGCTATATGGATGTGCGCTCAACGTTGGGCGGCATCACCATTAACCAAACTGGTCGCGAGTTAGAGGGCATGTTGTTGCTGGGGCTGTCTTACCTCGTGGCGTCCATCCTGATTTCAGGGGTGATGAATATATATAACAATAGCGTCAAACTAAAGGAGCGGTGATATGACAGATCAAACAAATTCTATCGCCTATGTCCGCGACACGATGCTGGAACAACAAGATCCGCCAATCACTGAAAAGGGCGTGATCAAGTGGGTTCGTGAAAACCTGTTTTCCGGTTGGCTCAATTCGGTGCTGACGCTTGCGTCACTCTATGTGATCTGGCTGGTTGTAAGCCATACTTTCCCTTGGTTTTTCAACGGGATTTGGGTTGCTGACAGTCTGTCCAATTGTCGTGAAATACGCGATGCGACCTTGGGACCAGACGCATCCGCGGCGTGTTGGGCGGTTATAACCGAACGCTGGCCGCAGCTGGTATTCGGGTTTTACCCATCGGAACTCTATATGCGTCCCATCTTGGCGTTTGTCATTTTTATGCTTGGTCTGGCACCAATTTTGTTCGAAAGCGTTTCGCGCAAATTGCTTGTCGTCACAGCCCTGTCGCCCTTTGTCGCCTATTGGTTGATTTGGGGGGGCAGCGTCTGGGGCCCGGTTGCAGTCGCGGCAGGGTTTGTGATTGGCTACGTTGTTTATAATGCGCTGGCTCTTAAGTCTGGGACATTGGTTGCCACGCTTTCAGCAATTATTTTGCCGATTGTTTACTGGCTCTATTATGCTGGTGACGTATCGTCGTACCTAGGCGGAATGGTTGCAATTGAATTGACTTATGTTGAATCAAAACAACTGGGCGGCTTTATGTTGGCCATTATCATTGGTTTGGCAGGCATAGTTTTGTCATTGCCATTGGGGATTATGTTGGCGCTTGGCCGTCAGTCTGATTTGTTCATCATCAATAAAACATCCGTGATTTTTATCGAAGTTATCCGTGGTGTTCCATTGATCGTTTGGCTGTTTACGGCGTCATTGTTGCTAAACTACTTCTTGCCTCCGGGGACGAACTTTGACCTTGTTTTGCGTGTGGTGATTATGGTCACCCTGTTTGCGTCTGCCTATATTGCCGAGGTGGTGCGTGGCGGTTTGGCAGCCTTGCCCAAGGGTCAATACGAGGCTGCGGATGCATTGGGATTGGATTATTGGAAATCCATGCGATTGATCATCCTGCCGCAGGCATTGAAAATATCCATTCCTGGCATCGTGAACACGTTTATCGGCCTGTTCAAAGATACAACATTGGTCGTGTTTATTGGCTTGTTGGACCCGATTGGATTGTCAAATGCCATTCGTGCCACAACGGATTGGAACGGGATTTACTGGGAACTGTTTGCCTTTATCGGCCTGATGTTCTTTGTGTTTTGCTTCGGTATGGGGCGCTATTCCATGTTCCTCGAAAAAAAGCTCCAGCGTGAGCATCGATAAGGAGACATAAGATGTCTGATTTAGTTATTGAACGCCAAATCGACCGCAGTCAGATGACTGTTTCTGACGAGGTCGCAATTCAAATTTCCGGTATGAACAAATGGTACGGTGCGTTCCACGTTCTGCGCGATATCAATCTGACTGTGAACCGCGGTGAACGGATTGTGATTGCGGGTCCATCAGGGTCGGGCAAATCAACCCTGATCCGCTGCATTAACCGGTTAGAAGAACACCAGCAGGGCCAGATTATTGTGGATGGCACCGAACTCAGTTCGGATTTGAAAAACATTGATAAAATCCGTTCTGAGGTTGGTATGTGTTTCCAACACTTTAACCTGTTCCCGCATTTGACCATTTTGGAAAATTGCACCTTGGCGCCGATTTGGGTTCGCAAGACCCCCAAGAAAGAAGCCGAAGAAATTGCAATGCATTTCTTGGAAAAGGTTAAAATCCCAGAACAAGCGGACAAATATCCGGGCCAATTGTCGGGCGGTCAGCAGCAGCGTGTTGCGATCGCACGGTCATTGTGCATGAAGCCGCGGATCATGTTGTTCGATGAACCAACCTCTGCGTTGGACCCAGAAATGATCAAAGAGGTGTTGGACACTATGATCGAACTGGCTGAAGAGGGGATGACAATGCTGTGTGTGACCCACGAAATGGGGTTTGCCCGTCAGGTGGCCAACCGTGTGATTTTCATGGACCAAGGCCAGATTGTGGAACAAAACGAGCCAGAAGAATTCTTTAACAACCCAAAATCGGAACGGACCAAATTGTTCCTAAGTCAAATTTTGGGCCACTAAGGATCCCGATATTCCCAAAACCCCGCAGTCCTTGCGGGGTTTCTTTATTGGATTGGTCTGGATTGCCAAGAACCGTCCGAATCAGGGTTGACACCCAGTGCCATTTCCCGCATTAGCCTCCCACTGGTGTTGGTGGACCCTGCAAAGGGATTCCTGTCATGTTCGTTTATTGAAAAATAAAATTGGCAAGAGGACAACGCCCTTCATAGTCGCCCAATCGGGCGTCGCATAATAAGAAGGAGATCAGCAGATGACAAAAAGAACTGCTGCCAAGTACAAAATTGACCGCCGTATGGGCGAAAACATCTGGGGTCGTCCAAAATCCCCAGTAAACCGTCGTGAATACGGCCCCGGCCAGCACGGTCAGGCCCGCAAAAGTAAACTGTCAGATTTTGGTCTGCAGCTGCGTGCAAAACAAAAACTGAAAGGTTACTACGGCGACCTGACAGAAAAACAGTTCCGCCGCATCTTTGCCGAAGCGAACCGTTTGAAAGGTGACACTGGCGAAAACCTGATCGGTCTGTTGGAACGCCGTCTGGACGCGGTTGTCTATCGCGCGAAATTCGTGGCGACCGTTTTCGCAGCACGTCAGTTCGTAAACCACGGCCACGTTCTGGTGAACGGCAAGCGCGTGAACATCGCGTCCTATCGCGTCAAAGAAGGCGACGTTGTAGAAGTTCGTGAAAAGTCTAAGCAAATGATAGCTTTGCTAGAGGCCGTACAATTGGCCGAGCGTGACGTTCCTGATTATATCGAGGCAGACCATTCCAAAATGACTGCAACATTCGTTCGCACCCCAGGTCTGAGCGATGTTCCGTATCCAGTCGTCATGGAACCGAACCTCGTTATCGAATACTACGCACAAAACTAAGAATTCAGTTTTCTGCAAAGGCCGCGACGGGGAACCGCCGCGGCCTTTTTCTTTGCCTCTGGTCATGTTTGGATTGACGCAGTATTAAGGCATCAGTCTAGGAGAGTTTGAATGTCTAAAATCACACCGCAACCCGGCATATCTGACATTGACTTGTATCAAGGGGGCGCATCATCTGTTGAAGGGCAAAGCATTGTCCTAAAGCTCAGCTCGAATGAAAATCCCTTTGGCCCGTCGCCCAAGGCGATTGATGCGCTGCGCAAATCGGCCCATGATATGCACCGCTATCCGTCAACCGATCATGCCGCACTGCGCAAGGCAATTGCAGATGTTCACGGGTTGTGGTCCGACAACATTATCTGTGGTGTGGGCAGTGATGAAATCATCACATTCCTGTGCCAAGCCTATGCAGGGGTCGGCGATGAGGTGATTTACACCGAACACGGGTTCGCAATGTATAAAATTTCTGCGCTGGCGGCAGGGGCCACACCCGTTGAGGTGGCCGAACGCAACCGCGTTGTCAATGTCGATGCGATCCTAGAGGCCGCAGGAGACAAAACGAAATTGGTGTTTATTGCAAACCCGGCCAATCCCACTGGAACAATGATCAGCGAAGCAGACGTTCGCAAACTGGCCGAGGGATTGCCGTCGCACACCCTGCTGGTGCTTGATGGGGCCTATGCTGAATTTGTCGATGGCTATGACGGGGGTGCACGTCTGACGCATACCTATGATAATATTTTCATAACGCGTACCTTTTCCAAACTGTATGGTTTGGGCGGTTTGCGGGTGGGTTGGGGATATGGACCCCGCTATATAGTTGATACCTTGAATTGTGTGCGCGGGCCATTCAATCTGTCTGCCCCTGCTTTGTCCGCGGCCGAGGCATCGGTGCGCGACACAGAATTTACAGAAAAATGTCGTGCAGACAACGCGCGCTTACGCGCATGGCTGGCGGCTGCATTGGCGGAACATGGTGTCAGTTCGGATACGTCGATGGCCAATTTCATATTGGCCCGTTTCGCCAATCAGGCCGAGGCAGAAGCCTGTGATGATTACCTGAAAACCCAAGGTATCTTGGTGCGCCGCGTTGCGGGTTACAAATTACCCCACTGCCTGCGCATCACCGTTGGTGACGAAGCTTCATGCCGCCGCGTCGCGCATGCCATTGGTCAATTCAAGGATGGAAAACAATGACCCAAGTTTATAACCGCGTTGCATTGATTGGATTGGGGTTGATTGCATCCTCGATGTATTGGGCCATCAAACGCGGTAATCTGGCAGGCGAGGTCGTCGGCTATGCGCGTTCGACCGAAACCCGCGATACCGCACGGCGCATTGGATTGTGCGATACGGTTTATGACACGATTGCTGAAACGGTTGAGGGCGCTGATTTGGTCGTTTTGTGCGTGCCTGTGGGCGCGATGGAGGCCGTCGCACAGGAGATGTCGCACTATCTAAAATTGGGCGCGACGGTATCTGATGTAGGGTCTGTGAAACGCGCGGTGATTGACGCGGTCGAACCCCATTTGCCCCAAGGCGTGCATTTCGTGCCAGCCCACCCACTGGCGGGCACCGAACATTCCGGTCCAGAAAGTGGGTTTGCCACCTTGTTTGATAACCGTTGGTGTATCATCGTGCCGACATCCTTTACCCCGCCCGAGGCTGTGGCGCAAATGCGCATCCTATGGGAAGGTATGGGGGCAAATGTCGATGAAATGGATGCAGAACACCACGATTTGGTTCTGGCCGTTACATCGCATACACCGCATTTGATCGCCTATACCATGGTTGGCGTTGCCGATGATCTGCGCCGTGTCACAGACAGCGAAGTCATCAAGTACTCGGCTGCGGGGTTTCGCGATTTTACCCGAATTGCCGCCAGTGATCCGACCATGTGGCGCGATGTGTTTTTGACAAACAAAGAGGCCACCTTGGAAATTCTTGGACGTTTTACCGAGGAATTGTTCGCCCTGCAGCGCGCCATCCGACAAGATGATGGGGCCCACCTGCACGATTATTTCACGCGCACGCGCGCCATACGCCGCAGCATTATTGAGGCAGGTCAAGATACGGCATCCCCCGATTTTGGGCGCGTCACATCGGTTCGCCAAGACGAATAGGACGCATAAATACGGTGTTATTTATTAATTTTATTTTCGTTTATTTCACAATCTTTATGGGCCATGGAACAGTCCCCCAGACCCATGCACAGACCTGACGTGGCAAAAAATTCAGCTCTGATCGATAGTTTGCGACCGCAACTGCGCCCCAAGATGGTCGAGGACCGCGCCCAACGCGATCGCGCTGCGCTGATCCGCGGTCAGGTCTGTGGTGATGTGCGATTGCAAGGCAAAGTATTGGGCCGTGTGTCACATAAAACCCGCGGCTGTGGTATTGATAACGCCGTTCGTGTCACGTCGATCGATGGTGTCCGGCTCAGCCAGCCTGTGACGCTGGACTGTAAAACAGCCAAAACTTTCGCACATTGGATAGATCGCAGTGCGCAGCCCGTCATTGGCACCCAAGGGGGCGGGTTGGATCGAATTGACATTATGGGGCACTATGCGTGCCGTCCGCGCAACAATAAAGCTGGCGCGAAATTATCTGAACATAGCACAGGCCGCGCCATTGATATCGGCGGGTTTCGATTGAAAAATGGGCAACGGTTTTCCGTGCTACAGGATTGGGCCGACTCAAAATGGTCCGATGAACTGCGCAAGTTACATAAATCAGCCTACGGCCCGTTTGGGACCGTTCTGTGCCCTGCTGCGAACAAATATCACCGCGATCATTTTCATTTTGCTACAGCCAGATATCGCAGTGGATCATATTGCCGATAGGGATCATGCGGTATAGCATCCGATCCTGATAGCAGGAATCAAGTTTGCCAAAATGACCCGCCCAAAGTTCGCCGAAACACCCAATGACTTGATGCCACCGCAGCAGGCTTTGCAGTTGTCAGGCCTGGAATTTATGCAAGGTATTCTGGCAGGCGCATTTCCTGCACCGCCCATTTCGAAAACCTTGAATTTCACATTGCATGATGTGCAGATGGGACAGGTTGTGTTCGAGGGCGCGCCACAATTTGATGCCTTTAACCCATTGGGGACGGTTCATGGAGGATGGTATGGGACCATTTTGGACAGCGCAATGGCCTGCGCGGTTATGACAACGGTGCCACAGGGAAAATATTACACGACCCTTGAATATAAAATAAATATTGTCAGACCCATTCCGTTGGGGCGGCGGGTTCGCAGTATTGGGACAGTTGATCATTCCGGTCGCAGCACGGCAGTGGCGCAGGGCCGGATCGAGGACGTTGAAACATCCAAACTATATGCAACGGGCACAACCACCTGCATCATTTTGGACGCTCCGACGGCATGACCCACAAGGTTTTCGAAATTGCGACACGCGGGCAGGGGCTGTATGAATTTACAGATGATGTGCGCGATTGGGTCCATGGTACAGGTGTGATGACATTGTTTATCCAACATACATCTGCAAGCCTGTTGATCCAAGAAAATGCAGACCCCGAGGTGCAAAGCGATTTGCAGGCCTATTTTTCCCGCTTGGTTCCGCCATCGAATGATCCAAGCATGCATTATCTGACCCATACATATGAGGGACCAGATGATATGCCCGCACATATCAAATCGGCGATGATGCCGGTAAGTCTGTCGATCCCAGTAATCAACGGCCGTCTGGCGTTGGGGCGATGGCAGGGGATTTATGTGTTTGAACATCGCACGGCCCCGCATTTGCGTCGGGTCATGGCATATTTGGGGCATAAATTACAGACTACACAAACCTTAGATGTTGTCCTATAGTGGTTGTGGATAACTTGGAAACTTCTGCAAAATTGCAGGTAATTCAATAATATAAGGGGTATGGCAATGCGTTGCCCATTTTGTCAAAACATGGATACTCAGGTCAAGGATTCACGTCCTGCAGAAGACCACGTATCAATCCGGCGTCGTCGTTTTTGTGCAGCATGTGGGGGTCGGTTTACCACCTATGAGCGTGTCCAGCTGCGCGATTTGGTTGTCATCAAAACAAATGGCCGCCGTGAAGATTTTGATCGTGATAAATTGGAACGTTCAATTCGCATTGCGTTGCAAAAACGCCCCGTTGAATATGAACGCATGGAAAAAATGATTTCCGGCATCGTGCGCCGTTTGGAAAGCATGGGCGAAGCGGACATTCAATCTAAATTGATTGGCGAAATCGTAATGGAAAGCCTAGCGCGCATCGATACGGTTGCTTATGTGCGCTTTGCCTCTGTTTACAAAAACTTTCAGGCGGCGGATGATTTTGACAAATTCGTGTCTGAACTGCGCCCTAATGCGATTGACGAAGACTGATCTATATGTCGCATGAACGGTTCATGTCGCTGACCCTGTCTTTGGGGCGGCGCGGGCTTGGCAGGACATGGCCTAACCCATCGGTGGGCTGTGTAATTGTGCGCGATGGGATTATCGTTGGCCGTGGGTGGACAGAAGATGGCGGCAGGCCGCATGCCGAAACCCGTGCCTTGGCCCAAGCGGGCGCGCGCGCCCATGGTGCAACGGCCTATGTCACGCTGGAACCCTGTTCACATTATGGGCAAACCCCCCCCTGCGCACAGGCGCTGATTGATGCAGGTGTTACCCATGTTGTGGCGGCAATCCAAGATAATGACAGCCGCGTGGATGGTAACGGATTTGCGATGTTACGCGCGGCTGGTATTCAGGTCACCACGGGTGTTTTAGAAGACCAAGCTGCACAAGATCACGCAGGATTTTTTATGCGCAATGGGCTGAACCGACCGTGGGTCACGTTGAAATTGGCCAACAGTTTCGATGGACGTATTGCCACGGCAACCGGTGACAGCCAATGGATCACGGGGCCAGCCGCGCGGCGCATGGTCCATGGAATGCGGGCGCAGCATGATGCCGTGTTGGTGGGCGCAGGTACGGTTCGTGCCGATGATCCCACGCTAAACGTGCGTGAATTGGGCATCACGCATCGCACCCTGCGTGTGGTGATTTCGCGCCATTTGGATATTCCGATTGCGTCGCGTTTGGCCCAAACGGTTGAACAACTGCCGTTGTGGATGTGTCATGGGGATACGGCCCCCTCTGATCGCATTGATGCATGGCGTAACATTGGCGCGCAAACGATTTCCTGTGCTATGCAGGGGCAGGGCGTTGATCCACGCGCAGTCCTGTCTGCCTTAGCGCAGCGCGGTGTGACCCGTGTATTTTGCGAAGGTGGGGGCAATTTAGCGGCATCAATGTTGGGGGCTGATTTGGTCGATGAATTGATCGGTTTTCAAGCTGGTGTTGTTATCGGTGCCGAAGGTCTGCCCGGCATTGGGGCAATGGGGGTGGATCAGTTGAAATCGGCACCACGGTTTCAATTACACCAAGTGACTGAAATTCAGGGCGATGTGCTGCAAATATGGCGGCGTAATCGAACGGATTAAAGCCAAAACGGGGCCGCCGTCGCCAACAGCCCCTGTAATTTTGACAAGGTGCGAATTGCGACGCTTGGTTTAGGGATGTCATTATTTTTTATGCGCATCAGGATCACTTCGACCGGGCAGGCGGTTTGTGTCACAGGATTAAAATAGCGTGGATAATCAATCAAAGTGCGATGGACCAGTGTTTCAAGGTCTAGCAATCGGCCACGGCGGTGAATGGAGGCTTCGCGATCGCGGGTCAGTCCCCATCCCGAATAAAAGGGTTGCCCATAGAACGTCACGTCACAGCCGCGCAACAGTTCCAGCTGCAGCAAAACCAGGTGATAGGGAAATTCCCCATGAATGATTTGATGTGTTTTTAGGCGGCGTTGAATGTGGTGAAATGGCATCATCAACAGACGTTTGAGGTATAATGCAAATTCCGCCTGCAAGGATAAACGGCGATGGGATTTGAAATGCCTGTATTTACGGTTCGCAAACATCACCAACCAATGATAGACGGCGCCATAAAATATGTGTTGGCGTGTATCGCCCCAGTGCGATGGGGGCATGGGGGTGTCCAGATCGGAATAGTGTAACGCCTGCTGCATATCGGCCAAAGACATGTCCATTAAACGCGAATTGCCATTTGATCCATTTCGTTCATAGGTGATCCAGTAGGGACGCATATAGCCCTCTTCAAAAACGTGGATCGTTATGTTGCGCACCTGTGCAATTTCGATGGCCTGTTTGTGAATTGGCCGTGTATCGCCGTATCACACAACATCTGTTATGGTGTGTTTGGTCACAATGTTCGAAAAAGTATCGGGCCACTGGGTTAAATCGTGTGTAAACGGGATGTAATTGTCCCGCCCCCAAAATATTTCGTCGCCTTTGTTAAATCCGACACGAAACGTGTCAGCCCCTGTCTTGCGCAACATTTTTGACAGCTGTCGGAAAAATGGGCCATGTGGCCCTTGTAAAAATAAAAACCGACGCATTTTGTTACTATGACCCATCTTGGCAAATGAAACTCTTGGAACTAACACTGAGTGCGATATATTTAGTATTCGTCAAAATCACGACGAATTTTATAAAAAAGGAGAAACCGCAAATGTTTACTGGCATCGTGACGGATATGGGCCAAATTGTCGAGTTGGAACAGCGCGGGGATCTAAAGGCGCGGATTAAAACAAATTATGATACTGATACGATAGATATCGGTGCATCCATCGCTTGTGATGGCGTGTGTTTAACCGTGATTGCCCTAGGCGATGATTGGTTTGATGTGGAAATCAGCGCAGAAACCGTATCTGTGACCAATTTGGGGCGCAATCAGTGGCATGTTGGAAAAATGGTCAACCTGGAACGTGCGTTGCGGTTGGGCGATGAATTGGGCGGGCATATTGTGTCTGGCCATGTCGACGGCGTGGCCGAATTGGTTGACATGCGCGACGAAGGTGACAGCACGCGTATGACATTCCAAGCACCAGCGGAATTGGCCCGATTTATCGCGCTCAAAGGGTCGGTGACATTGAACGGGACATCCCTGACCGTGAACGAAGTAGATGCAAATACATTCGGTATCAATCTTGTTCCGCATACAAAACAGGTAACAACCTGGGGGCAATCCAAGGTTGGCGATCCTATCAATTTGGAAATTGATACTTTGGCCCGTTATGTGGCGCGTTTGGCAGACTATCAAAATACATAATTTTGGTGGATGCTTCGTGCCCGATCAAATGGGCGCAAACCCTTCGATTAATTGGCGCAGTCCCAGTCGGGCGCCGGCATAAATGGCCAGAAAGGTGATGGGCGCACTATAGGCCAGTAGGCTAAAGGCAGAAATGCCTTGGCCCACGGAACACCCCATCGCAATGACCGCCCCCACACCCATGATGGCCGCGCCCGTAATTTGGCGACGCAATTCACGCGGGTCTTCGCAGGCTTCCCATCTGAAATGACCTTTGCGCAGGGATCCGATCAACGCGCCGGTCCAAACGCCTGCAACGGATCCGATGCTAAAACTTAGCGTCAGTGCGCTGCCATTCATCGCGTATAGGATGGTTTCGCCAACAGGTGCCGAAAACGTATGCGATTCAACCATAATCGCGGCAAACCCGTTTTGGGCCACCCAAGTTGTACCTGCCCAGCCTGAAACGATGGCAAGGGCGACCACAGCTGACCAAAAGACCTCTATGCGTTTTTTCCAAAAGTCACCGGTAAAAAGGGTCATCAAAAAAATGACGCCGCCCACTATCATGCCAATCATAGCGGGGGACAAAGGCAACGTTGTTGCGATCAAATGTGCAAATCCCTGCGATTGCGGTCCCGCAGATGCGGTCGGAAACGCCCAAATTCGAATTTGGGCTAATGGGCCAGACATGACCACATAGGTTGCAATGCCCATGACCAAAACAATGACAAAGGCCCGCAGATCGCCCCCACCCAATCGAGCCAGTGCCCCATAGCCGCAATTTCCGCACAGCGCCATGCCATAGCCAAACATCACGCCCCCGATAACGGACGCCAGCGGGTTCCAAGCAGTTGCCAGATAAAATGTATCAGCTGGATCAAAGACATCGGCAGCCATCAGGCCAAAGCTGCCAATCATGGATAAGCCGATGCTAATTCCCCACATACGCAGACGCGTATTGTCGGCGGCATAGGCGTGATCTTCGATTGCGCCAAGGGTGCAAAAACGCCCCAAGCGTGCGGCCAATCCTAACAGCAATCCGCCAAATAGCCCAATGAGGGCGACAATTGCGTGTTCACCGAACATATCAATCATGTTGAATTCCTGTTGATTTTCCCACGGTTACTATGACACAGGGTCTGCGAAAATCAATCAGTTGTTTTTAGGTTCAGGCATTTTGCAGAACAGTTCGTACACCACCTCAAGCACGCGCTTGGGTTTGTCATCTGCCAATCTGTAATAAATTGTCTTGCCATCGCGACGCGGTACAACCAATCCCTCTAGCCGCAGGCGCGACAGTTGTTGCGATACGGCTGCCTGGCGGGCTGAGATTAATTCTTCTAGCTCCGTGACAGATTTTTCGCCGGACACCAAATGGCATAAGATCATCAATCGGCCTTCGTGACTGATTGCTTTCAGAAAACCAGAGGCAGTCGTTGCATTTTCAACAATCGCGTCAATGTCTTCTTCGGACATATCGTCTGTGATGACCGGTAGTGCCATTTTTTTATCCTATTTTCTGCGCGCAAGTATGGCACGGGGTTTCTGTATCAAAAAGCAATTTCATCAGCAATCGCATCCAGCCCGTCTTGGGCGCAAATTTCGTCTAAATCTGGACCAGGTGCGCCGGAAATTCCAATGCCCCCAACAATTGATCCGTCACCGGCGTAAATAACCAATCCACCACCCAGCGGCAATGCCTCGGTCAGATGTCGAATGCCGGATGCTGTTTCGCCTGATTGTGTTGATTGCGCCAAATCACTGGTTGACGTTCGGAAACTAACGGCTGTCCATGCCTTGCGGCGCGATGTTTCATAGACGTGCAACCCTGCATATCGATCGCGCAGATACACTTGGGGCAGGCCAGAACGGTCAACCACAGTTACGCCAATCTGATAACCACTGTCTTGGCACGATTGCAGAGCCGCTTGCGCTGCGACCAATGCCAGTTCAGGGCGCAACGACTTTGAGCTGACAAAGGCATCTTGCCCCCATGCAGGTACACAAAGGCACATGACGCCGCAGGCTAACAGAAATCGTTTCATGATTTATCCTCGATCTTTGGGTCTGTGGATTTGGACGCAGGAACATAGTCTGTCTCACGCTCTAGGATCATTTCCAAAACGCCCCAGAAAAAATCTTCGCTCTGGTATCCCTCCATCCGGCGCATTTCTATGCCATCTTTCACGATGACAAAGGTGGGCGTGAAAACAACGGGGGTTTTGAATGGCGTGTCCTTGCCTTTGGTTTCGGCAATATCCACCATACGCAGCGGGGCAAAGGCCCCGATATCGGTTTTTGGATAAATCGGGCCCAGATCACGTTCCCAGATTTCGCAATAAATACACCCATCACGCTTGACCATGACCAATTCGTATTCGCTGCCCCATGCAGGGACCAGCGTCAGAACGAATGCACACATGCCGAAAATAAATTGCCTTAGCATCACGGCCCCAATTGACGTAAACAGATGCGTATAACATAATATGAATATTTGAATAAAACAAGGATAACCCATATGTTCGATGTTTCCATCTGGGGCGCGTTTGTTGGCGGGCTGGTGGTGTTTTTTTCACCCTGCATTCTGCCAATCGTCCCATTTTACCTTAGCTATATGGCGGGCACGGGCATGGCGACGTTAAACGCCGATGGGGATTTGCCCGCCAATGTCCAACGCAAAGCCGTCGTGTCGTCGGTGATGTTTTCCGCGGGAATCATCACCGTGTTTGTATTGCTGGGCGCGGCGGCGTTTTCCGTGTCGCAAAGTTTCAAAATGTACCAAGACGAATTCCGATATGCATCCGCGGCCATTATCGCGGTGATTGGCCTGCATTTTCTGGGCGTCATAAAAATTGGTTTTTTGAACCGACAATTTCAGGTCAATGCGGGTGACACGAATAACATGTCACTTGTGGGGTCTTATGTTGTCGGGCTTGCCTTTGCCGCGGGATGGACGCCCTGTGTCGGTGGGGTTCTGACGGCCGTGATCATGACCGCCAGTTTCGAAGATACGGCCATGAAAGGCGTGGGGCTGTTGTTCATATTCGGGGTTGGATTGACGTTGCCGTTTGTTATTGCGGCATTTTTTATCAAACCGTTTTTGAAATTTGCAGCACGGTTCCGGCGTCATATGGGATTGGTGGAAAAGGTAATGGGGCTGTTAATGCTAACCTTTGCCCTGTTGCTGATTACCAATCGAATCAATGAAATTGCAAATTGGATGATTGAAACCTTTCCGGCGTTTACGTCGTTGTAATAAATGAGGTGAAATATGAAAAAGTATCTAAGCGCACTGCTGGTCATTTTATTTAGCGCAACTTGGGTGGCTGCATCTGAAATCGGTGATGATGGGTTGCACAAAACCGATTGGATGCGCGACACATTCAAAGATCTGCGCGAAGACTTGGCCGAAGCCAATGCAGAGGGCAAGCGGCTGGTTTTGTTTTTCGAACAGCGCGGGTGTATTTACTGCAAAAAAATGCATGAAGAGGTGTTCTCGGACCCAACCGTTTCGGATTACATCGAAGAACATTTCTTTGTTGTGCAACTAAATCTGCATGGTGACACTGATGCGGTTGATTTTGATGGGCAAGAGATGTCCGAAAAGGACCTGGCGCGCCGCTGGGGGATTCTGTTTACGCCCACAATCATGTTTCTACCACAGGAGGTGGATGATGGGGTGATCGCACCTCAGGCGGCGGTCGCAACGATGCCCGGGGCCTTTGGTCGGGGGACGACATTGGACCTGTTTACCTGGGTCCAGGAAGAGCGTTATCTGATTGAAAATGGAGAAGATTTTCAGCGCTACCACGCCCGCCGAATTGCCGAGAGGCAGGCCGGAAATCAATAAAATCGCAATCAATAATTCATTTTTGCGAATTTGTTGTTGCGTTGATGGTGGATAGTGAACTACGGTATACAAAGCTATCACTTGAAACTAGATAGCCACGGGAGGATTTATGAGGCTAACATCTCTTACAGTCGCGGCGGGATTGGCACTGGCTAGTGCGTCTTTCGCTGAAACAGTTGCGCCAGGTAACGTCGTGTTCGACGAATATGGCGCTGTAGAAGCATCTTTGACCGGTGTTGCGGGTGATCCTGCAAACGGTCGCAGTGTAATTGTAAGCAAAAAACGGGGCAACTGTATCGCATGTCACAGTTCAGAAGCATGGGCAGACGAGCTGTTCCATGGCGAGGTTGGGCCAGCGCTGGATGGCGTCGGTGGTTATCGCTCGGCTGCTGAACTGCGCGGTATTTTGGTAAACTCGAAAAAGACATTCGAGGGCACAATCATGCCAGCGTATTACAAAGTTGATGGATTTAACCGTCCTGGTGATGCCTACACTGGTAAGGCAGCGAAGGAATTGTCGCCATTGCTGACCGCACAAGAAATCGAAGACGTCGTCGCGTTTCTGTCAACGTTGACAGAATAAGCGATATTTTTTTAACTAAGGAGATCATGATGGACTTCTCAAGACGCGAAACATTGGCGTTGGGTTTGGGCGCTGCAGCCCTGACAATTTTGCCATTCCGCGTAAGCGCAGCAACAGATGATGCTATTGCTGCGTTCACAGGTGGTGCAGACATCGCCGAAGGTGGTGTAACTTTGGGTGCCCCAGAGATTGCTGAAAACGGTAACACTGTGCCAATCGACGTATCCGCCGAAGGCGCGGTATCAATCATGTTGTTGGCCGCTGGCAACCCGACACCGGGTGTTGCGACATATAACTTTGGCGAACTGTCCGGAACGCAATCTGCGTCCACACGGATCCGTTTGGCCGGCACGCAAGACGTTGTTGCGATCGCGAAAATGGCCGATGGCTCATTCGCAAAGGCACAGCAAACTGTGAAAGTAACAATCGGCGGCTGCGGCGGCTAAGGTCTAGATAGGAGTATATTAATATGGCAGACGGTGTAAAACCACGCGTGAAAGCTCCCAAAAAGGCAGCTGCGGGCGAAGTCGTAACAATCAAATGTTTGATCAGCCACAAAATGGAATCAGGTCAGCGTAAAGACAGTGATGGAAACAAAATTCCACGCTCGATTATCAATCGCTTTACCTGCGATTTCAACGGAGCGTCGGTCATCGATGTAGCAATGGAAGCTGCTATTTCGACAAACCCATACTTCCAGTTTGAAGCGACTGTTCCAGAAGCAGGTGAATTCAAGTTCACTTGGTACGATGATGACGGTTCGGTCTATGAAGACACCAAAAAGGTTGCAATCGGATAATCCGGTTTCGGCATAGGAGGCCTCACCGCTGGTGGGGCCCCATTTACGGGAGGAACAGCTATGAAAATTAAAGCAGTCACAGCAATCGCAGCCGCGTTGATTGCGACTTCTGCATTCGCAGATGAAGATGCCGAGTTGGTAATCAACGGCGAAATCGAGATTGTTACAAAAACAGCCGCGCCAGCGCATCTGTCAGACGCCATGGATGAAATTTTGTCCGGATGGCGTTTCCGGTCCGAAGGCACCCAGGCAATGCAGATGGATGATTTCGACAACCCAGGCATGTCGGCCGTTGATGCCGCAGCCGAGGCATGGGACACTGTCGAAGGGTCTGAGGGCAAGTCATGCGCATCTTGTCATGGTGCCGCCGAGGATTCTATGGCCGGTGTTCGTGCGGTCTATCCAAAATGGAATGACGCTGCCGAAGAAGTCCGCACTTTGGCGATGCAAATCAACGATTGTCGTGAAAACAAGATGGGTGCCGATAAATACGGATACACATCAGGTGACATGGCCGCGATGGAAGCTCTGATCACATTGCAATCGCGCGGTATGCCAGTAAACGTTGCAATCGACGGCCCAGTCCAAGCGACATGGGAAGCGGGCAAAGAGCTGTATTACACACGTACTGGTCAGCTGGATTTGTCATGTGCAAATTGCCACGAAGACAACTATGGCAACATGATCCGTGCGGACCATTTGTCCCAAGGTCAAATCAACGGTTTCCCAGTGTACCGTTTGAAAAATACCAAATTGAATACGGTGCATGCGCGCTTCAAGGGATGTGTGCGTGATACACGTGCGGAAACATTCAACCCAGGTTCGGATGAATTCATCGCGCTGGAGCTATATGTTGCGTCACGCGGCAACGGTTTGTCCGTTGAGGGTCCATCGGTTCGTAACTAATCATCTTAACCCCGCATGTTCACGCATGTGGGGTTATATTCTACCCAACCCATTCAAATATGCGCATATGATGCATGATTCAAGGATGTAACTTAAATGATCTCTCGTCGTGACTTTCTTCAGGTTAGTATGGCCGCATCGGCTATGTATGGTGCCTCTGGCTTTGGTAATTGGTCCCGTTTGGCTGCGCAACAACGTCTTACTCAGGATGAGTTGTTGCAGTTTGATACCTTTGGGAACGTGACGTTGATCCACATCACTGACATTCATGCGCAGCTTAAGCCGATTTATTTCCGTGAACCCGAAATCAACTTGGGTGTTGGTCCTGCCTTAGGTCAGGTGCCGCACGTCACCGGCGCTGATTTCCGTAAAATGTATGGGATCAATGATGGTTCTCCCTCCCACTATGCATTGACCTATAACGATTTTACGGCAATGGCGCAGACCTATGGGCGTGTTGGCGGTTTGGACCGCGTGGCAACGGTGGTCAATTCCATCCGTGCCGATCGCCCCGATGCGATTTTGTTGGATGGTGGTGATACGTGGCATGGTTCTTACACCTGCTATCACACCCAGGGTCAGGATATGGTCAATGTGATGAACGCGCTAAACCCCGACGCGATGACATTCCACTGGGAATTCACGCTTGGGTCCGAACGGGTACAAGAAATCGTTGAAAACCTACCCTTTGCGGCATTGGGTCAAAACATTTTTGATGCCGAATGGGACGAACCAACTGAACTGTTCCCACCCTATAAAATGTTTGAACGCGGCGGCACCAAGATCGCCGTTATCGGTCAGGCTTTCCCCTATATGCCCATCGCAAACCCCGGTTGGATGTTCCCAGAATACAGTTTTGGTATTCGTGACGAACGCATGCAGGAAATGGTTGACGAAGTGCGCGGCATGGGCGCCGAAGTTGTCGTCGTATTGTCGCACAATGGTTTCGACGTTGACAAGAAAATGGCCGGCCGTGTTTCTGGCATCGACGTGATCTTGTCCGGTCACACCCATGACGCATTGCCCGAGCCCGTTTTGGTTGGCGAAACCATTATCGTTGCATCAGGATCAAACGGTAAATTCGTCAGCCGCGTTGATTTGGATGTTCGCGATGGTCGTATGATGGGGTTCAAACACAAATTGATCCCAATCTTCTCGGATGTGATTACGCCAGATGCAAATATGACCGCATTGATTGATGAACAGCGTGCGCCCTATCTGGATCAGTTGACTGAGGTCATAGGTCGGACTGATAGCCTGCTGTATCGTCGTGGCAATTTCAACGGCACATGGGACGATTTGATCTGTGACGCCCTGATCCAGGAACGAGAGGCAGACATTTCCATGTCGCCGGGTGTGCGTTGGGGTCCATCTATCCTGCCGGGACAGAATATCACACGCGAAGACATCTGGAATGTCACGTCAATGACCTATGGCAAAGCCTATCGCAGTGAAATGACAGGCGAATTCATCCATGTTATTTTAGAAGACGTGGCAGATAACCTGTTCAATGTTGATCCCTATTACCAGCAGGGTGGCGATATGGTGCGTATCGGTGGCATGGGATACCGCATTGACGTGTCCAAACCACAAGGCAGCCGTATTTCCGAAATGACCCTGTTGAAAACAGGTGAAGCGATTGATCCGGCAAAAACCTATGTGGTTGCAGGCTGGGCATCCGTGAACGAAGGCACCGAAGGCCCACAAATTTGGGATGTGGTCGAAAGCCATATTCGTAAACAAGGCACCATTACGGTTGCCCCAAATAACAGCGTAAAAGTCGTTGGCGTTTAAGCCAGCTTAATATTAACCACTAAAGGAGCATGAAGACCATGACAGTCAGCTTCAAGAATGGCAAAACATCCCGTCGTAATTTTTTGACGGGCGCTGCCGCAGCGGGTGCAGGCACTGTTGCAGCAACGGTTGCCAAAGCAGCTGGTGATCCTCTGATCACTGAAAAACAAGTTTGGGCACAGGCCACGGGGGACGGCGTTGACGCAACCCCATACGGCCTGCCAATCGAATTTGAATCAGATGTGGTTCGCCGCAACGTAGAATGGCTAACCGCCGATACCATCAGCTCGATCAACTTTACCCCGATCCATGCGTTGGACGGCACGATCACTCCACAGGGTTGTGCGTTTGAACGTCACCATTCGGGCGCGATTGAGATGCGCAAAGAAGATTATCGTTTGATGATCAACGGTTTGGTTGATACGCCATTGGTCTTTACCTACGAAGATCTTGAGCGTTTCCCCCGCGAAAACCACGTGTATTTCTGCGAATGCGCGGCCAACACTGGTATGGAATGGGCAGGCGCCCAGTTGAACGGCGCACAGTTTACCCACGGTATGATCCATAACATGGAATATACAGGTGTTCCATTGCGGACCCTGTTGAACGAAGCGGGCGTTCAAACAGCTGGCAAATGGGTCTATGTTGAAGGTGCGGATGCATCCTCAAACGGTCGTTCAATCCCATTGGAAAAGGCATTGGATGACGTATTGGTCGCGTTCAAAGCCAATGGCGAAGCGCTGCGCAAAGAACATGGCTATCCCGTGCGTTTGGTCGTTCCCGGTTGGGAAGGCAACATGTGGGTGAAATGGTTGCGCCGGATCGAGATCACCGATCAAGCCATCGAAAGCCGTGAAGAAACATCAAAGTACACCGATACATTAGAAGATGGCACATCACGCAAGTGGACATGGGTCATGGATGCAAAATCTGTGGTCACTAGCCCATCGCCACAGGCACCCATCAAACACGGCAAAGGCCCACTGGTCATCACCGGCCTTGCATGGTCTGGTCGTGGTGCCATCACCCGTGTCGATGTGTCCATCGACGGAGGTAAAAACTGGCAAGAGGCGCGTTTGGCCGCACCAGGCACCAAGGGTGCGATGTCGCGGTTCTATCTGGACATCAACTGGGATGGTCAGGAAATGTTGCTGCAATCACGTGCACATGATGACACTGGTTATGTCCAACCAACCAAAACTCAGTTGCGCGACGTGCGCGGCCTGAACTCAATCTATCACAACAACTGTATCCAAACTTGGTGGGTAAGACCCAATGGGGAGGCAGAGAATGTCGAAATTTCTTAATTCAGTAATCGCGGCCACCTTGTTGGCATCCCCAGTTGCTGCGGAAAAATTTGGCTTGGGCCGCAAGGCTTTGCCCGAAGAAATCGCAGCTTGGGATTTGGATATCGCACCTGATGGCACAGGGCTGCCTGCAGGATCGGGCAACGCAATCGACGGCGACGAATTGTTTGCCGAACATTGTGCCATTTGCCACGGTGATTTCGCCGAAGGCGTAGACAATTGGCCAAAACTGGCCGGTGGCATGGACACATTGGACCACGAAGATCCGTTGAAAACTGTGGGATCCTATTGGCCATATCTGTCGACCGTCTTTGACTATGTGCGCCGTTCTATGCCCTTTGGAAACGCGCAATCATTGTCGGATGATGATGTATACGCCATAACGGCTTATATCCTGTATTCAAATGATTTGATCGACGATGATTTTGAATTGTCAAAGGATACGTTTTTAGACGTTGAAATGCCCAATGCTGATGGGTTTATTATCGACGATCGTGCGGAAACGGAATATGCTGTCTTTACCGAAGCCTGTATGACAGATTGTAAAGATAGCGTTGAAATCACAATGCGCGCATTGGTTCTGGACGTCACACCCGAAGAAGAGGGTGCAGAGGAAGCGGCCGCTGAGCCAGTGGTTGAGGTCGCCGCCGTCGAAGAAGCACCTGCCGAGCCAGAAGTTGTTGCTGTTGCGTTCGACGCAGAATTGGCTGCAGAGGGTGAAAAAGTTTTCAAGAAGTGTAAGGCTTGCCACCAAGTTGGTGAGGGTGCTACGAATAAAACTGGCCCCGTTCTGAACGGCGTCGTTGGCGCGTCTATCGGCCACATCGAAGACTTCCGCTATTCCAAAGTTTTTGGCCAAATGAAGGACGATGGTATGGTTTGGGATGAGGCCAATTTGGCTGCGTTCTTGGCGAAACCAAAGGACTTTGCCAAGGGGACAAAAATGTCCTTTGCAGGCCTACGCAAAGACAGCGAAATCGCATCCGTAATTGAATATCTAAAACAGTTTCAATAATTGAATGCAAAAGTTAAAAAATGGCGCGCTGGGTCGCGCCATTTTTTTATGTTCATAAACGATCCATAAAATCATCTATGTGTGATTTGAATCGGAAAAAACCATGCGTTGCCTTGGGCCAAGCGCGGGCATCATAGCCTGTCATGATCTGGACCACACGTATACCTAGGTTGGCGCAAGCGGTCTCTGCTTCAGCCAAGCACACAGCCATCGGCCCCACAGGCGCATAGGGCGTCAGTATCATGTCAAGTTGGTGTTTTTCGGCCCAAGCTATAATTTCACTGCACGACGTTAATGTTGTGTGCCGGTTGCCATGTGTTTTTATGGCATGATCGTGGGCCAGTTGATCAACGAAATTTGTGACGCGATCTGAGATCGCCAGCGGGCTTAGATCGTCTAGGCGACTGATATGTGCATAAGTGATCGCAGTATCGATCAATGGCGTAATTTCGCTTAGGTCAAAATCGTCATCATGGGTTAAAACGCCCACGCGTCCCTTTACGGTTGGGATCACCCGCGGGTCCAGGGGACGCGGTTTGGGATGTGTGAAATCGGGCAAGTCAGGCAATGCAGTCCGTAATCCTTTGGGGTCAAAGCGGCTGCGCGTGAACTTGGATATATTTTCGGCAGTCGCAAGATACGCTTTGCCGACAGTGTGTTTTCCAGCCACCCAACGCCAGCTTAGCGTATTGCTGGCGGGATCTCCATCCAGCAGATGCCGCATGAAAAAATCAGCGCCCAGTTCCCAAGGCAGTTCCAATGTAAAAACCCATATTGACGCAAACCACATTCGCGCGTGGTTGTGCAGATAGCCGGTCTCTGCCAGCTCTTTGGCCCAGCTGTCAAAGCAATCAATACCTGTTTCGCCCGTGCATGCAGCGGCCCATCGTTGGCGTAGCCCGGATTGGGTTTGAATATCGTTGATGTGCCGATCCAGCGATGTTCGGTAATCTTGCCAGATCGCAGGCCGCAGTTCCAACCAGCCTTTCCAATAAGTGCGCCAAAATATCTCATGGATAAATTTTTCAGCGTCTTTTGGGCTGTGGCGCGTCAAAACCTGTTTAAGAACAGTCGTTTCGGTCAAAACCCGCCGCCGAATATAGGGCGACAGGATTGATACATTCGCACGATTTTCAAGCCCGAAATCAAAATTGCGATGCTGTGCATAATATGCACCTGCATTCGGAATAAATGCGTCAAGCTGCTGTTGGGCTGCACTCAGGGATGGGGTAAACATGGACGTCCTTTTTAGCGGGCAGTTAGCCTGCATGCCAAGGCTGTCAAGCCTGACGCGCACCCCAAGCTTTGCGAAAGGCATTCGGTGGCACACCGTATTTCGAACGATATTGCCGCGCTAAATGGGATGTCGAGTTAAATCCCGTGGCTGCCGCAATTTCTGTAATTGTCAGATTTGTTTCGTTCAATAGTGCATGCGCGCGTTCCAATCGCAGGCCATAATAAAACTGGGTCGGAGATTGATGGGTGTATTTTTTGAACAAACGCTCTAGCTGGCGCCGCGAAATTCCCAAAGTATCGCACAGTTCTAACAGGGGCAGGGGCTCTTCTACGGTTTGACTCATGACTTGGATAGCGTGCAACAGTTTTTGATTGCGCGACCCGATCGCGACCGACAGTGATGATTTCTGGGGCGCACTGCGATCGTTGGATCGTTTGTGGATACACATATCCGCAATGACCAACGCTATATCTGATCCGTGGTCACGTTCGATCAGTTCCAGCATTAAATCAGTCGCAGCATTTCCACCACCACAGGTAATCAGACGGTCCTCTATTTCATAGAGATTTTGAGTGGGAACCAAATCGGGGAAAAGCTCGGAAAATGCGGGTTGATTTTCCCAATGCAGCGTAAACCGTGATTTCCCAATAATTCCGGCCTGCGCCAAGGCAAAGGCCCCCGTGCAGATGCCGCCCATTTGCGTACCCGTCCTATGATTGCGCCGGATCCAATTCAAGACATCTGCTGATGCGGCATTGGCGGGTTCGACACCGGAACAAATGAATGCTGTGGCCTCTTTGGGGATCTGTGTCAGGGCCATATCCGGCGTGATCGTAACCCCGTTTGAGCACGTCACCGCATGGCCATCTGGCGTCATCGTATACCATTCATACAGCGTTTTTTGGCTAAGCTGATTTGCAATCCGCAAGGGTTCAAGTGCGGATGAAAAGGCAAGCATCGTCATTTTCGGCAGCAAAGCGAAATAAAACACTTTGGCCGGTCCTGAGGCATCAACAGAAAAACTGGCAGCGCCACGCTGAATGAATTTTGCTTGCGTCACAGAGGGTTCCTTATTTTGTTCGCGCACTTTAATAAATTTCTTTTTCATTGGAAACGGGTATTCCACTTTAGGCGCGGCGCGTTCTTAAGAAAAAATTAATTTTGACAGATCATATCAAAATGCCGCTGGGCTATTGCAGCTGCCTGCGACGCGGACTAAGTTTCAACCAAAGGCTCAGATATGATAGGTAGGTTACTATGAAAGATCCACTAGACGTTTACATGAACACATTGGTCCCGATGGTGGTTGAACAAACCAGTCGTGGCGAACGTGCCTATGATATTTTTTCACGCCTGTTGAAAGAACGCATCATCTTTTTGAATGGCCCGGTCCATGACGGTATGTCGTCGCTGATTGTTGCGCAGTTATTGCACCTTGAGGCGGAAAACCCATCCAAAGAGATCAGCATGTACATCAACAGCCCAGGCGGCGTGGTGACATCTGGTTTGTCGATTTACGACACGATGCAATACATCCGTCCCAAAGTATCGACCTTGGTCATTGGACAAGCGGCGTCAATGGGATCATTGTTGTTGGCCGCTGGCGAAGCGGGCATGCGGTATTCCCTGCCAAACAGTCGCGTGATGGTCCACCAGCCATCGGGCGGGTATCAGGGCCAAGCCACAGACATCATGATCCATGCACAAGAAACCCAGAAACTTAAAACACGTCTAAACCAAATCTATGTTCAACACACTGGCCAAGATTTGGAAACTGTCGAAGCTGCGCTGGAACGTGACAATTTCATGTCGCCAGAAGATGCGAAATCTTGGGGCTTGATCGACGAAATCGTTTCCAAGCGCGCAATGCCAGAGGAATAAGTGTTTGCACCACGGTGGCAAAAAATTCGTATTTTGCCATTGTGGTGCCTGCATCACTGTCTTAAGCTGGAATAACATTCCACTGTTTGGGACGTTACACTATTAGAATGGTCCGAAAGGTTAAGCATGGCGACGAATTCAGGCGACGGCAAGACAACACTTTATTGCAGCTTTTGTGGCAAAAGCCAGCATGAGGTCAGAAAACTGATCGCAGGGCCTACAGTATACATTTGTGATGAATGTGTTGAACTGTGTATGGATATTATCCGCGAGGAAACCAAATCAACGGGCCTAAAAACAACAGAAGGCATGCCAACGCCGAAAGAAATCTGTGCTGTTTTGGACGACTACGTGATTGGTCAAGCCAAGGCAAAACGCGTGCTGTCGGTTGCTGTTCATAACCATTACAAACGGTTGGACCAAGCTGGAAAATCTGGTGAAATCGAGCTGTCGAAATCCAACATTTTGCTGATCGGGCCAACGGGTTGCGGTAAAACCTTACTTGCGCAAACACTTGCACGCATTCTGGATGTCCCGTTCACAATGGCTGATGCGACGACCCTGACCGAGGCCGGATACGTTGGTGAAGACGTTGAAAACATTATCCTGAAATTGCTACAAGCCTCTGAATACAACGTCGATCGTGCGCAACGTGGTATCGTGTATATCGATGAAGTTGATAAAATCACGCGCAAATCAGAGAACCCATCCATTACACGCGACGTCTCGGGCGAGGGCGTGCAGCAAGCGCTGCTGAAATTGATGGAAGGCACCGTCGCATCTGTCCCACCTCAGGGGGGGCGTAAACATCCACAACAGGAATTTTTGCAGGTTGATACCACGAATATCCTGTTCATCTGTGGCGGCGCATTTGCAGGTTTGGACAAAATCATCGCGCAACGCGGCAAAGGCAGCGCAATCGGATTTGGTGCAGACGTTCGCGACAATGATGGTCGCGGCGTGGGCGAAATATTCCGCGATCTTGAACCCGAAGATTTGTTGAAATTTGGTTTGATCCCAGAATTTGTCGGCCGCTTGCCCGTTTTGGCAACGCTAGAAGATTTGGATCAGGACGCTTTGGTCACGATTTTGACCGAACCCAAAAACGCCTTGGTCAAGCAGTACCAGCGTTTGTTCGAATTGGAAAATACCAAATTGACGTTCACAGATGATGCGCTCAAGGCAATTTCAAAGCGTGCGATCGACCGTAAAACTGGGGCTCGTGGGCTGCGGTCCATTATGGAGGAAATCCTGCTGGATACAATGTTTGATCTGCCTGGAATGGACGAAGTGACTGAGGTGGTTGTGAACGAAGAATCTGTGACAACGTCAGCAGCACCTTTGATGATCTATGCCGAAAATGATGCGAAAGAGCCAGCGTCTGCCGGATGACGGGTACTGGACGCTGTTTCAAAAGTATTGCATAAAGCAGATAAGTTTTAGCCGGAGAATCCTATGGGAATCGTAAATTCACTGCTGCGCTCGGTCACTTGGTGGAACAGTCAAACGTTGAACACTCAGCTTTACACGTGGCGCAAAGGCGTCAAAGTAGGCGAAGACGATCAGGGAAACATTTATTACCGCACCCGTGACGACAAACGCCGTTGGGTCATATTTAATGGTGATATGGAAGCCAGCCGTGTCAGCCCCGAATGGCATGGATGGCTGCATCACACTTGGAAATTATCACCGGCCGAGCAGCCGGTTCCGCGTAAATCGTGGGAAAAACCGCACCAAGAGAATTTGACAGGCACCGCTATGGCTTATGCCCCGAGTGGATCGCTGCGCAAATCTGACGTACAAACCCGCAGCGATTACGAAGCCTGGCAACCGGAATAGGCATAGTAAAATGTCGGAAAACAAAGCTGAAATCGCCCTTGGTGCCGTTGTCCTGGCTGCTGCAATCAGCTTTGCCGCATATGCTGCACAGTCAACGGGTGCCAAACTCGGGGGCGACAGCTATAACTTGGTGGCTGGGTTCAGATCGGCTGAGGGCATAAGTGTTGGAACAGATGTCCGTTTGGCCGGGGTGAAAATCGGGGCTGTGACAGGGTTGAAATTGAACCCAGACACATATCGCGCCGAGGCAATTGTAGCCATTGACCAATCAGTTGCAATTCCAGATGATAGCGCAATGACCATCGCATCCGAGGGATTGCTAGGCGGCAACTTTGTCGAAATCATTCCAGGCGGATCGTTTGATTATCTGGCCGATGGCGACGAAGTGATCGACACCCAAGGTTCAGTCAGCTTGGTGTCATTGCTGATGAAATTCGTAGGCAGCGGCGGTTCGGAATAGTGCGCTGCGCTGCCTTACTTTTGATGTCCTTTATCACGCTGGGATTTTCTGTCTCGGCACAAGAACAGGCCGTAACTGCACAGGCTGCGTTGTTGCGTTTGCTAGATCGTGTCAGTGGCGAGGTTCAGGATATTTCCGTACAGGTTGGGCAGTCGCAGGCGATGGGCTCTATCTTGATCCGTCTAGATGAATGCCGTTATCCCGTGGACAATCCCATGGGGGATGCTTATGCACGGTTGACGGTGACAGATCAGCGCCGAAACGAGCAACTGTATTCCGGCTGGATGTTAGCCTCATCGCCTGCATTGAATCCGTTGGATCATGCTCGTTATGATGTCTGGGTTCTGCGTTGCGAAATTTCGTCTGGATCAGGACAATAATTGGGATCCCCAAAATCCGCAGTCTGTTTGATAGCCGGCGCAAGCAAGCGGCGATAATGGTCTTTCGTAACTTCTTTTCCGCCTAAGCTGATTAAATGTGGGGTTGTGAACTGCGTGTCAAACAACACAAAACCAGTCTTTTTCAAACGATCCACCAGATAGGCCAAAGCAATTTTTGATGTATTGGGCCGCTTTGAAAACATGCTTTCACCAAAAAATGCCCCGCCGATGGACACGCCATAGACACCACCGGTTAATACGCCTTGGTGCCATATTTCCAGACTGTGGGCGAAGCCTTTGTGAAACAGGTTGTCATAGGCTTGTGCGATTTCGGTGTTGATCCATGTTTCAGAACGATCCGCACATCCCTGCACAACATCGGCAAAACATTGGTCGATCGTGACGTCATAATCCTGAGCTAAAATCGCGCGGCGCAATGATCGCGATACGTGAAAGCCATCCAAAGGCATAATGCCGCGCTTGCGTGGTTCAATCCAATGAATTTCATCACTATCGCGCGCCTCTGCCATAGGGAAAACACCGATGGCGTAGGCATTTAACAACAGTGGAATGGTCAGCCTTGGTGCCATTTTCCGACCCGAAAAACGTCAAAGCTGCCCAAGGGCAGCTTTGATCATTATGCGTTGTCCTGTTCCAACCATTTTTCCAACCAATGGATGTTATAGGCCCCTGAATGAATATCAGGTTCCTGCAACAATTGGTGGAACAACGGAACGGTCGTATCGACGCCATCTACGATTAATTCGTTTAGCGCACGGTTTAGCCTCGAAATGGCTTCGGTGCGATCGCGTCCATGTACAATCAGTTTTGCAATCAAACTGTCGTAATAGGGCGGAATTGAGTAGCCAGTATACAATGCGCTGTCCATGCGAACACCCAAGCCACCCGGGGCATGAAATGCTGTTACCTTGCCAGGACAGGGCGCAAAATTGGGCAACCGTTCTGCGTTAATGCGAACTTCGATCGCGTGACCATTAATTTCCAAATCGTCTTGTGTAAACGACATCGGCAGGCCTTCGGCCACGCGAATTTGTTCACGAACAAGGTCCACCCCAAAAATTGCTTCGGTGACTGGGTGTTCGACCTGCAACCGTGTGTTCATTTCGATGAAATAGAATTCGCCATTTTCATACAGGAATTCGATCGTGCCTGCGCCAATGTAATTGATTTTCGCAACAGCATTTGCACAGATTTCACCAATGCGCGCACGCTCTTCACTGCTGATGCTGGGGCCAGGGGCTTCTTCGAACACTTTTTGATGGCGCCGTTGCAATGAACAGTCACGTTCACCAAGGTGGACGGCATTGCCTTTGCCATCGCCAAACACTTGAATTTCAATGTGGCGCGGTGTCGTCAGATATTTTTCAATATAGACTTCGTCGTTGCCAAAGGCCGCCTTGCTTTCGCTGCGCGCTGTCATAAACGCGCTTTCCATTTCGGCTTCGGAATTGGCGACTTTCATACCACGACCACCACCACCCGCGGTTGCCTTGATGATGACAGGGTATCCAATTTCGCGGCCAATTTTCTTGGCCTCATCCAATGTGGGAACGCCGCCGTCTGAACCTGGAACACATGGAACGCCCAATGCCTTCATCGTGTCTTTGGCTGTGATTTTGTCACCCATCATGCGGATGTGTTCCGCAGTTGGGCCAATGAACGTCAGGCCGTGATCTTCTACGATTTGAACAAAACGGGCATTTTCTGACAAAAAACCATAGCCGGGGTGAATGGCCTGTGCGCCTGTGATTTCGCATGCCGAAATGATCGCAGGCATTGACAGGTAACTGTCTGTTCCTGCGGCTGGGCCAATGCAAACGGATTCGTCAGCCATGCGTACATGCATCGCGTCTGCATCAGCGGTCGAGTGTACTGCGACAGAACGGATGCCTATTTCCCGACAGGCACGAATAACGCGTAAGGCAATTTCTCCGCGGTTTGCAATTAAAATTTTGTCAAACATTTCTGTGCCTTACTCGATGATCACTAATGGGGCACCAAACTCTACGGCTGCGCCATCTTCGATCAGGATACGTTTGATGGTTCCTGATTTAGGTGATGGGATTTGGTTCATTGTTTTCATCGCCTCGATGATTAACAATGTATCGCCTTCGCTGACGGTTGCGCCGACTGTGATAAATGGCGCCGCACCGGGTTCTGCCTGCATATAAACGGTACCAACCATTGGTGATGTCACCGCGCCTGGGTGGCTGGCTGGGTCATCCTGTGCTGGGGCCGCGGGGGCTGCTGCTGGGGCCGCAGTTGCGGGGGCGGCTGCCACAGGGGCTGCGGCTGCGGGGGCTGCGTGCATCACAGTGGTTGCGCGGCTGATACGAACATCCAAGCTGTCATCTTCGCCATATTCCCGGCGGACTTCTAGCTCGGTCAAATCATTTTCACGCAACAGTTCGGCCAAGGCCTGAATGAATTCTACGTCCTGATCGCGGTTATTTTTTGTCATATTTTCCCTCAAGCACCTGTCGCAGTTATCTGCTGTGTCTGTTTCAGAGCCCCCTATAAGCCAGATTTTTCCGGCTGAAAAGGACAGGTTTTCATTACATGGGTAGTTTTGACAGTTTTTTAACCAAGGGAAAAGGAAAATTTTCATCCCCCTAAAATGAAAAAGGCCAGTCGCTAGACCGGCCAAATTTACATTTCTGGATATTTTATCAACCCTTGCGGTTCATCCGATTGTCAATCAGGTCGTCAACCACGGATGGATCTGCCAGTGTCGAGGTATCG
>CBFHVU010000004.1:5975-47733 GCA_965659465.1 uncultured Paracoccaceae bacterium | reverse complement strand
GCATAACGCTCTCCGCCCTTACTTTTTGAAATGACAGCGGTACAATCCGCCGCGATGGCACACCGCAAGACTTGGCTCGATAGGTGAACTGCACGATCATACGATCCCAAATGGCCTGCCGTAAGAATGGCACAATTTCAAGCGTGATGCCATAAACAGTCATAGTTGGTTTCGCGCCACAAAGACCCATCATTTTCCCAAAGATGTCAAAGTTGGCGATCGTCGCCTCCGTATATGTAGTCAAAATCCTGATGAACGTCATATCAGCAACCTTTAACACCGACACAAGGTTGTCCATCGCGTATTGGAATTGCGCATGCATATCATCTTGATGGACTGGCTGACCCTCCGCATCCATGGCGCCCTGCCCCGAAACGTTTAATTGTCGGGTTGCACCCTCAATAATTTCACCCGAATGAAACCCAAATTTTTGCGCCCAAAACGATGGGTTAATTGCGGTTCGTTTCATATCAAATGCTCCATTAATAATTTGATATGACCTGATACCACCCCCCTCTTCTCACCATAGTGACAGTAGCGTTTTCATTTCTGCCAGTATACTCCGTCAGAGGCATCAGACCTATCCGGCAATCCCGCCAAATCGATCCTGAATATCCTTCAAATCTGGAATTACATCGGCCGTCCCATGCCGCGTCACCATAATGGCCGCTGCACGCGTCGCCAATCCGATCGCCTGTTCCATCGGCATCCCTCGATCTAAACCAGCCAATACATAACCCGTAAACGTATCCCCCGCACCCGTGGTGTCAACAGCGTCAACATCAATCGCATCAAACTCAACTGCCCCTTTGGCCCCGATCCAACGACATCCCCGCGATCCCAGCGTGATAACAACATCCGCCACACCCAGATCCGCAACATCACGGCCCAACGCCGCCTCTAACTGCTCCGCTTCAATCTCGTTTAAAATCAACAAATCCAGATAGGGTAACACAGCCTCAACCGCCTGCGCTGAAAACGGGGCCGCGGCATAACACACACGCAACCCCAATTCACGCGCCATCCGCACACCATCCACTTGGCCCACGGTTTCATTCTGGGTCAAAAAAATATCACCGACCATCGCATCACTTAACGCGGCCCCAATCTGATCGGGGGAAACCTCGCCATTGCCACCGGAAAAAATCACAATCGCATTTTCACCATGATCATCCACCGTGATAATCGCATGCCCCGTATGCTGCCCACGCCCAATATGGCGCGTATCCACACCATATTCCGTCAACCGCTGCACCGCCCAGTCACCATCCGCTCCAACACAACCAATATGCACAACACGCGCCGCGGCTCGGGCCGCCGCCACAGACATATTGGCGCCCTTACCACCCAATCCAATATCCAACGACCGGGCCGCAATCGTTTCACCAGGCTGCACCAATATCGGCACACGATACACATAATCCGCGTTAATCGACCCTAAATTATAAATCGCCATGGCGACGCTTATCCCTCATCAAAACCAGCACAAGATTTGAACAAAACGCTCTTTCAGTTTTGCCCAAATACTCCCGCCGGAGGCTCCCGCCCTATCCAACCTTACAGGCCGCCAGAACAGCCATGTTCAAGATATCTGTCGACGTTGACCCCGTCGAACAAATCTGGATCGAATGATCCACACCCGACAAAATCGGCCCGATCACTGTGGCCCCCGCCATTTCTTGCATCAATTTGACCGAAATACTGGCCGAATGGCGCGCAGGGACGACCAAAATATTGGCCGGACCGGTCAATCGCGAAAACGGATAGCTGGCTTGCGCCTTGGCGTTCAGCGCCACATCAACGGTCATTTCGCCATCATATTCGAAATCAACGCCGCGGGAATCTAACACTTTGGGCGCAATATGCATTTTTTCAGCACGTTCCGACACAGGATAGCCAAAGGTGGAAAAGCTGACAAAGGCCACCCGTGGTTCCAATCCCAAATGCCGCGCAACACCGGCGCAGCGTTCGGCGATATCTGCCAAATCGTTTTCATCGGGCCATTCATGCACCAAAGTATCCGAAATCAACACGATGCGTCCCTTGTGCAGCAATGCGGTCACACCCGCAGCCCCATGATGGGCATCTGCGTCAAACACATGGTTGATCAATTCCAGCACATGCGCCGATTTGCGGGTGGCACCGGTGACCAAACCGTCCCCATGTCCATGGGCCAACATCAGCGATGAAAAGACATGCCGATCACGCGCGGCCAAACGATGGATATCGGCACGATCATAGCCTTTGCGCTGCAGGCGCGTGTACAGATATTCCTTATACATTGCCAAATGCTTGGTATTGGCGGCGTTGACCACCTCTAATTCGCGTACAGCATCGCCCAGACCTTCGACCTCTAACTTGGCCTTGACGTCTGCCTCGCGGCCGACGACCAATGCCTTGCCCATTCCAGAACGTTGATATTCAACGGCGGCCCGCAGAACACGCGGATCATCGCCTTCGGCAAAGATCATGCGCGCTTGGGCGGCACGCGCACGGGCGTTCAACCCGCGCAGGATCGACGCGGTCGGGTCCATCCGGGATTGCAGGGTTTGCTGATACCCATCCATATCAATAATGGGCCGCCGCGCAGCCCCCGTACCCATGCCCGCCTGCGCAACAGCTGGGGGAATACGGTGGATCAATCGCGGGTCAAACGGTGTCGGAATGATATAATCGCGACCAAAGGTCAGTTTACGCCCATAGGCAATCGCAACTTCGTCCGGCACATCTTCGCGAGCCAATTCAGCCAGCGCACGCGCACAGGCGATTTTCATTTCGTCATTGATGGCGCGGGCATTGATATCCAACGCGCCACGGAACAAATATGGGAACCCCAACACATTGTTCACTTGGTTCGGGTAATCACTGCGGCCGGTTGCGACGATGGCGTCGGGGCGCACTTCGTGGGCCTCTTCTGGGGTGATTTCGGGATCGGGGTTCGCCATGGCGAAAATAACGGGGTTATCGGCCATCGACATCACCATATCTTGGGTCACGGCCCCTTTGACCGACACGCCCAAGAACACATCTGCTCCTTTCATCGCCTCTTCCAGCGTGCGCAATTCTGTGGAAATGGCGTGGGCTGATTTCCACTGGTTCATGCCCTCGGTCCGGCCCTGATAAATGACACCTTTGGTATCACAGATGATACAGTTTTGATGCCGCGCGCCCATGGATTTCAGCAATTCGATACAGGCGATGCCAGCCGCACCTGCACCGTTCAAAACGATCTTAACATCTTCGATTTTCTTGTCTGACAGTTCCAGCGCATTCAGCAAACCGGCCGCACAAATCACAGCTGTACCATGCTGGTCATCGTGGAACACGGGGATGTCCATTTCCTCTTTCAAGCGCTGTTCAATGATGAAACATTCAGGCGCTTTGATGTCCTCAAGGTTGATCCCGCCAAAGGTCGGCCCCATCAATTTCACCGCGCGGCAAAATTCGTCGGGATCCTCGGTGTCCAATTCGATATCGATGGAATTCACATCCGCAAACCGTTTGAACAGAACCGATTTCCCCTCCATCACGGGTTTACTGCCCAGCGCGCCTAGATTGCCCAACCCCAACACCGCTGTCCCGTTGGAAATAACGGCAACCAAATTGCCTTTGTTTGTATAATCATACGCCAATTCAGGATTTTGCGCGATTTCTTCGCAGGGCACGGCCACACCGGGGGAATAGGCCAGCGACAGATCTTTCTGCGTGGTCATGGGGACCGTTGCGGCCACTTCCCATTTGCCGGGGGTTGGTTGCAGGTGAAAGGCCAGGGCCTCTTCTCGGGTGATTTTTGCTTTGGCCATTTCAGCATCCTTTATTGCGCAAAATACACTTAACGCGCAATTTTATTAGGTGCAAGCAGATCGTTTTCCTCTTTCATACCGCGCGGCGGGCGATTAAGTTAACTCAAAAGTTAAGGGAGAATTTTCGTGACCCCAATGATGGCCCAATATATGGAAATCAAGGCGCAATACCCAAATGCCTTGTTGTTTTACCGCATGGGCGATTTTTACGAATTGTTTTTTGATGATGCTGTGGCCGCTGCGGATGCGCTGGATATTGCCCTGACAAAACGGGGCAAACATGACGGTGACGATATTCCCATGTGCGGGGTCCCCCATCATGCCGCGGAAAATTACCTGCTAACCCTGATCCGTAAAGGATTCCGTGTAGCCGTCTGCGAACAGTTGGAAACCCCCGCCGAGGCGAAAAAGCGCGGATCAAAATCCGTGGTCAAACGCGATGTTGTGCGTCTGGTCACCCCCGGCACATTGACCGAGGACAGCCTGCTAGAGGCGCGCCGCCACAATTATCTGGCCGCCTTTTCCATTGTGCGCGATCAGGGGGCGCTGGCCTGGGTTGATATTTCCACAGGGTCGTTTTCGGTCATGCCCCTGCCGCCTGTGCGCTTGGGCCCTGAATTGGCCCGTTTGGGCCCGGCCGAGGTTGCCGTGCCGGACTATCTAGACCACGAATACCGCCCCATCATCGCCGAAATTGGCGCGGCCCCCACCATATTATCACGCGCCAGCTTTGACAGTGCCGCTGCTCAAGATCGCATAACATCTCTGTTTAACATTGATACGCTGGATGCCTTTGGCACCTTTGATCGTGCCGAAATTTCCGCGATGGGCGCAATCATTGATTATCTGGACATCACGCAAAAGGGCAAATTACCCCTGCTGCAACGCCCCGTCAAAGAATCCGCCAACCGCGTCATGCAGATTGATGCCGCCACACGGCGCAATCTGGAACTGACACGATCGCTGACCACGAGCGGACGCAGCGGATCGCTGCTAGGGGTGATGGATTGCACCGTCACGGCAGGCGGTGCGCGGTTATTGGAACGCCGGCTGTCATCGCCGTCGTTGGATGTGTCCGTCATCCACAACCGTTTGGACGCGGTTGAACATATGGCCCAAACGCCGCAGCTGAAAAATGACCTGCGCGATGCCCTGTCCAAGGTCCCCGATCTGGATCGCGCCCTGTCACGCATCGCGATGGATCGCGCAGGCCCCCGCGATATCGCCGCAATTCGCGCAGGCTTGACACAGGCGGAATTAATTTCTGACACTGTCGATCTGACCGATGCACCCATCGTCGTGGCGCAATCGGTGACCGCTCTGCAGGGCCACCAGGATTTGATCGACCTACTTGATCGCGCCATCGTGGCCGAACCCCCGCTGCTGACACGCGATGGCGGGTTTATTGCGCCCGAATATCACGCAGAATTGGACGAATACCGTACCCTACGCGACCAAGGTCGCAGCGTCATCGCCAAGATGCAGCAAGAGTATATCCAGCAAACCGGCATCACATCGCTGAAAATCAAACACAACAACGTGCTCGGGTATTTCATCGAAACCACCGCACTGCATGCCGAAAAAATGATGGCACCGCCACTGTCAGAAGCCTTTATCCATCGGCAAACCACTGCGAACCAGGTGCGCTTTACCACCCTTGCTCTGTCTGAAACAGAAACCAAAATCCTAAACGCGGGCAATTACGCACTGGAAATCGAAAAACAACTGTTCCAATTGCTGACATCCCAGGTACTGGATCAATCCGATGCGATCATGTCAGTGTCAAACGCCTTGGCCGAACTGGATCTGGCTTGCGCCATGGCCGATCTGGCCACGCGCTTGGATTGGGTGCGCCCCAATGTGGACGACAGCCGCGCCTTTTCGATCCAAGGCGGCCGCCACCCTGTGGTCGAATCCGCCCTGATCCGCGATGGACACAGCTTTGTCGCCAATGACTGCGGTTTAGACGACGGATCAATCTGGTTGCTGACCGGCCCAAACATGGCGGGTAAATCCACATTTCTGCGCCAAAACGCTCTGATTGCCCTCATGGCACAAATGGGGTCCTTTGTGCCAGCTCAATCGGCCCGCATCGGGCTGGTCAATCAACTCTTCAGCCGTGTTGGTGCCTCAGATGATCTGGCCCGCGGTCGCTCCACGTTCATGGTTGAAATGGTCGAAACGGCCGCCATCTTGAACCAGGCCGGCGACCGCGCTTTGGTCATCTTGGACGAAATCGGCCGCGGCACGGCAACCTATGATGGCCTGTCGATCGCTTGGGCAACGCTCGAACACCTGCACGACGTGAACGGCGCACGCGCCCTCTTTGCAACGCACTATCACGAACTGACCGCACTGGCACAAAAATTGGACCGCGTCGATAACGCCACTGTTGCGGTCAAGGAATGGGATGGCGATGTCATCTTCCTACACCAAGTCAAACAGGGCGCAGCTGATCGTTCCTATGGCGTCCAAGTTGCAAAACTCGCAGGCCTGCCTGCATCCGTCGTCGATCGTGCCCGCGTGGTCCTAAATGCTTTGGAACAGGGCGACCGCACCGGAAAAACCGCGCCCAAGACCATCATCGATGATCTACCTCTGTTTTCGGCCGTCCGCGACACACCACCACAGTCCGCCAAACCTGCCCCCGCACTACAGGCCCTGTCCGACATAAATCCCGACGACCTAACACCAAAACAGGCGCTCGATGAACTCTACCGCCTGCGTGCCCTATTGGATCAAAAATAAACGATCTTTCATTTTTGCAAAAATACTCCCGCCGGAGGCACCGGCGGGCGCAATCAATGCAGTGCTAGCCAACCATCGACGACACACCAACCTGTGCCGGACGCAATAGACGGTCGTGTAACATAAACCCTTCGGCGGATACTTGAATAATGTCGCCCGCTTTCGTACCCGGTACTGGCGCTTCGAACATCGCCTCATGATGCTGCGGATCGAACCGGTCGCCGACTGCGGGCGAAATCAGCTTGATGCCATGCTTGGTAAAGACATTGACCAATTCGCGTTGGGTCAATTCGATGCCCTCGATGAACGCCGCGCTGGTTTCGCGCTGTTCGTCAGAAATCGCCTCTAACGCGCGCTTTAGATTGTCATAAACCGGCAACAAATCGCGGGCCAGTTTTGACCCGCCATAGTTTTCGGCCTCGCGACGATCTTTGTCGGCGCGTTTGCGGGAATTTTCTGCTTCCGCAAGCGCGCGCATAAAGCGGTCTTTGTATTCGTCACGCTCTGCCTTGACCGCGTCCAATTCATCCGCTGCGGCAACCTCGGCGTCGATGTCGATATATTCGTCTGCGGCCTCTGCCTCTTCGGCAGCTGCGGTTTCGATATCGTCCAAAAATTCGTTTTCTTTTGGCTCTGCCATATTCAGTCCTCTAACGTCTGTCAGCTATCAGTTTCCCGACCAGCTGCGCTGTATAATCCACAATCGGAACAATGCGTCCATAATTCAGCCGCGTCGGTCCAATCACACCGACCGCGCCGATGATTTGTCTTTCAGCATTCATATAAGGAGAAACAACCAAAGATGAACCCGAAAGCGAAAAAAGTTTATTCTCAGACCCAATAAAAATACGCACGCCGTCGCCTGACTGGGTTAACTCTAAGAAGTCTGCTATATCGCGCTTTCGCTCTAAATCGTCAAACAGGTTTTTGATGCGGTCCAATTCGGCTTCCGCAGGATCGTCGCCGATCAAATTGGACCGTCCGCGAACGATCAGTCGTTCATTGCGTTCGCCCGAATTTTCCCAAACGACCATCCCTGTTTCCACCAAATCTTGGGCCAGACTGTCCAGCTCTTGGCGGCGGTTTTTGATTTCTTGCTCGACCAGTTTTCGGGCCTCAACCAATGTGTGACCGGCCATGATGGCATTCAGGAAATTTGCCGCTTCGCGCATCGAACTAGGTGTTTGGCCGATCGGGGGGGTGAACAAACGGTTTTCAACATGGCCATCCGCAAAAACCAACACGACCAGCGCACGATCGGGCGACAGGGATACAAATTCGATATGTTTCACGGGCGCTTCGTGTTTTGGGGCCAAGACCAAGGATGCGCCTTGGGTCACGCCGGACAACGCGGTGCTGACACGATCCAACATATCCCCCACATCAGATGAATTGCCGGTGGATTGATCCAGCTTGACGCGATCATCTTGGGTCAGATCTGTGACCTCTAACAAACCATCGACAAACATACGCAGGCCCGTTTGGGTTGGAATGCGCCCCGCGCTGGTGTGTGGACTGCCCAACAGGCCTAGGTATTCTAGGTCTGCCATGACATTGCGAATGGTTGCGGCGCTGACTTTTTCGCTGAAATCGCGGGTCAAGGTGCGGGACCCAACGGGTTCGCCATTTTGCAAATACCCCTCGACCACGCGGCGGAATACCTCGCGGGATCGGTCGTTTAGTTCGTTCAACAATGCGCTTTTGTCTGACATCTGTTGCCTCTTTGTCTGTCATCATTAAAACGGACCTGTCAGAAAGGTCAATCGGGGTTGCGCTTATTCAATCGGGGTTGCGCTTATGGGGTGGTCGCATGTATCCATCACATCAACAGCGAAAGGAATTCATATGCGCCCCTCAGGAAGAAAACTAGACGAAATGCGGCCCGTGTCCATTGACGTAAACGTGACCAAGCACGCCGAAGGATCCTGCATGATCCGCGTGGGTGACACCCATGTGTTATGCACCGCCACAATCGAGGACCGCGTACCCCCCTTTATCAAAGGGTCCGGCCTAGGCTGGGTCACCGCAGAATACGGCATGTTGCCCCGATCCACCAGTTCGCGCATGCGTCGCGAAGCTGCATCAGGCAAACAAGGTGGCCGCACCGTCGAAATTCAACGCCTGATCGGGCGGGCGTTGCGCGCGGGTGTTGACCGTGTTGCATTGGGCGAACGCCAAATCACGGTGGATTGCGACGTGATTCAGGCAGATGGTGGGACACGCTGCGCATCGATCACCGGCGGTTGGGTGGCGCTGCGTTTGGCGGTGAACAAACTGATCAAGGCCGGTGACGTCACGACCGACCCGCTGATTTCGCCCGTGGCGGCCATCAGCTGTGGCATTTACGCGGGCCAACCGGTGTTGGATCTGGATTACCTCGAGGACAGCGAAGCCGGTGTTGACGGCAATTTCATTATGTTGGGCAACGGACAAATGATCGAAACCCAAATGAGTGCCGAGGGCGCCACATATTCGCGCGCCCAGGTGAACCAGCTGTTGGATTTGGCCGACAAAGGCATCGGTGAACTGGTGGCCCAGCAAGAGGCCGCCGTAAAATGACGCGGCGGTTTACCGGCGATACACTGGTTGTGGCCACCCACAACCAAGGCAAGCTAGAGGAAATTGCGGACCTGCTGGCCCCCTTTGGTGTTGATGTCAAAGGGGCCAAGGAATTGAACCTGCCCGAACCCGACGAAACCGAAACCACATTTGTCGGCAATGCGCGGATCAAGGCGCATGCCGCCGCACAGGCCACCGGCCTGCCCGCCCTGTCTGATGACAGCGGAATCACGATTGATGCATTAAACGGTGCGCCCGGTGTCTATACCGCGGATTGGGCCGAAACGCCCAAGGGACGTGATTTTGTCATGGCTATGACGCGTGCCCATGATGAATTACAGGCCATGGGTGCGCCGCACCCGCGTTTGGCGCAGTTTCGATGTACATTGGTTTTGGCATGGCCCGATGGTCATGATGACGTATTCGAAGGCGTGATGCCGGGCCAAGTGGTCTGGCCGATGAGGGGCGATCAGGGGCATGGCTATGATCCCATTTTCCAACCGGACGGATATGACATCACATTCGGGGAAATGGACCGTTGGGAAAAAAACAAAATCAGCCATCGCGCGGATGCGTTCCAGAAATTCGTGGCAGGGTGTTTTGACCGCTGATTGGCAAAATGGGGGCTTTGGCCTGTATATCCATTGGCCATTTTGCGCGGCCAAATGCCCCTATTGCGATTTCAACAGCCATGTATCCAAAACTATCGATCAAAAACAATGGCTTAAAGCCTATATTTCAGACTTAACGCGCGCTGCGGCCCTGACCAAGGGCCGTGTTTTGAATTCCATATTTTTTGGCGGTGGCACGCCCAGTTTGATGGATCCTGAATTGGTCTGCGGTATTTTGGATCATGTCAAAACTTTATGGCCACAATCCAACGACTTAGAGTGCACACTTGAAGCGAACCCGGGGTCTGTTGAGGCCGGCCGGTTTAGAGACTATTCAATGGCTGGGGTCAACCGTGTGTCGATGGGTGTTCAGGCGATGAATGACCAAGATTTGGCGCGGCTTGGACGCATTCACACAGTGGACGAGGCACATGCGGCATTCGACATTGCCCGATCCGTTTTTGATCGCGTTAGTTTTGATTTAATCTATGCGCGCCAAAATCAGACCCTAGACGCGTGGCGTGACGAACTTGGGCAGGCATTGTCTTGGGCCATTGATCATCTATCGCTGTATCAATTAACGGTGGAACAAGGAACGGCCTTTGGCGACCGATACAATCGCGGAAAATTGCGGGGTCTGCCCAACGACGATCTGGCCGCAGATATGTATGATTTAACCCAAGATCTGTGTTCCGCAGCCGGTATGCCCGCCTATGAAATATCAAACCACGCCCGCGATGGTGCCGAGAGCCGTCATAATCTGATTTACTGGCGGTATGGCGATTATATTGGAATTGGACCCGGTGCCCATGGCCGCGTCACGATAAACGGCCAACGCTATGCAACGGAAACACATTTGATGCCCGACGCATGGCTGACCGCCGTAGCCGAAACGGGTTCTGGCGAAAGCGTGCTGGCCCCGATTTCGCGGCCAGACCAAGGAACCGAATATGTTTTAATGGGTATGCGGGTGACATCTGGCATTTCACATCGCCGCTATAACGCCATTACAGGACAATGGCTGCCAGAACAGGCCCTGAATAGTTTAGTACAGATGGGTATGATCACACACACCGACGACCAGATCGTCGCAACACCAGCGGGACGTTCTGTGTTGAATGCCGTGATGGCCAAAATGTTGCCGTGACGTAATGCGGATCGTTTGGATTATATGCGGTTTTATCGCACTTGGGGTTGGCGTGATCGGCATGGTTTTACCACTGGTCCCAACGGTGCCACTGATCCTGTTGGCGGCATTTTGTTTTGCACAATCATCGACCAGATTGCACCGGTGGCTGATACACCACCGCGTATTCGGCCCTATGATTTCCGACTGGCAAACACGGCGTGCCATCAGGCCCCGCGCAAAATATATGGCGACCCTGTCCATAGCCTTGGTCTTTGGGTCGTCCATCGTTTTTGGCGCACCAAGCTTTGTAATTGCGCTGCAGGCCGTTGTGCTTGGCTATGTCCTGCTGTTTATTTGGACACGACCAAATTAGCCTTAGTTTGAAGACAACAGTCGGCACAAATCGTCGAGCTGATCCAAAGTTTTATATGAAATCGTAATCCGACCCTGTTCGCCGCCCGGTTCGTGTTCAACACTGACCCGCATCCCCAAAGCGGCGGACAGATCGCCCTCTAATGCAACGGTGTCGGCATCCTTGGTCAGCTTCGGTTTGGTCGCAGTCGTTGGCTGAACTGCACCGTCGCCTTGCGCGGCGCGTTTGACCATTTTCTCAGTATCACGGACCGACAGACCGCCCGCAATCACCTTGCGCGCCAATTCAACGGGATGATCGCTGGTGATCAATGCCCGTGCATGGCCGGCGGACAGTTGACCCGCCCGCAGATATTCCAACACCTCAGCCGGCAGGTTCAGCAGGCGCAGCAGGTTGGCGATGTGGCTACGGCTTTTGCCGAGGGCTTCGGCCAATTTTTCCTGCGTATGGCCGAATTTATCCATCAACTGACGATAGCCTGCGGCCTCTTCTACAGGATTAAGATCAGCGCGCTGAATGTTTTCGATAATCGCGATTTCCAACACTTCTGTATCATTAAAGGCGCGCACAATGACGGGAACCTGATGCAACTGCGCCATTTGCGCGGCACGCCAGCGGCGTTCACCCGCAACGATTTCAAAATCACCAGGATGGCCCGGCCGATCGCGTACGATCAGCGGCTGGAAAATACCCTTAGCCCGAATCGAATTTGCCAATTCGTCCAACTGTACCTGATCAAAGGTGCGGCGTGGCTGGTCAGGGTTGGGAAAGACGCGTTCGATCGGCACGGCGCGGTCAGGTTTAGCAGTAGCTGTGCTGTCTGTTTGTTGGTTAGACGCCTGCCCCACATCTGCCATCAATGCGGACAAACCACGGCCCAGGCCGCGCGATTTTTTCATATCTGCCATGTTATGCTGCCTTTATCGGTTTTTCGTTGTTCTTAATCAGTTCTAACGCCAAGTCGCGATAGGCGGCGGCACCTTTGGACGCTGGATCGTATTCCAGAACAGGCATCGCAAAGGACGGTGCTTCGCTGACGCGGACGTTGCGCGGGATAATGGTTTGGAATACCAATTCGCCCAAGTTATCACGGGCATCGGTTTCAACCTGTTGCGACAGGTTGTTGCGCCCGTCGAACATGGTCAGCACCACGCCTTCTATGCGCAGGTTGGGATTGGCCGAGGCCCGAACCTGACGAATCGACAGCATCAGTTGCGACAACCCTTCGAGTGCGAAAAATTCGCTTTGCAATGGGATCAGAACGGAATGGGACGCCACCATCGCATTGACCGTCAATAGGTTCAGAGATGGCGGGCAATCAATCAGAACATAATCAAAGCCGAATTTTTCAATATTTTTCGTGCGCAGTGCATCATACATCAGCTGGGTGCGGCGTTGATTTTTGACCAATTCCAAATCAGCCGAACTGAGATCAACCGTCGACGGAATAATTGAAAGCCCATCTCTACCTGTTGACATTATAACATCATCTAGGGGTGTAGCGTCCACCAACATATCATATGTGGTATACTTGCGGTCATCTGGTTCAATCCCCAATCCAGTTGACGCGTTACCTTGTGGGTCCAAATCGACAATCAAGATCCGCAACCCTTGTTCAGCCAAGGCGGCCGCCAAATTAATCGTCGTGGTCGTTTTGCCTACGCCGCCTTTTTGATTGGTAACGGAAATGATCTTAGGCATCTTATTCATGTGTGGCGCCGACAACTGAAATTCCCCTGATTCTAAGTACCACCGCGTCTGGGTTTGTAATGCTTGTAATCGGTTTTAGGTTAAATTTCCACTGTTTGGTTGCGTCATCTACCTCTTTTCCCCAGGTTTTTCCCTTGGGGAACAGGCATTCCCCATCAACCGCCAAATGGGGATAGGCCAACGAAATCAAGGTTGGCAAATCCGCCAAAGCCCGCGCAGAAATAACATCAGCGTTTAACGCGGGGACATCCTGAATTCGTTTCGCATGGACGGTGGCGGTCAAGGACAATTCCCGCAAGGCCGTGCGCAAAAACACGGACTTGCGCAGATCGCTCTCAATAAAATGGATATCTGTCTGGGGGGATTTTTCCTGCAACATGCAGGCGATAACCATCCCCGGCAATCCGCCACCGCTGCCAATGTCCAACCATCGGCGTGGGGTGGGCTGCGATGGCAGGAACGCCTGTACTGAATCCACAATGTGCCGATCCCAGAGATCGGGGATTGTAGACTTGGCCACTAGATTTATGGTTTTGTTCCATTTTTCAATCAAGAATTGGTATGTCTTTAGCCGATCAAATGTTTCACGTGAAACAGTCTGACCCGCGATCGTCAGCTCTGTCATGCCGATCTTTTCCGTCCATGCTGTTTGATCTTGGCCAACAACAACATCAATGCAGCCGGAGTCATTCCATCAACCTTGGCCGCCTGTGCTAAGTTTTCCGGCGCGGCCCGTTTAAGCTTTTGCTTTAACTCGTTTGAAAGGCCATCAATGGCATCATAGGACAAATCTGATGGGATGACCTGCTTTTCATCTTTGCGCACAGCTTCGATGTCGCGGTGCTGGCGTAAAATATAATTGGCGTACAATGCGTCTTTTGTAATTTGATCCTGAATTTCTGGCTCAATCTCGACCACCGCGGGATAAAGTCGCGCTAGGTCAGCAAAACCAACATCAGGGAACGCCAAAACCTGCATCATATTGCGGCGCGTCCCATCTTGGTTGATCGTAATACCCGCCGCTGCAATTTGTTTGGGTGTGAATTCCGCAGAACGCAGCAGTGCGGTTCCGGATGCAAGCTTGTCCTGCTTGTCCGAAAACCTCACCTTCCGTTCGACCGAACAAAATCCATTATCAATGGCAACTGGCGTCAACCGCTGATCCGCATTGTCTGCGCGAAGAGATAAACGAAATTCCGCCCGGCTGGTAAACATACGATAGGGCTCACTGACTCCACGAGATATCAGATCATCGATCATCACACCGATGTAACTGTCCGACCGGGAAAATAATACCGGATCCCGATCAAGCGCACATGCGGCTGCGTTCAAACCAGCGACCAAACCCTGTGCCGCTGCCTCCTCATATCCTGTGGTGCCGTTAATCTGACCAGCAAGATATAGGCCATCAACTGACTTTACTGCCAAAGTCTGGCTCAGACTGCGTGGATCAACATAGTCATATTCAATCGCGTAACCCGGTTGCAAAATTTCGACATTTTCCAAGCCAAAAATTGATCGGACATAATCATGCTGGACATCCTCTGGCAGAGATGTCGAAATCCCGTTTGGATAAACAGTATCATCATCCAATCCCTCAGGCTCCAGAAACACCTGATGGGACGTTTTATCCGAAAAACGGACAACTTTGTCTTCTATACTGGGGCAATACCGTGGTCCCACACCCTCGATATGGCCACCATACATTGCAGACCGCAACAGGTTTGCATGAATTATTTCATGGGTCTGTTCGTTTGTATGCGTGATTCCACAACTGATCTGACGGGCCTGTGGATCGCGATTTAAGAACGAAAACATGCACGGAACATCATCCCCTGGCTGATGCTCTAACTTTTCCCACGCAATGGTTTTCCCACTCAACCGCGGTGGTGTTCCCGTTTTTAGACGTCCTAAGGCGAGTCCAAAATCGTCAATGCGCTCTGCCAGCTTGATCGACGGCTGATCACCCATGCGCCCCGCAGGAAAGGACCGATCGCCAATAAATACTTTTCCACGCAAAAAGGTACCGGTTGTCAAAATGACGCTGGCTGCACTGAGTTCTGACCCGTCCGCTAGGGTCACGCCGGAAATCTTGCCGTTGTCCTGCATTAGATCGACCGTTTCACCAACAATCACGGACAACCCATCAGTGTTTGCAATCAACTGCTGAATAGCGCTGCGATATAATTTCCGATCGGCTTGGGCACGCGGGCCCTGAACCGCTGGTCCTTTGCGGCGATTTAGCAGCCGGAACTGAATTCCGGCCGCATCAGCCGCACGCCCCATGATCCCGTCCAGCGCGTCGATTTCACGGACCAAATGTCCCTTGCCCAGCCCACCAATGGCAGGATTGCACGACATGACACCCAAATCATCCGCGCGCAGGGTCACCAAAGCTGTGGCCGCACCAAACCGCGCGGCTGCGGCTGCGGCTTCACAACCCGCATGACCACCACCAATTACAATTACGTCAAAATGTTTCACGTGAAACACTCCTTACTTTCCAAGGCAAAAGCTGGAAAAGATTTCATCCAACAACGATTCTACATCAACGCGGCCGATTAAGCTATCCAAAGCACGGACACCAGACCGGATTTCCTCGGCACAGATATCATATGAATCTGGCCCCAATTCCAGCACCGCCCGCGCAGTTGACAGATAGTCAGCTGCGCGCATGAATGAAATCCGATGCCGTTCCCGCGTTGCAACCCCCACTCCCGCGGCCATCACCTGTAATACGTGGGAAATCTCTTGCACCAAATCATCCACTCCGAACCCAGTAACCGCCGAGATACCGCCAACTGGTCCATGGTCGCATTTTGACTGGCGCTGAATTACATTCGGATTATTGAGTCCCTGCGGTAACAACATATTGGAGTTATCAGATAGCACAACCACTATATCCGCCGCGTTCGCGCGATCCAATGCCATTTCAATCCCAATGGTTTCGATTTGGTCGGTTGTGTCACGCACACCCGCCGTATCCAACAGCGTGACAGGGATTCCATTCAGGTCCATCCGCACCTCAATCACATCACGCGTCGTCCCGGCGATTTCAGATGTAATCGCCGCCGTCCGGCCCGCAAGCGCATTTAGTAACGTAGATTTACCAACATTCGGGGCGCCGACAATGGCAACCTCAAACCCTGTTCGGATGCGTTCCGCGATATGGGTACGATCCGCTTCATCGGTTAATTCCGAAATAACATCCGACAACAGATCGCGGACCTCTGGGCTGACATCGACAGGGACATCTTCGTCAGCGAAATCGATCGTTGCTTCTAGTAATGCAGCTGCCCGAATCAGTTTGGTGCGCCATGCATCCGCCCGCGTACCCAACGATCCGGACAAGACCCGCAAAGCCTGTTTGCGCTGTGCCTCGGTTTCAGCGTCAATCAGATCTGCCAAACCTTCGACACGGGCAACATCCAGCTTGCCATTTTCCAACGCCCGCCGCGTAAATTCGCCAGGCTCCGCCAGCCGCAGTCCATCACATTGTCCCAAACTATCCAAAACGGCGCGCACCACCGATATTGACCCGTGCAGGTGCAATTCGACGATATTTTCGCCTGTGAAACTGTGTGGGCCACGAAATCCCAAGACCATGGCTTGATCTAGGAATTCTCCACTGTTGCCATATATATTGCGTACCACAGGCCTAGATACAACAATATCCTGTGTCATCATAGACCGACAAGCCGACCACGCATTGGCACCGGACACGCGCACGATTGCAACACCAGCCTTACCTTGGGCGGTCGCTAATGCGTAAATCGTGTCCATGGTTCACCCCCGTGCGACCTGCGCCTAGGTGTTCATTGAATCGAAAAATTCGGCGTTTGTCTTGGTTTGTTTAAGCTTCGACAGCAGGAATTCGATCCCATCTGTTGTCCCCATTGGGTTCAAAATGCGACGCAGCACAAACGTTTTTTGCAGATCGATTTTGTCAATCAACAGATCCTCTTTGCGGGTGCCTGATTTCAAAATATCGATCGCTGGGAATACGCGTTTATCCGCAACCTTACGATCCAGCACAATTTCCGAGTTACCTGTCCCTTTGAATTCTTCAAAAATAACTTCGTCCATGCGGCTGCCTGTATCAATCAGCGCCGTCGAAATAATGGTCAATGAACCACCCTCTTCGATATTCCGTGCTGCACCAAAGAACCGCTTGGGGCGCTGCAGGGCGTTCGCATCAACACCACCGGTCAATACCTTGCCAGATGATGGAATAACCGTGTTAAAGGCGCGTCCCAGGCGGGTGATGGAATCCAGCAAAATAACAACATCGCGTTTGTGCTCGACCAAACGCTTTGCCTTCTCAATCACCATTTCAGACACGGCAACGTGACGCGCGGCCGGTTCGTCAAAGGTTGATGAAATCACCTCGCCTTTGACCGAACGCTGCATGTCGGTCACCTCTTCTGGGCGTTCGTCGATCAGCAAAACGATCAGATAACATTCTGGGTGATTGCGTTCGATGCTATGCGCAATATTTTGTAATAAAACGGTTTTACCGGTTCTTGGCGGGGCCACGATCAGGGAACGCTGACCTTTGCCGATGGGAGCGACCAGATCAATCACACGCGATGAGCGATCTTTCAGTGCCGGATCCTCAATCTCCATTTTCAGGCGTTGATCGGGGTACAATGGCGTCAGGTTATCAAAGGCGATTTTGTGACGCGCCTTTTCTGGTGGTTCAAAATTGATCTTTTCCACTTCGACCAGTGCGAAATAACGCTCGTTCTCTTCTGGGGCTTTGATCACGCCTTCAATCGTATCACCAGTGCGCAGCGAATGCTTGCGGATCATATCGGGTGAGACGTAAATATCATCGGGGCCCGGCAGGTAATTCGCCTCGGGCGAACGCAGGAAACCAAAGCCGTCTTGCAATACTTCGACAACGCCATCGCCGGAAATTTCCCATCCCTCATCCGCACGTTCCCGCAGAATTTGGAACATCATTTCACCTTTGCGCATCGTGGATGCGTTTTCGATGTCTAATTCTTCGGCTAAAGCCAGCAAATCTTTTGGGCTTTGCGCTTTCAAATCAGATAATTTCAGACGATCAGCAGTCATAGGATCGAGCCTTTGGTATGGTATGGGAAAAAATATCCAGAACAGGATAGGGTTCGCATACCGTCTTTGACCGGTTGAGTCAACGAAGTCCTAGAATTTAATAATGACCGATAAAACAATCACGATCATCAACAGCGTCGGAACCTCGTTCATAATGCGGAAATCACGGCCTGATCGCGTGTTATTCGCACCAACAAAATCCTTACGCCGTGCGGCACACCACATGTGAAACCATGTCATAGCAATGATCGACACACCCTTTGTATAGGGCCAAACGGCGGTCCAATCGATGATACCGGGTGTTGCAACCATCCATAACCCGCAAATCCATGTTATAATCATGGCTGGGTTCATGATCGCCTTTAACAATCGGCGTTCCATAACTTGAAATGTGCCATCTAGCTGATCACCTGTTTCAGATTGTTCCGCATGATAGACATAGATTCTAGGCAAATAAAATAATCCTGCCATCCAAGACATAACCGCCATGATGTGCAGTGATTTTACCCAAGGGTACCCAGATATTAAAATATCGTCCATTGTCGTGTTGTTTTCCTATCTAATATAATAAGTATATATAAAGGAAAGATTTAGAAGTAGGAATGATGATTTCTGTGGATTAAATGTTTCCCACGGTTTTATCCACATTTCGCAGTAAAATATTGTTACAAAATAAGATTATATATCAATATCTTATATGAAAGTTGTTTGGATCTTTATATATATCCACATCAAAATATGAATTTAAGTTATTCTTATCCACCTATGATAACGTTTGGCATTATGTGGAAAATGGCAGGGGTTATCCCAGTCTTGCAACCTGTGTATAATTCCCGCACAACATGTCCCATGCGCTTACCTTGATTAATCCACGGATTTATACACATGTCAGTACCATTCATTTTAGCCTCGGGCTCTGAAACGCGGGCACAGTTGTTGCGTAATGCGCGCGTGTCCTTTGACGTTGTCCGGCCCCAAGTAGACGAAGATATGGTTAAAGCCGCGTTAACAGCCGATGAAACATCGCCGCGCGACATATCAGATGCCTTGGCTGAACTGAAATCAACAAAAATCAGCGCGCGTTATCCGAATGCGCTGGTTCTGGGATGTGACCAGGTGTTGGATTTCGCGGGTCAGATTTTATCTAAACCGACTTCGCCAGATCATGCCTTTGATCACCTGTCGCAAATGCGTGGCAAGCGTCATGTACTCTGGTCCGCTGCCGTTGTGTCACAGGCAGGTCAGCCCATTTGGCGCCATATCGGTCAGGTGCGTTTGTATATGCGCGAATTTTCAGATGCCTATCTGCGCGATTATATTGATCGCAATTGGGACGATATCCGCCACTGTGTTGGTGCCTACCAGATCGAAGCCGAAGGCGCACGCCTGTTTGCCAAGGCAGATGGTGATTATTTCAGCATTCTGGGATTGCCATTGCTTGAATTATTAAATTTCTTATCACTGCGCGGGGATATCCAAGGATGAGGCATAAAATACCAGTTGTTGCAGTTATCGGATCGCCCATTGCCCATTCCAAATCGCCCAAAATGCACGGCTATTGGTTGGCGCAAAATGACATTGCGGGCCATTATGTGCCGTTGGATGTGGCGCCGGATCATTTGGAAACCGTTCTGCGAACCCTGCCGAAAATGGGGTTTGTCGGCGCAAACATCACCATCCCTCACAAAGAGGCCGCGTTAAAATTCGCCGATTACGTCACGGACCGCGCCGCCGAAATTGGTGCGGCGAATACACTGTTTTTTGATGCAGATGGCAAAATTCATGCGGATAATACGGATGGCCACGGGTTTATTGAAAACCTGCGCGCAGGGTGCCCGACATGGGCGCCCACGGATGGGCCCGCTATGGTTTTGGGGGCAGGCGGTGCATCGCGGGCGATCATAGTGGCATTGTTGGAACAGGGCGCGCCGCAGGTCATTTTGGCCAACCGCACCCGCGCGCGTGCCGATGATTTGGCGGCTGAATTTGCGGATGATCGTATTCGTGTTATTGATTGGGCTGCTGCGGATGATGCTATGTCAGATGTGAACACATTGGTGAACACAACATCAATGGGAATGGTTGGGAATGATCCCCTGCCCTTTGATCTGGCGCGTTTGCCGATTGATGCCTTGGTCACGGATATTGTCTATGCACCCCTGATCACCCCGCTGTTGAACCGTGCGCAAGATCGCGGAAACCCTTGGGTTGATGGGCTGGGCATGCTGATTTATCAGGGCATTCCAGGGTTTAAAAAATGGTTTGGGGCTACCCCCACTGTCACGGCCGAGTTACGGGAATTATTACTGTCATGACGTTCAAACTGGGACTGACTGGATCCATCGGAATGGGGAAATCCACAACCGCAGGGTTTTTTGCCGACCACGGCTGCGCCGTTTGGGATGCGGATGCGGCGGTGCATCGGCTTTATGCTGCTCGGGGGCCCGCGGCGGATCCTGTGGCGGCCGTGTTTCCCTCGGCTGTGCAAAATGGGGCTGTGTCGCGCGATATGTTGAAACAGGAATTAATGGCCGACCCGACCAAGTTCAAAGCCTTGGAACAGATCATCCACCCATTGGTTGCCCAACATCGTGCAGACTTTATCGCCACCGCGACCACCGATATTGTTGTGTTGGACATCCCCCTGTTGTTCGAAACGGGGGCTGATCGGGCCATGGACGCCGTGGCCTGCGTGTCCATCGATGCAGAAACGCAAAAACAACGGGTTATGGCGCGTCAGACGATGGACGAAAAAACATTTCAGCAAATTTTGGACCGCCAATGGCCAAACGCTGACAAAGTCGCAAAATCAGATTATGTTATTCACACCGACAGTTTGGACCACGCCAAACAACAGGTTGCCGATATAGTGAACACCATAAGGACTAGCATCAATGCGTGAAATCGTTTTGGATACGGAAACCACCGGATTTGATCCTGAATCAGGGGACCGCATCGTTGAAATCGGCGCGGTTGAGCTGTGGAACCATGTGGCCACAGGCAAAACATATCACCAATACATCAACCCCGAACGGACTATGCCCGAAGAGGCGTTCAAAGTGCATGGTTTGGGCGATGAATTTTTGCGCGACAAGCCGGTGTTTGCCGCCATTGCGCAGGATTTTGTTGATTTCATTGGCGATGCGAAACTGGTTATTCACAATGCCGCCTTTGACGTGAAATTTCTGAATGCGGAATTGAAATGGGTCAACCGCCCCCAAATCCCGTGGGAACAGGCGATTGATACGCTGGCCATTGCGCGGCAAAAATTCCCAGGCTCACCTGCGTCCTTGGACGCGCTTTGTCGCCGGTTCAATATCGACAATTCATCACGCAGCCTGCACGGCGCGTTGTTGGATTCGGAAATATTGGCCGAGGTATATTTGGAACTGATCGGGGGTCGCCAGCCCGATTTTGGATTGTCTGCATCGCAGGGTGGTTATTCGGGTCAGGATGGTCAAACACAGTGGCGGCCAACCAAACGGGCCAACCCCCTGCCCAGCCGTCTGTCCGAAAACGAAAAGGCGGCCCACGCCGCCTTTGTCGAAAAATTGGGTCAAGATGCTGTTTGGAAAACCTTTTCCAAATAACACTTAGTTGACGGTCGCGTTTTCGTTGCCCTGTTCGTTTTTCGCACTTTCTGCCTGACGGCGCGCGATTTCGGCACGGTATAGGGCCAAGAAATCGATATTGTCCAAATTCAGCGCAGGGAACCCACCATCACGCGTGATGTCGGATACGATGCGGCGTAGATATGGGAACAACATGCGTGGGCATTCGATCAACAGATAGGGGTGCAGCTGTTCGTCTGGTACACCGGTCACTTGGAAAATGCCGCCATATTCCAACTCTAACAGAAACAGGTTTTGCTCTGTTTCTTTGTTTTTGGACGATACTTTCAGTTTGATGACCACTTCGAACTGGTTTTCAACGGTCCGTTTACGGGCATCTAGGTTTACCTGAACTTGAACGTCTGGGTTTACTTCTCCGGAAATGCCCTTCTGTGATAAGATATTTTCAAAAGACATATCACGGATGTACTGCGCCAAGATATTCATGTTTGGCTGAACGGGCTGTTGTGGTTGTGTTTCGTCGGTCATTTCTTGCTCCTAATACGAATTGGCTATGTTTTATCAGGCCAGTATAGGATGCTCAATCCTTAGATATATTTTTTGAATTCCATGGGCTGTCTTGGTTTGGTGTGACATCCTTAAACTCTGCCTCTACGACATTGTCGTCGGGGTGGGTTTGCCCGCCCATGGTAAACGACTGAACCTTGATCCGCGATTTGACCCAGCCAAAGGCTTTGATACGAAACGCAGGGGTTAATAACAAAAATCCGACCGCATCGGTAAAAAAACCGGGCGTTAACAGCAATGCGCCCGCAAATAAAATCATGGCACCATGTGCTAATGGTTCTGTGGGGTCTTGCAGGTGGGAAAACCGGTTTTGCAGATTGGACAGGGTTGCCAAACCTTGGGTGCGCACCAGATAGGTGCCCAAAACGGCTGTTAAAATCACAATCGCCAGCGTCGGAAACAGACCAAGCCAGCCGCCCACCTGAATGAACAAAGCAATTTCAAGAACAGGAATCGCGATAAATAGTATCAATAGCCACATAAAATTGTCTCCATAAGGGCTGTCACGGTGGACTTGCACAGGCATGTTCCCTACATAAGTATCAAGCAACGAAAAATCTACTTTTGATGAAAAGAGAAATTAAATGAACCCTGCGATTATTGAACTTTTGGTTCTGGCTGGTATTGCTGTCTTTCTGATTATGCGCCTTAGCAGCGTTCTTGGAACGCGTGAAGGGCATGAAAAACCGCCCCTTGCTGAACCCAAACCGCAGCCTAAGCGCGATTTTCAGGTGATTGATGGCGGCGAGGATATGGATATTCTGGATCACGCACCCAAAGGGTCGGACACTGCCGAAGCCTTGGCAAAAATGAAGCGTGTGGAAAACGATTTCAGCGTCAACGAATTTTTGGGCGGCGCGCGCATGGCCTATGAAATGATTTTGATGGCCTTTGAACGGGGGGACCTGTCTGAGGTGCGCGGCTTTATTTCTGCGGATGTGCTTGACATATTCGACGATGTGATTGCCAACCGCGAGGCGCAAGGCCTGAGCGTTGAGGCAAACTTTATCGGTCTGCGCGAAATGCGGTTGGTTTCTGCAAACTTTGATGATGTGACCAGAACGGCCGATATTACGGTTGCGTATAATGCTGAAATGACATCCGTTGTGCGCAATGCCGATGGTGATATCGTCGAAGGCGACGCCAAACAGATCAAACGCCAAAAGGACACTTGGACATATTCACGCACAATGGGCATGGGCGATCCTAATTGGCAGTTGGTTGCAACAGGTGAGTGATTTCACGGCGCTTGATAACTTGGCTTGCGGCGCTTGGCGTCGCGCCGGTTATGGCGCAATCGTTAACAGTTTCGGTTCATGAATTCAATGACTTGGACGGTTGGCAACGCGATCAACATGACCAAGCCTTGGCCGCATTTTTGGAAACATGCCCCGATCTGAAAGCAACAGATTGGCAAACCCTATGCGCATTTGCGCAGTACACAGATGATGCCAAGACGTTTTTTCAGGTGTTTTTCAAACCGGTCATGATACGCGATGGTGATGATGCGAAATTTACCGAATATTTCGAACCAGAACAGACCGTTTCGCGGGTCCGCACATCCAAATATGCCTATCCCATCTATCGCGTCCCCCCAGAAATGCCCAAATCGGGTGTATGGTACAGTCGCGGCGAATTGGAAAACCGCGGAATTTTGCAAAATCGTGGCTTGGAAATTGCTTGGGCGTCTGATCCGGTTGATGTGTTGTTTTTACAAATTCAGGGATCAGGGCGGTTGCGATTTACGGATGGCCGCGTGTTGCGTGTTGGATATGGCGGCGCAAATGGCCATCAACACCGATCGGTGGGGCAAGAAATGGTTCGCCGCGGTATTTTGGGAAAACATCAGGCATCAGCCGCATCAATCAAACGCTGGGTGCGCGCAAACCCCAATGATGGACGTGCGATATTACAACATAACCCGTCTTTCGTATTTTTTCGCGAATTAAGTATCGCGGAAAACAAAGGACCGTTAGGCGCAATGAACCGTTCGTTGACCACAAAACGCACTGTTGCGATTGACCCCGAATATGTCCCACTGGGCGCACCGGTTTGGATCGAAACCCATGGGGCCAATCCCCTGCGGCGGTTAATGATCGGCCAAGATACCGGTTCCGTGATCAAGGGCGCACAGCGCGCAGATATTTTCATGGGCAGCGGTGCCGCCGCGGGCCAAGAGGCCAGCAAAATAAAAGACGCAGGGTCGCTATTTGTGTTATTGCCGGTTAAAAGGGCGCTGTCCCTGCTAGATCAAAATGACCCATGAAACGCCGTTCGCTGAATTCAGATGACCAAGAGCTTTGGAACAAAGTTGCCAAGACCGCCAAGCCATTGCACAACGCGGCCAAAAAACGTGCGTTGCCTACATCGTTAAAGCCGAAAAAATCTTCGACGCCGCGTGTGACCGATCCGGCGCCAATCATGCCGTTTAACATAGGCGAACGCGCAGGAACTGCTTCTGAGACGCACGATTTGAAACCTTCGATCGCCAGCGCGCTGTCACGCAATCCGGTTCAAATGGATGCCAAGGCCTATGGCAAAATGCGCCGTGGCAAATTGGGCCCCGAGGCCACGATTGATTTACATGGTATGACATTGCAGCAGGCGCACCCTGCCCTTGTGGGGTTTGTGTTGAACGGCCATTCACGCGGGTTGCGGTTGTTGTTGGTCATCACAGGCAAAGGCAAAAAATCGCGAGATGATGGACCGATTCCACGTCAGATGGGTGTTTTGCGCCATCAGGTGCCACAATGGTTGCGCATGGCCCCGCTTGCGCCCTTGGTTTTACAAGTCACCGAAGCGCACATAAAACATGGCGGCGGCGGTGCTTATTATGTCTATTTGCGCCGTCGCAAATAAACGCCCTTTCGCGCAAAAGTGTGATGTTCTGTAAAAACAGTTGACGAAACGTCATTTCACCCCTTGAATGGCTGTAAAGCCGTCGAAATTTCTTTGGATGCAACTTTGACAAGAATTGCACATCTGCGATCGGCTGCACATCGTGAACCACGACACTGCATGATTTACCGAATGAAACAGGGGCAAATATGAAACTAAGTGACGCAAAACTGATACCGGCCGACCGCGAAACAGTATGGCAAGCCCTGTTATCGCCCGAGGTGTTAAAGGAATGCGTCCCCGGGTGCACCGAAATGGCTGGCACCGCCCAAGACGGGTTTGAAGCCACCGTCACCCAGAAAGTGGGCCCCGTCAAAGCCACATTCAAAGGCGCGGTGACCCTGTCTGACATGGTTGATCAAACATCCCTGACCCTTACCGGAGAGGGCAAAGGCGGTGCCGCAGGTTTCGCCAAGGGGGGCGCAAATGTGGTCCTAACCGACCAAGATGGCGGCACGCTGTTATCCTATGAGGTTGAGGCCAAAGTGGGCGGCAAATTGGCCCAGCTGGGCAGCCGCATCATTGATGGATTTGCCAAGAAAATGGCAGACCAGTTTTTCGAAAATTTCCGCGATGCTGTGTCTGAAACGGATGACACAGACACCGCTGCGGATGAAAATGACGCTGAAACCCCACCCGCGAAAAAGGGATGGTTCAAAAAATAATCAGCTAGACAAGACTATTATAATTGGGAGGACTAAATGACAAAAATTACGATGACCGTAAACGGGAAATCCGTTTCCGGTGATGTTGAGGGCCGCACATTATTGGTCGATTTCCTGCGCAAAGATCTGCGCCTGACCGGTACGCATGTCGGCTGTGATACCAGCCAATGTGGGGCCTGTACGGTGCATGTTGATGGGGTTGCAGTGAAATCCTGCACCATGTTCGCAGCCGAGGCCGACGGCACAGATGTCGCCACAATCGAAGGTCAGGCCGCCCCCGATGGCACCCTGAACGCGATTCAGGCGGCATTTCAGGAACACCATGGTTTGCAGTGTGGATACTGCACACCTGGCATGGTGATGGCGGCTGCGGATTTGTTGAAAAACAACCCCAAACCGACCGAAGCCGAAGTGCGCCACCACCTAGAGGGCAATATTTGCCGCTGCACAGGATACCACAACATCGTCAAGGCAATTTTGGCCGCGTCCGGACAGGATGTCAGCCAAATCGCCGCAGAATAATAAACATAAGGGAGGATTTAATATGCCCAAAGATAGCGGCATCGGCGCCAGCCCCAAGCGGCGCGAGGATATTCGTTTTCTGACCGGAACCGGACAGTATACCGACGACATTAACATTCATGGCCAAGCGCATGTGTATTTCCTACGCTCAGATATGGCGCATGGTAAAATCAATTCAATCGACACCGCGGCGGCGGCTGCAATGCCAGGCGTTGTACGCATTTTCACCGGCGCCGATTTCGAAGGTATCGGCAGCATTCCATGCGGTTGGCAGGTGACCGACAAACACGGCAACCCCATGCAGGAACCCGCCCACCCCGTTTTGGCACAGGGCAAGGTACGCCATGTCGGCGACCCCATTGCGGCCATTGTGGCCGAAACGCTGGAACAGGCCCGCGATGCCGCCGAGGCGATTGATCTGGACATTACCGAATTACCGGCCGTTGTTGATATGAAACAGGCGCTGGAACCCGGTGCCACCAAGGTGCATGACGATCTAGACAGCAACCTATGTTACGACTGGGGTTTTGTCGAAGAAAACCGCGATGCCGTAAACAAAGCCTTCGAAGAGGCCGCCCATGTGACAACATTGGAATTAGTCAACAACCGCTTGGTCGCCAATCCCATGGAACCCCGCGTTGCCGTTGGCGATTACAACCGCGCCAACGATGAAAGCACGCTGTTTACCACATCGCAAAACCCACACGTCATTCGTTTGCTGATGGGTGCCTTTGTTTTGGGGATCCCGGAACATAAATTGCGCGTTGTTGCCCCTGATGTGGGTGGTGGTTTTGGCACCAAAATTTTCCACTATGCAGAAGAGGCATTTTGCACATTCGCCGCGCGTCAGCTTAATCGTGCGGTTAAATGGACATCCTCTCGGTCCGAGGCATTCATGTCCGATGCCCATGGCCGTGATCATGTGACAAAAATTGAATTGGCGCTGGATGCCGATAACAATTTCCAGGCCATTCGCACCGAAACCTATGCCAATATGGGGGCCTATCTGTCCACCTTTGCGCCATCGGTTCCCACATGGCTGCATGGCACATTGATGGCGGGCAACTATAAAACGCCGCTGATCTATGTAAATGTTAAGGCTGTGTTTACCAACACCGTTCCAGTGGATGCCTATCGCGGTGCTGGTCGCCCCGAGGCCACATATCAATTGGAACGTTTAGTTGACAAAGCGGCGCGTGAATTGGGCGTTGATCCAATCGCGCTGCGGCGGCAAAACTTTATCACCCAATTCCCCTATGCAACCCCCGTTGCCGTGGAATATGACACGGGTGACTATGTCGCCACCATGGACAAGCTAGAAGAAATCGCAGACCTGTCCGGATTTGAGGCCCGCCGCAAAGAATCCGAGGCCCGCGGCAAACTGCGCGGTTTGGGCGTTAACTGCTATATCGAGGCTTGTGGAATCGCGCCGTCCAATCTGGTGGGCCAGTTGGGTGCGCGTGCGGGTCTGTATGATGCAGCAACCGTGCGTGTGAATGCCACCGGTTCGATCAGCGTCATGGTCGGCGCACACAGCCACGGCCAAGGCCACGAAACCGCATTCCCCCAAGTTGTGGCGGATATGCTGGGCATCGATGACAGCATGATCGAAATCGTGCATGGCGACAGTTCAAAAATCCCCTTCGGGATGGGCACCTATGGGTCCCGATCACTTGCGGTTTGTGGGTCAGCCATGGTGCGCGCCACAGAAAAGATCATTAACAAAGCCAAGAAAATCGCATCCCACATGCTTGAGGCATCCGAGGCAGATATCGAACTGAAAGATGGGCAGTTCACTGTCAAAGGCACCGATAAATCCTGTGCTTGGGGCGATGTCACACTGGCCGCTTATGTGCCCCATAACTATCCGCTTGAGGATATCGAACCAGGCCTTGAGGAAACGGCATTCTATGATCCGTCCAACTTTACCTATCCCTCAGGCGCCTATGCCTGCGAGGTCGAAGTGGATCCAGAAACTGGCAAAGTGACCGTAGAACGGTTCAGCGCAGCTGATGATTTTGGCAACATCGTCAATCCCATGATCGTCACCGGTCAGGTCCACGGCGGCGTGGGTCAGGGTATTGGTCAGGCGTTGTTGGAAAATTGTGTCTATGACGAAAATGGCCAGCTGCTAAGCGCATCCTACATGGATTACGCAATGCCGCGTGCGTCCGATGTGCCGTTCTATACGGTTGACCATTCGTGCCAAACACCCTGCACGCACAACCCATTGGGCGTGAAAGGCTGCGGCGAAGCCGGTGCCATCGGGTCCCCCCCCGCGGTGGTGAATGCCGTGGTTGACGCGCTGCAATCTGGTGGGTTCAAACACGTCACACATATCGATATGCCCGTTTCGCCCCAGCGCGTCTGGGCTGCAATGCAAGGTTAAGGGAAGGGATCCGACATGTATAACTTTGACTTTGAAAAACCAACAACAATCGCTGACGCGGTTGCCGCCCTTGCAACCGAGGATGCGCAGCCTTTGGGCGGTGGTCAAACGCTGATCCCCACCATGAAACAACGCCTTGCTAGCCCGTCAAAACTAGTCAGCCTGACAGGGATCGCCGAAATGAAGGGTGTTTGCCAAAACGACGATGGCAGCCTGACAATCGGCGGGGCCACCACACACGCAACCGTTGCCGCCCAAGCAGGCGCCTACCCTGCTCTGGCTGCACTGGCGGCAGGCATCGGCGATCCTGCTGTGCGCAATCGGGGAACCATAGGTGGATCGGTGGCCAATAATGACCCCGCCGCCTGTTATCCGTCTGCTGTCTTGGCATCTGGGGCGACGGTCATAACCGACACCCGCGAAATCGCCGCCGATGATTTTTTCCAAGGGATGTTCACCACGGCCCTGGACGAAGGTGAAATCATAACCGGTGTCCGGTTCCCCATTCCGCAGGCAGCGAATTATCAAAAATTCGAACAACCCGCTTCGCGTTTTGCAATGGTGGGTGTTTTTGTCGCGAAATATGCCGGTGGTGTCAGGGTTGCTGTGACAGGCGCTTCAGAGGAGGGAGTATTTCGTTGGACTGAGGCTGAAACGGCGCTTTCCGGAAACTTTAGCCCTGATTCATTAAACGGATTGGCCGTTGCTTCAACTGGAATGATTTCGGATTTACACGGAACATCCGAATATCGTGCCCATTTGGTCACGGTAATGACAAAGCGGGCAGTCGCGGCTTGTTGCTAGGTATGAAAGCGGGGGCTTTGCCCCCCTTGGCCCCGATGGGGCCAATTCACCCCAGAGTATTTGGTGCAAAAATGAAAGCACCAAGTTCTCGGTTACTTTGATTTTCATTTTTGTAAAAATACTCAAAAAAGGGGGCCGAAAGGCCCCCGTTTGTTTCGGTAGAAACAAATCTGTTTAATCCCGCAGCAATTCATTGATACCGGTTTTGCTGCGTGTTTTTTCATCAACCCGTTTTACAATGACTGCGCAATAAAGATTGATCCCGTTTTTAGATGGCATTGAGCCGGAAACGACGACTGAGTATGGCGGGACTTCGCCGTACATGACCTCGCCTGTTTCTCGGTCGACAATTTTTGTGGATTGGCCGATATAGACACCCATTCCTAGGACTGACCCTTCGCGGATGATACAACCTTCGACGACTTCTGATCGTGCGCCGATAAAGCAGTTGTCTTCGATGATGGTTGGGCCGGCTTGCATGGGCTCAAGTACGCCACCGATGCCAACGCCACCGGACAGGTGCACATTTTTACCGATCTGGGCGCAGCTGCCGACGGTTGCCCATGTGTCTACCATTGTTCCCTGATCCACATAGGCGCCGAGGTTGACAAAGGAAGGCATCAATACCACGCCTGGTGCGATATAGGCGGATTTGCGAACGACGCAGTTTGGAACCGCGCGGAACCCTGCGGCGCGCCATCGGTTTTCGCCCCAACCTGCAAATTTGCTGTCAACTTTGTCCCACCAGCCGCTGCCTTGGGGTCCGCCGGATTGGATTTCCATGTCTTTAATCCGAAATCCCAACAGCACGGCTTTTTTCGCCCATTGATTTACGTGCCAATCGCCGTTTTCCATTTTTTCGGCCACTCGGAGTTTGCCGCTGTCTAGGGCGTTTAGGGTTTCTTCGATGGCTTCACGGGTTTCGCCGGTTGTGGCGGGGGTGATGGCGTCGCGGGCGTCCCACGCGGCTTCGATTGCGGTTTCTAGGTGAGTGTTGGACATGGGCGGTCTCCTATCCGGAAATTTCTTTTAAGCGCTATAGCTTTCATTCGCTGGTGATACAATATTTTTAGGCGTAAGATAAAGTCAAACAAGGGGATGTAAATATGACACGGAAAACAACGCGGTTATTTCGCGACGCGGTTACGGACAAATCCACGGCAACCAGTGTGCCTGTTACGCCGCAAACGCAATCGCCGGCCTATCGGTTGGCCTTTGCTGACGATGAATTTCTGGTGCGCGACGATCTGCGGCCGGTGCGGTTGCAGTTAGAGTTGTTGAAACCCGAACTGGCCTTGGATGAGCAGGGTATTTTGTCGACGGTTGTTTTGTTTGGGGGCGCGCGGATTCCTGATCCTGTGCATGCAGATCAGGCCAAGGCGCCCAAGCTGGCCGAATTGACCCAGTATTACACCCAAGCACGGGAATTGGCGCGTCAGATCACGCAATACAGCCAATCGCTGGGCGGCGGTGAATTTGTTGTCACGACTGGCGGTGGCCCCGGTGTGATGGAGGCGGGCAACCGTGGTGCCATGGATGCGGGTGGAAAATCGGTTGGGTTGAATATTGTGTTACCCCATGAACAGGCGCCCAATGCCTATGTGACACCGGAATTGTGTTTCAATTTCCATTATTTTGCCATTCGCAAAATGCATTTTTTGATGAGGTCCAAGGCAATTTGCGTGTTCCCTGGGGGATTTGGCACCTTGGATGAGTTGTTTGAGGCGCTGACATTGATCCAGACCAATCGCATGGCGCCGGTACCATTTTTGCTGTTTGGGCGTGAATTTTGGAATGACATTATAAATTGGCAGGCACTGTCAGACGCGGGGACGATTTCGCGTGCTGATCTGGATCTGTTCAAATTCGTGGATACGGCCCAAGAGGCGATGGAAATTATCACAACGTGGCGGTATGAATAACGGGTGAATTGTCGCGCGGGCGCACTAAATTCTTGCGCTTGTTGGGGGTCGCGTACTAGACACCCAACAAACACCTGATATTAGGAGAGCCCCCATGGCCTTTGACCGTTCCATTAAAATCGCACCATCCATTCTGTCTGCCGATTTCGCCAATTTTGGTGCAGAAATCCGCGCGATTGAATCGCAGGGGGCCGATTGGGTGCATATTGATGTCATGGACGGGCATTTTGTGCCGAACCTGACCTTTGGCTCGCCCGCGGTCAAGGCGTTTCGGCCCCATGTGAAAACGGTGATGGATGTGCATTTGATGATTGCGCCGGTTGATCCCTATATCGATGCCTATGCCGATGCGGGGGCGGATATTCTGACCGCCCATATCGAGGCAGGGCCACATATTCACCGCACATTGCAGGCCATTCGCGGCGCAGGGATGAAGGCGGGCGTTGCCCTGAATCCGGGCACACCGGCCGAAACAGTGGAACATTTGCTGGATTTGACAGATTTGGTTTGTGTGATGACGGTAAATCCCGGATTTGGCGGTCAGAAATACATTGATATGACGGCCAAAGTACGCAAACTGCGCGACATGATCGGGGATCGTCCGATCCATATTGAAATTGACGGTGGCATGGATCCGACGACAGCGCCATTGATGGCGGCGGCGGGCGCGGATGTGCTGGTCGCTGGATCGGCCGTGTTCCGTGGCGGGTCGGTTGATACGGCCGATGTTTATGGCAACAACATCGCAGCCATTCGCGCGGCCGCGACAGCGGCCTTGTAGTTATCATGCCAACAATCGGGCAGGGTGGTGTCATGCGGGCTGTTATATTTGACCTTGATGGCACATTGATTGACAGCGCGCCTGATATTCAGGCCGCGGTCAATCGGGCCTTGGCAGATTTTGGGTGTGCGCCGTTAGATTTGCCAACTGTCATATCCTTTATCGGAAATGGATTGCCCAAACTGGCCGAACGGGTGCATGTGCGGGCGGGTTTGGTCGATGGTGTACAAACCGACCTAACGCAGCGTTTGATGACGTATTACAATGAAAATCCCTTGGGGCTGACCACGCTGTATCCTGATTGTTTGGACGCGTTGGCGTATTTGCGCGACGCTGGGGTGAAAATTGGGCTATGTACCAACAAACCCTATGCGCCAGCGGTGCATATTTTGGATCACCTGCAGATTGCACAGTATTTTGATGCGGTGATTGGGGGCGACAGTTTGGCGGTGAAAAAACCTGACCCTGCGCCATTGCGTGAAACCATGTCGCGGTTACAGGCGGATGAGGTGTTATATGTTGGGGATAGTCCGGTGGATTATCAAACGGCACAAAACGCGGGCGTTGATTTTGCGGTTTTTACCCAAGGGTACCGAAACGAACCCCTGTCATATTTCCAAAACGCGATACCGTTTGACGATTATCAGGAATTTTTGCGCATCCTGCGCCGTCGGTATTCGGCATAGGGGCACAGACCTGCGCACAGACCCGCGCAGATTTGCGCAGGCCTGTTGTTTTTTTATTCGACCACGCGAACCGCGCCTTTGGCGGCAGAGGTTGTCAGCGCAGCATAGGCGCGCAATGCTGTTGTAACCTTGCGCTTGCGCGGTTTGGCTGGGGTCCAACCTGCGGCATCCTGTTTGGCACGGCGTTCGTCCAAAACATCATCTGACACGGCCAAATTGATGGACCGGTTTGGAATGTCGATTTCGATCAAATCGCCATGTTCGACCAGACCGATTGTGCCGCCCTCGGCTGCCTCGGGGGATACGTGGCCGATGGACAGACCCGATGTGCCGCCTGAAAAACGACCATCTGTGACCAAGGCACAGGCCGCGCCCAACCCTTTGGATTTCAGATAGGATGTGGGGTATAGCATTTCTTGCATACCCGGGCCGCCGCGCGGACCTTCGTAACGGATGATGACGACATCGCCCTCTTTGACTTTGCCGGTCAGAATGTCGTTGACGGCGTCATCTTGGGATTCCACAACATAGGCGGGGCCTGAAAATTTCAGGATGCTGTCATCCACACCGGCCGTTTTCACGATACAGCCGTGTTCTGCCAGATTGCCGAACAACACGGCCAAACCACCATCCTGGGAAAAGGCATTTTCTTTGCTGCGGATCACGCCGCCAGCGCGGTCCATATCGACGCTGTCATAGCGGCGGCTTTGGCTAAACGCTTGGGTCGTGCGTACGCCACCGGGGGCCGCGCGGAAAAAGTTATGCACATCAGGATCGTTGGTGCGCATGACGTCCCATTTGTTCAGCGCATCACCGATGGTGGGTTCGTGAACCGTGCGGCAATCGCGGTGGATCAACCCGGCGCGGTCCAATTCACCCAAAATCGCCATGATGCCACCCGCGCGGTGGACGTCCTCCATATGGACGTCGGATTTTGCAGGGGCCACCTTGGACAGGCAGGGCACCTTGCGCGATAGGCGGTCGATATCGTCCATTGAGAAATTAACTTCGCCCTCATAGGCGGCGGCCAGCAGGTGCAAAACGGTGTTCGTGGATCCGCCCATTGCGATATCCAACGACATCGCGTTTTCAAATGCTTCAAACGTTGCGATGTTACGGGGCAACATGTTGGCGTCACCCTGTTCATAGCAGGCCTTGGCCATTTCCACGATGCGGCGACCTGCGCGCAGGAACAATTCTTTGCGGTCCGCGTGTGTGGCCAATGTTGATCCGTTCCCGGGCAGGGACAGGCCCAGCGCCTCGGTCAAGCAGTTCATGGAATTGGCGGTAAACATACCCGAACACGACCCACATGTGGGGCAAGCGTTTTGTTCGATTTCCTCGACCTGTTCGTCGGTGTATTTGTCATCGGCGGCCGCGACCATTGCATCGACCAGATCCAGCGCCTTTTCTTTGCCGTCCCAAATAACTTTGCCGGCCTCCATCGGGCCACCCGATACGAACACGGCTGGAATGTTCAACCGCATTGCGGCCATCAACATACCGGGGGTAATTTTATCACAGTTGGAAATACAGACCATCGCATCGGCACAATGGGCGTTGACCATATATTCGACGCTATCGGCAATGATTTCGCGTGATGGCAGGGAATACAGCATTCCGTCATGGCCCATAGCAATCCCGTCATCCACCGCGATGGTGTTGAATTCCTTGGCGACACCGCCTGCGGCTTCGACTTCGCGGGCGACCATTTGGCCCAGATCTTTCAGGTGGACGTGACCGGGAACGAATTGTGTAAATGAATTTACGATTGCGATGATCGGTTTGCCGAAATCGCTATCCTTCATCCCTGTTGCGCGCCATAGCCCGCGTGCGCCAGCCATATTGCGGCCGTGGGTGGACGTTCTTGAACGATACATGACGGATCCTTATTGCTAGGGGTAATTTGTTCAACCCATAGTAAAAACAGGCGATCAGTTCAACTGTTGATGTTGGTCACGGTGATAAATCGTGTCACAAATTGGTTATTGGACCGCGTTATCATTTTGACAGGTTACATTGGTTTTCCTTGTGTCATTTGCGCAATTATTGCCACACTTGTGTTAGATCGTCCTGCATCATCTGGGACAACCACCCCTGAACCCCACCGCGTCCCAATTCCCAATCTGGTTCGGCAAAACATGACAAAAGCAGCCCAAATGCCCTATGTCCGTCCGCCCAGTTTAACCGAACGCCAATTCGAGGTTCTGGAATTGACAGCCCATGGCGCAACGCGCAGCGAAATTGCGAAACACATGAACATTTCCCCCGAAACGGTCAAAGCGCATACCAAAGCGGTTTTGACCAAATTTGACGCAACCTCATATCGCGATTGTGCGCCGAAAGTCATGAAATTTCTGGCTGCCTATGGCGATTTGTCTAGGGGGACCAATTTATTCTATGACACGATTGATTATGATATTGAAATAACACCAGATTGGGCGGTCAGTATCTATAATCGGCGTCAACGGGGTATCGTTGTTCGGGGCGAGGTGCGCGAAATTTCAACATCCATCGATTTCCCCGGTGAAATATTCGACATATTTCTAAACGGACGCGCACCAGATCGGGTCGAAGAGCGCGGCAGATATGTCTTTTACGCGATTGATTTACCGCGCCCGCTGATAACCGGCCAAGATTTCCAGCGCCACCTAACGTACAAAGCGCGGGCCTTTACCGAAAAAGGGCGCAAGGAAATTTCCAACACGATTGGAACACCGACCGGCATATTGAATATGTCCGTCACCTTTCCCGCACCGCCCGAATTTTGCAAAGGATCGGCATTGATCAATTCCAAATTGGTCCCCATCGAAGAGATGCCAAACGCATCCTTTCGCATGCAGGGGCTGCGCGCAATGCTGTCCGTGACACAACCCAATTCAGGCGACAAATACTCGATATATTGGTCGTATTGATTGTATCCTTTCACCATTTGCATTCAGCGCGCTGCAGGTCTAATCATATGGAGATATGATTTAACGATAAGGCCGTGAAATGTCTGAAAAACCCAAGACCCCCAAGAAACAGCAGGTCTTTACCCTGTTGGTCCAAGTGGGCAGATCGAAAGAAGACGGCTTGCCGCCCAAGTCAACGGGTGCTGCACTGATGTGTTATGCCAGTGGCGTGGACGAGGCCGAGGCCGTGCGCGAAACTGTGGCCATTCTGAAACAGGCCGATTTGGCACCGCTGGACGTGACGGGCTATGGCACCTTGGATGAACGCATTGAACAGGGCCATGACATCGACGATGACGAACGCGCCCTGATGCAACGGGCCTTGGATGAAAATTCGGTCGTCGTGGCGCAGATGACGCCGTTTTTTGGCGATGAAAATCTGGATCCGGATGTGGTTCACTGATGGGTTTTGTGTTTCTGGATCTGGACGGCACATTGACGGATTCGGGTCCGGGGATTATAAGTTCGTTTAATTATGCGCTGGGCCAAATGGGGTATCCCGATTTGGGCGATGATGCCAATTGGGTTGTGGGCCCATCCCTGTGGGACAGTTTGACAAAACTGGGCATGCCGGCAGAATTGCATGATCAAACGGTGGCCCATTACCGCGATGCCTATCGTGGCGGAGAAATGTTTAATAACCGTCTCTATGATGGGGTATTGGGGCAATTATCCGATCTGAAATCGCGCGGCTATCGGTTGTGTTTGGCTACATCGAAACCCATTGCCTATGCCTGTGATATTGTGGCGCATTTCGGGGTGTCTGATTATCTGGATTATGAATTCGGGTCGGAATTGGATGGCACCCGCACCGATAAAACCGAATTGCTGGCCTATGGCCTGGCGCAATCTGGCTGTGACGCGCGCGACGCCATTATGATCGGCGATCGTCACTATGATGTGATCGGGGCGCGCAACAATGGCATGGGCTGTTTGGGTGCGCTATACGGGTTTGGCACGCTGGATGAATTAACCACCGCGGGTGCCGTCGATATACTGCACAGTGCCACGGATATGGTCACGGCTGTAACGAAACATTTGAAACTGGAAAGATCATGACAATCGACCCGATCCAATTAACCGCTGATTTGATCAAATGCCCATCGGTTACACCCGCCGAAGGGGGTGCAATCACCTTGTTAGAGACTGTTTTATCCGCAAATGGGTTCACCTGTACCCGCATTGAACGCGGCGGCATTCACAATTTGTTTGCCCGCTGGGGTGCGGGGAAAAATGGGCGCACCTTTGGATTTAATGGGCATACGGATGTGGTACCTGTGGGCGATGCTGCGGCGTGGACGGTGGACCCCTTTGGTGCGGAAATTCGTGATGGGTTTATGTATGGGCGCGGGGCCACAGATATGAAATCGGGCGTCGCCGCATTCGTGGCGGCCGCGATTGATTTTGTGGCCGATACCCCGCCCGATGGGTCGGTCGTGATCACCATCACTGGTGACGAAGAGGGCGACGCATTGGACGGGACCACCGCCATTCTGGATTGGATGCGCGCCAATGGGGAAACCATGGATCATTGTTTGGTGGGCGAACCCACCAGCCCTGACACCATGGGGCAGATGATGAAAATTGGTCGCCGTGGATCGTTAACGGCGTTTTTTACGGCGACAGGGGTGCAGGGGCATTCGGCCTATCCGCATCGCGCGAATAACCCCGTGACCGCCATGGTGCGGTTGATGGATCGTTTGGCCAGTCATGAATTGGATCAGGGTACGGATCATTTCGATGCCTCGAACCTAGCGATTACAACGGTGGACACGGGCAACCCCGCCACCAATGTGATCCCTGCGCAGTGTAGCGCAACGGTAAATATTCGGTTCAACGATTTACATTCGGGTGACAGCCTGACCCAATGGCTGAAAAGCATGGTGGATCAGGTGGCAGACGAGACGGGGATTACCTTTGATCTGCGCATAAAGGTGTCTGGAGAGAGCTTTATCACCCCGCCCGGTGAATTGTCGGATTTGATTGCGCGCGCCGTTCGGGCTGAATTGGGGGTCACCCCCGAAATGTCGACCACGGGCGGCACATCAGATGCGCGATTTGTCAAAGACCTGTGCCCCGTCACCGAATTTGGGTTGGTGGGCAAAACCATGCATTCGGTTGATGAACGGGTCGAGGTTGCCCAGATCACTCAGTTGAAATCCATCTATAGCCGTATTTTGCAGGATTATTTTGCCTAGAGTCCGCCCTACGCTGATCATCATGGTCAAAGAGCCGGTCCCCGGCCGGGTCAAAACGCGGTTGGGCCGCGATATCGGTATGACCGCCGCCGCATTGTGGTTTCGCCATCAAACCCGCAGCCTGATCCGCCGTTTGCGGGATCGGCGGTGGGATATTGTGTTGGCGGTATCCCCCGATCGTGATGGAATGGCCAGCCGGTTTTGGCCTGCAGATATTCCGAGGGTGCCGCAGGGACGGGGTGATTTGGGTGTGCGTATGGCGCGTTTATTAGCGTACGCGTCCACGGGTCCTGTTTGTCTGATTGGCGGGGATATTCCTGATGTGACGCAGGCGCATATTCGCGCGGCGTTCGACGCATTACAGGGCCGCGATTTTGTGTTTGGGCCCGCCGCCGACGGTGGATTTTGGTTGGTTGGCGCGCGGGCTGGGCATAGATGTCCGCCCAGATTATTTGAGGGCGTGACCTGGTCTGTTGCCGACACATTGTCGCAAACCATCGCGCAGATGGATCGGTGGACCGTTGGGTATTGTGACGAATTGCACGATGTTGACACGCTGGGTGATTTGCAGCGGATCAGGCGGGGGCTGTCTGCCCCCGCACCCCCGAGAGTATTTTCACAAAAATGAAAGCGGTTATTTGCCGATTTTGCCGCGGTTTTTGCCGATTTGACCACGGTGTAGAAGGATGTGATCTAGGATGACGCAGGCCATCATCGCCTCGCTCACGGGGACGGCGCGGATGCCGACGCAGGGGTCATGGCGGCCTTTGGTCACAACTTGGATTGGGTCGCCGGATTTGGTGATGGATTGACGTGGGGTGAGGATCGATGACGTGGGTTTGACCGCAAAGCGGACCACAATGTCCTGACCGGTTGAGATACCGCCCAAGATGCCGCCAGCATTGTTTGAGGAATAGACTGGCTGGCCGTCGTTGCCCATAAATATTTCGTCTGCATTTTCGGAACCTGTTAGGGCGGCGGCGTTCATGCCTTGGCCGATTTCGACACCTTTGACCGCGTTGATGGACATCATGGCGGCGGCAAGGTCTGTGTCGAGTTTGCCATAGATTGGTGCGCCCAGACCTGCGGGGGCGTTGCGGGCGGTGACCTCGATCACTGCGCCGACAGAGTCGTGGGATTTGCGGATATCGTCAAGGTAGGTGGCCCAATCTGAGGCGGCCTGTGCATCAGGGGTCCAAAATTCGTTTTGGTCGATTTGATCCCAGTCGAAATTGTTTGGGTTGATTTTATGTGGCCCGATTTGCGTCATGTAGCCCGTAATTTGCAGATTTGGGGCCAGTGTTTTCAATGCAGCGCGTGCAATGCCGCCCGCTGCCACGCGTGCTGCCGTTTCGCGCGCCGAGGATCGACCGCCGCCGCGATAATCGCGGATGCCGTATTTTTGCCAATAGGTGATATCGGCGTGACCCGGGCGGAAGGTTTCGGAAATATTGCCGTAGTCCTTGGACCGTTGATCGGTGTTTTCGATCATCAATTGGATGGGTGTGCCGGTGGATTGCCCATCAAACACACCAGACAATATTTGCACCTGATCGGGTTCGCGCCGTTGCGTGGTGAATTTGTTTTGGCCGGGTTTGCGTTTGTCCAGCCACTGTTGCAGATCAGCCGCGCCAATCGTCACACCTGGGGGGCAGCCATCGACAGTCGCACCCAAGGCTGGCCCGTGGCTTTCGCCCCATGTTGTGACGCGGAAAAGATGTCCAAAGGTGTTAACGCTCATGTCCTGATCTCCTTTGGTTTATGTCTCTAGCGGTATGATGGCCAAGGCTCAAGCGATTTCATCTTGTACGTTGGGACCAAGCGGGGTAAATAGCGGATACCTCGGGGTGCCAGACTGGCTGAGACGCGATTGCGGACCCGTTGAACCTGATCCGGTTAAAACCGGCGGAGGGAAGGTTTGGGTCATCGCCCACACGTCTCTCCGCATGCTAAAGGAGAGATTGAATGAAATACCTATCCCTTGCTGCGGGCGTCATTTTTGCAACTGCGGCGGCGGCTGAAACACCCGTTTTGAACGTCTATGCGCCTGATTATTTCACATCTGAATGGGGACCCGGCCCATCGATAGAGGCCGCGTTTGAAGAAACCTGTGCCTGTGATTTGCAATTTTCCGCAGGCGATTTATTGCCCCGCCTGATGTTAGACGGGCCATCGACCGATGCAGATATTGTCATTGGTCTGAACACCGATGTGACACGCAAAGCACGGTCCACGGGTTTGTTTGCGCCGCATGTGCAGAATAATGCGGATTTGGATTTGCCGATTGATTGGACCGATGATGTATTTTTGCCGTTCAACTGGTCCTATGTATCCTTTGTGTATGACGCGACACGGGTGACGACACCGCTGACCAGTTTCGATGATTTGTTGAATTTACCCGACAATCAGAAAATCGTGATCCAAGATCCGCGGACGTCGATTTCTGGTTTGGCCTTGGTGTTGTGGGTCAAGGCGACCTATGGCGATCAGGCGGGGGCGTTTTGGCAACGTTTGGCCCCCCATATCCTGACCGTGACCAAGGGATGGTCCGAAGCCTATGGCCTGTTCACCGATGGCGAGGCGGCGGTTGTGTTGTCGTTTAATACATCGCCCGCCTATCACATCTTGGCCGAGGGTGATGACACCAAACGCGCGGCAATTTTTGACGCAGGGCATTACCCCTATTTCGAATTGGCGGCCAAGGTGGCGGGAACCGATCAACCCGAATTGGCTGATCAATTCATGGCGTTTGTCATGTCTGATGCGTTCCAATCGTTGATCCCGATGACCAACTGGTCCTATCCCGCTGCGCAACCGATGGCGGACTGGCCGCAGGCCTTTGCTGATTTGCCGATCCCATCACGGGCGGTTTATTTGGATGAAAATCAGGCCGCAGACCTGCGCGACACCGTGATAGAAGAATGGCGCGCCGCCTTGTCCCAATAATCACCGGCGCGTTTGTCGCGCTGTTGGTTCTGGCCCCGCTGGTGACAGTTTGGGGCTGGGCCCAGTCGGGGCGTGCCATTGGCGCGGCTGATTGGGCGGCACTGCGGTTTACGTTGATGCAATCGGTTTTGTCGGCGCTGTTGTCCTGCGCCTTGGCAGTGCCTTTGGCGCGTGCACTGGCGCGGCGGCGTTTTTGGGGACGCAATTGGGTGATGACCGCATTGGGTGCGCCGTTTATTTTACCAGTTTTGATTGCGGTGATGGGGGTTTTGGCGGTGTTTGGCCAAAACGGATTGGTGAACCGTGCCTTGGGTATCTTTGGTGTCGAACCAGTGTCTATATATGGGCTTGCTGGCGTTTTATTGGTGCATGTGTTTTTCAATTTGCCATTGGCCACCCGTATGATTGTGCAGGGGTGGTCGCGCGTTCCTGCGGAACACCTGCGATTGGCGGGCCAGTTGGGATTGCGGGGCTGGGTAATATTTCGTGTGGTCGAATGGCCGATGCTGGTGCGGGTTTTGCCGCCGGCCTTTGGCATTATCTTTGTCATTTGTTTGTCCAGCTTTGCGGTCGCGCTGACATTGGGCGGTGGGCCCAAGGCCACGACAATCGAATTGGCGATATACCAAGCGTTTCGGTATGATTTTGATCTGGCCAAGGCTGCGAATTTGGCATTGATCCAAGCTGCCTTGGCAGGGGCCGCCACTGTGATTACGGTGATGATTTCGGGCCGTGAAACCGTGTCTAATACACGCGATCGTGCGATTGAATGGCATGTTGATCATTGGCGCAACGCCTTTGGGGATGGTCTGTGGATCACTGCCGCCATCGTGTTTTTGGGC
>CBFHVU010000004.1:0-5965 GCA_965659465.1 uncultured Paracoccaceae bacterium | reverse complement strand
GCGATTGCGGCGGTCTCTACGGCGCTATGTCTGGCGCTGGCCCTGCCGCTGACCACCCGCTTGGGCGAGGTGATCGGAACCGCAGGACTGGCCATTTCGCCGTTGGTGTTGGGGGCGGGATTGTTTTTGATCATTCGGACCTTTGCAAATCCCTTTGACTGGGCGCTGGGCGTGACATGTGTGTTGAATGCGGTTTTATCGTTGCCCTTTGTGCTGCGGATATTGCGGCCACCGGCGGAAACGATACGGGTCAATTACACCCGATTGGCGCAATCTTTGGGGCTGGGGCCAATCGCATGGCTGCGCTGGGTGTTTATTCCGCGCCTGCGTCAACCGCTGGGGTTTGCGGCGGGGGTGACGGCGGCGCTGTCGATGGGGGATTTGGGGGTCATCGTGTTGTTTGGTACATCCGAGCAGGCCACTTTACCGTTAAAGATTTACCAATTGATGGGCGCATACCGTATGGATCAGGCCGCCGCGGGCGCGGTTGTGTTATTGACACTATCACTGGGGATTTTCGCAATTTGCGATTACTGGGGGCGACGCGATGTTAAAGATCAGTGACCTGTACATTCATCAGGGCAATTTTCACCTATCCACGGATGCCTTGATGCTGGATGCAGGGGTTCACGCGGTTTTGGGGCCGTCAGGGGCGGGGAAATCAACCCTGTTGTCGGTGCTGGCGGGTTTTGACCGCCCGCTGCAGGGACGCATTTTGTGGCGGGGCACAGATATCACTGGGCTGGCCCCCGCGCAGCGACCCGTTGCCATGTTGTTTCAGGATAATAACCTGTTTCCGCATTTGACCATTTATCGCAACATTGCGCTGGCGCTGACGCATAAATCCCGCATCACCGCCGACCAACATGACCGCATTTTGCAGGTGCTGGATCGGGTCAATTTAACGGGGATGGCCGAACGCAAACCGGCGCAGTTATCTGGCGGCCAGATCAGCCGCGCAGCGCTGGCGCGAGTGATGTTACAGGTCAAACCGATTGTATTGCTGGATGAACCCTTTGCCGCGTTGGGACCTGCGTTAAAGCAAGAAATGTTGGATTTACTGGCCGATGTTGTCATGCAGTCGGGGGCCACGGTGTTGATGGTGACGCATGATCCCAGTGATGCGCTGCGTATCGCGCCCAAAACCATTTTGGTGGCAGACCACAAAATCACGGGCGCGTTTGACACCCGTGAAGTGTTGCAAAACCCGCCGCCTGCCTTGGCCGCCTATCTGACCACAGGCGGTTAGGCCGGCTTATAGGACATAGCGGCTAAGGTCTGCACTGGCCGCTAAATCGCCCACGTTTGTTTTCACAAACTCGGCGTTCACGGTCACGCTGTCGCCGGTACGGTCTGGCGCGACAAAGGAAAGCTCTTCGAAGACCCGTTCCATGACTGTATACAACCGCCGCGCGCCAATGTTTTCGACGCTGCGGTTAACCTCGGCTGCGATTTTGGCGATTTCGGCAATGCCGTCATCGGTGAAATCAACGCTTACACCTTCGGTCTCCATCAAGGCGGTGTATTGGCGGGTCAGGGCGTTGTCGGTGTCGGTCAGAATGGCCACGAAATCTGATTCTGTCAGGGGCTGCAATTCGACACGGATGGGCAAACGGCCCTGTAATTCGGGCAGCAAATCTGATGGTTTGGCCACATGAAACGCGCCCGAGGCGATGAACAGGATATGATCGGTGTTCACGGGGCCATGTTTGGTGGACACTGTCGTGCCCTCAATCAGGGGCAGCAGGTCGCGCTGCACGCCTTCGCGGCTGACATCGGCGCCGCGGGCATCGGCGCGGGCGCAGACTTTGTCGATTTCGTCCAAGAAAACGATACCGTTGTTTTCCACCGCCTCAACCGCGGCGCGGGTTACGGTTTCATCGTCCAGCAATTTGTCGGCCTCTTCGCTGACCAGCAAATCGTGACTGTCTGCGACTGTCATTTTGCGGCGGGTGGTGCGGCCGCCCATCGCTTTGCCGAAAATATCGCCCAGGTTCATCATGCCCATCTGTGACCCTGGTTGCCCGGGAATATCGAACATAGACATTGGGTTTGAAGCATCCGACACATCAATTTCGATTTCTGTATTGTCCAATTCGCCCGCACGCAGTTTTTTGCGGAACATATCGCGGGTGGCGGGGCGGGCATCGGGGCCGGCGATGGCGTCCAACACGCGGTCTTCGGCGGCTTGGATCGCGTTTGCGCGGACATCATCACGCATTTGGTTGCGGATCATGACGATGGCGCTGTCAACCAGATCACGAATGATTTGTTCCACATCGCGCCCGACATAGCCCACTTCGGTAAATTTTGTCGCCTCAACCTTGATAAAGGGCGCGCGGGCCAGTTTGGCCAAACGGCGCGAAATTTCGGTTTTGCCCACGCCGGTTGGCCCAATCATCAGGATGTTTTTGGGGTACACTTCGTCGCGCAGATCTGCTGACAGTTGTTTGCGCCGCCAGCGTGACCGCAGCGCCACAGACACCGCACGCTTGGCGTCACGTTGTCCAATGATGAAACGGTCCAATTCAGACACGATTTCGCGGGGGGTTAGATCAGTCATTCAAACCTCAGTCATTGATGTGATACGGGGGCAGGCGGTCTTTGCCCGGAAAATCGGGCAAGGCCTGCATGATACGGGAACGGATCTGGATCCACCATGTGCCAATGGTGGTGAAAAATGCGCCAATGATGAAAATAACACTGGCCGTGCCAGTGGTCGCGCCCATGGTTTCATTGGCGGCCCATGAAATGATCGCGATGAAATAAAACACACCGGCCGTCAAAAAGGATCGCCGGTCTATGATCAGGGCAAACAATGTCACCGCAATCAGCAAAGCCGCAGTTGACAGATACCCCATGGTTCCGCCCAAATTATACAGTGACATTGCCCCCGTATTGACCAGCGCGGGCGCAGCCAGAATGTGCAGCCAAAACCCCGTTGCCGAATATCGGCTGATGCGATGGGGATCTTTCATGTCGAACCATAGGCCCAAGGCCATTAATCCAAACCCATAGATCAATGATGCCGCCGCCAAATTCGATCCAGTGCCCAAATCAAACAGCGATTGGCTGGGGTTTTGGGTCGCGGCGTATAATGTCGTGATATTTGCCGCCATGGCATAGATCAGGCCCAAGACATTGAGCCCGAATAAAAACATCGCAAAGGGCAGGCGATAGATTGCGAAATAAACCACGCTGATCACAGCGCCCGCCACAAAGGTGATCAAATAGCTGGATTTTGGTATTGTTAATCCAGTGTCTAACACGGCAAAAACAGCGACACATGCCCCACCTATGGCTGCGATTGACAGCATCATACTTGGCAAGGTCATGCGCCGTTTCAGGGTGTAATAGCGTGCCAAATATACGCTGACCCCACATAACAATGCGCCCGCGATAATGGGCGAACTGACCAGCCAAGCGACAGCGAACATACCAGCCAATAACAACAACAGCCCGACCGTTACAAAAATTTCGGCAAAGCCGCGGAAAAATTCAAAGGGTTCGTCATCGGCAACCATATGGTCGCGCTGCCCCTGACGCGACTGCACATGGGCCAGCAATGACGCGGCCTGTGATTCGGTCACGATGCCTGCGGAAACGGCGGATTTGATGTCATCTGAAATTTCGCTCATGGATTAGCCAATCGTGTCTACTGTCAAGTTTCCGTTGGTATAGACACAGATATCGGCGGCAATGGCCATTGCCTTGCGCGCAATTGTTTCTGCGTCCAAATCGGTATCCATCATACCGCGCGCGGCGGCCAATGCGAAATTGCCGCCCGATCCAATGGCGGCCACATTGTGTTCGGGTTCCAACACATCGCCCGCCCCCGTAATTACCAACAGATTATCACCATCGGTCACGATTAACATCGCCTCGAGTTTTTGCAGGTATTTGTCAGTGCGCCAATCCTTGGCCAATTCCACGGCTGCGCGGGGCAGTTGGCCCGGTGCGGCCTCTAACTTGGTCTCAAGGCGTTCGAGCAGGGTAAAGGCATCGGCGGTGGACCCCGCAAAGCCGCAGATTACATCATGCCCACCCGGCGACAGGCGGCGTACCTTGCGGGCGGTGCCTTTGATCACGGTTTGGCCCAAACTGACCTGACCGTCACCTGCGATGACCACTTGGCCCGCCTTTTTCACGCCGATGATTGTGGTGCCATGCCACCCGGGAAATTCGTTGTCTGACAATGCCGCCTCCTGTCTGGGTCTGTTGTGGATATGGGGTCAGGTTCCAGTTTGCACAAGCCCAGACCAACATGCCATAAAAAAGGGCCGCAAAACGGCCTCTTTCATCAAGTATGCCAAATTTGGGTTAGATGGATTCTTTGATCCATGCCTCAAGCGCTGCTTTGGGCGCGGCGCCTGCGCGGTTTGAGACCACTTGGCCATCTTTGAAAATGAACAGCGCTGGGATGCCACGCACACCCAGTTGCGATGCCATTTGCTGTTGTGAATCGACATCAACCTTGACGACCTTGATCTGGCCTTCCATGTCGGTGGACAGTTCCTCAAGTACGGGGCCGATCATTTTGCATGGTCCGCACCATTCTGCCCAAAAATCCACAACCACTGGGACATCGGAATTGATGACCTCTGCTTCGAATGTTGCGTCTGTAACTGCGACTGTTGCCATTGTGGTCTCCTACGTCGAATAAGTTGGGCAAAGTGTATGCACACCGATTACCAAGGTCAAGTCACCGCCGGATCAAAGGAACAATTTTGCCAAAGCGTCTGCGGTATTTCCATCACGGTCGCCGTGGTCGTCCAAACAATGGCACAGCGCACCTGATGATCGGGGTAAATCGCCTGCATCGCCAAGCCATAGGCCGCCATTTGCCGCACAATGCCCAGCGGTATTTCGTCGGCGGTGTCGGGCACGGTGGCATTTGATTTGAAATCAACGACCTGCACGTGATCGGGTGCAATAACCAGCCGGTCAATCACTCCATAGATCGGCAGATCGCCCACGTGATCCAGCTGGGCTGAAACGGCCACCTCGGCCAAAACATCGGGGCCAAACAGATATTGCAGCGCGGGCGTGGTGATGACTGATTTTGCCTGATGAATTGCGTCTGGATCAGGGTCATACCCCGCCGCAGACAGGATGTGCGGCGCGATGTGATCCCAATCGGGTGGGGGATGATTGGGCAGGTGTTCCAGCAAAATATGCACCTTTGACCCAAATACCATCGCCGCATCCGCCGATTGGCCCAAATCGCCGCCCAATGCCTTGGCCCCGCCCAAATCAGACGGTGACAGGCTGGTGCGTATGGGCGTGGGGGCAGGGGCGTGCGTATGGGCCCAGGCGTCCAATTCCGGCAACGGTTTTGTCGTGTTTTGGTCGGCGGCGACGCTGGTCGGTTCGGGCCAATCCAAATGCTGCACACGTTTGCCCAAGCCCGTTGGAAAGTCGTAATCGATCGCGCCAGATTTTTCCATACCGATTGCGATTTGTTCGTACCAACTGGGCGGCGTGCCCCCTAGTTTGCCCGCGGCCGCAATGATCAACCATTTTTCGGCCCGTGTCATGGCCACATACAGCAATCGGTCGCGTTCATAGGTTTCCACATCTTGGCGCGCGGCAACCGCTTGGTTGACGGTTTCGCCGCGTTGGGCCCCATTGGATTTCCAAAACACCATGTTGTCGGATTGGATGACACTGTCTTTTACCGGAACTTCGCGTTTGCCGCAGTCTGGCAGAATGACAATCGGGCTTTCCAAGCCTTTGGATCCATGCACGCTCATCACGCGGATTTGGTCGCTGTTGGCATCCATTTGCCGTTTGATTTGCAAATCATCCGATGAAAACCAGCTGATAAATCCGGTCAGGCTGGGCACCTCGGTTTGTTCATAGGTCAGCGCCTGTGCAAGCAGGGCGTCGATGCCATCAATACATTCGGCCCCCACACGCCCGACCCAGCGTTTGCGGCCCTGATGTTTGATTAGCACACGTTCCA
>CBFHVU010000003.1:0-48487 GCA_965659465.1 uncultured Paracoccaceae bacterium | reverse complement strand
GGATCGAACATTCGCGTTCATTCAGAAAAATACAGTTGCCATGCGCATCAGCTAAAACCTGAATTTCGATGTGACGCGGTTGGGTGACGAATTTTTCGATAAAGATACGGTCATCGCCAAAGCTATTGGCCGCCTCATTCTTGGACGACTGGAACCCTTCGCGGGCCTCATCATCATTCCACGCAATCCGCATGCCCTTACCGCCACCGCCGGCAGAGGCTTTGATCATCACGGGATAGCCGATTTCATTGGAAATCTTGACCGCCTCATCTGCGTCCGCAATCAAACCCATATAACCGGGCACGGTGTTTACGCCCGCCTCTTGGGCGATTTTTTTCGATGTAATTTTATCGCCCATGCTTTCAATTGCGCCAACAGGTGGGCCAATAAAAGCAACGCCTGCGGCATCCAAAGCTTCGGCAAATTTGCTGTTTTCGGACAAGAACCCATATCCAGGATGCACCGCCTGCGCGCCCGATTGTTTGATCGCATCCATGATTTTATCAATCACGATATAGGATTGGTTGGCAGGGGGTCTGCCAATATGTACCGCCTCATCCGCCATCTCTACATGCAACGCGTTCCGGTCCGCATCGGAATACACAGCAACCGTTTTGATGCCCATTTTGCGGGCCGTTTTGATCACGCGACATGCAATTTCGCCACGGTTTGCGATCAGGATTTTATCGAACATCACTCTGTTCCTTTCTATTCGTATACGTCAAAGGCATCAGGGAAATTGGCGTGGATCAGGTCCATATCCAAAACCAAGAGCGCTTCGTAATCTTGGGGGTTAAAATTGTCTGGGTGCTGCGGTTTGACTTCGCGGCCAAACAACCAGTTCAGGCGTCCTGCATCCAGATTGCCCCGTTCGAACGGTTCGGTCCCGAAATAGGCCACCAATGCCGCCACAAAGGCAACATCGGCGCGGCGGTCCGCAGGTTTGCGGTCGCGATACCGTTCAAGCCGCTTTAAGGGCGTGATCCCCTTGGGATTGGGACGACGGATCACAAATTGATAATCCGTCCCCTGCATCCGTCCCGGAAATCCACGGTGTTTGGTCATAGGAGGCAATGCCATGATCTAATCTATCCCCGAATTACAGCGGAATGTTGTCGTGTTTTTTCCATGGGTTTTGCAATTTCTTGTTTCGCAAGGATGCAAAGGCACGGCTGACACGACGGCGGGTGGATCGCGGTTGGATCACTTCGTCAATGAACCCGCGCTCGGCGGCGACGAATGGGTTTGCGAAACGATCTTCGTAATCTTGGGTATGCTGGGCGATTTTTTCGGCATCCCCCAAATCGGCGCGATGAATAATTTCGGTCGCACCCTTGGCCCCCATCACCGCGATTTCCGCCGTGGGCCAAGCATAGTTGAAATCACCGCGCAGGTGTTTGGATGACATAACGTCATAGGCCCCACCATAGGCTTTGCGTGTGATAACGGTCACTTTGGGTACGGTCGCTTCGCCGTAGGCGAACAGCAATTTCGCACCATGTTTAATCACGCCGCCGTATTCCTGCGATGTGCCGGGCAGGAACCCGGGAACATCCACCAGCGTCAAAATCGGAATTTCAAAGGCATCGCAGAACCGCACAAACCGCGCCGCTTTGCGAGAACTGTCGATATCCAAACAGCCCGCCAAAACCATCGGCTGGTTGGCCACGACGCCCACGGTCTGCCCCTCAAGCCGGATAAAGCCGGTGATAATGTTTTTTGCGAAATCTTCTTGGATTTCATAAAAATCACCCTCATCCGCCAGTTTCAGGATCAATTCCTTCATATCATAGGGGGTGTTGGCATTATCGGGAATTAATGTGTCCAGCGATGTTTCGATCCGGCCGGGTTCGTCGAAAAATGGGCGAACGGGCGCTTTCTCGCGATTATTCAGAGGCAGGAAATCGACCAAACGGCGTACCTCGGCCAGGGCCTCGACGTCGTTTTCAAAGGCCCCATCGGCCACGGATGATTTTTTCGTATGCGTGGATGCCCCGCCCAGCTCTTCGGCTGTGACAACTTCGTTCGTGACGGTTTTGACAACATCAGGCCCAGTGACAAACATATAAGAGCTGTCTTTGACCATGAAAATAAAGTCGGTCATTGCAGGCGAATAAACCGCACCGCCCGCACATGGGCCCATAATGACAGAAATCTGCGGCACAACACCCGATGCCATGATGTTGCGTTGGAACACCTCGGCATAACCGGCCAGTGATGCCACGCCCTCTTGGATACGGGCACCGCCGGAATCATTGATGCCGATCACAGGTGCGCCATTTTGAATGGCCATATCCATAATCTTGCAAATTTTCTGTGCATGGGTTTCTGACAGCGATCCGCCAAAGACGGTGAAATCCTGGGAAAACACATAGACCATGCGGCCATTGATGGTGCCCCAACCGGTAACAACCCCGTCACCCGCAGGCCGTTGTTTTTCCATGCCAAAATCGGTGCAACGATGGGCCACAAACATGTCAAATTCTTCGAAACTGCCATCATCTAACAACAATTCAATGCGTTCGCGTGCGGTGAGTTTGCCTTTGGCGTGTTGCGCATCAATGCGTTTTTGACCGCCACCCAAACGGGCATCCGCGCGGCGGGTTTCCAATTCTTGCAAAATGTCTTTCATAACAGCCCTCTTCTCTGAAGTACGAACGTGATACACCCAATGCTGCAATCGCAAAAGGAAAATTCCGCAAATTTGCAAAGTTTTGAATATTTTATTTTGCAAAGTTGCAAATTTTGTAAAATGTCGTTTTGGCCTAGACTTGGGGTAACCCAAAACCTAAGTGTTACCCATGTCACATCACAAGCCGGCGGTTTTGTTCAACGCCACGACGCAACCCACAATGTTTACCCTAATCGTTCTGGCCAGTATCAGCGCCATTGCGATGAATATGTTTTTGCCCAGCCTGCCCAGTATGGCCCAGCATTACAACACCAGTGCCGCCATCATGGGGCTGTCTGTCGGTATCTATCTGGGCGCCAGCGCAATTATCCAAATCATTGCGGGCCCATTAGCCGATTTATATGGTCGTCGCCCTGTTATTTTGTGGTCAATCGCGATTTTTACACTGGCCTCATTCGCGATTATTTACACAACGTCGCTGGGCGCGTTTTTTGCCCTGCGCGCCGTGCAGGCGATTGCCGCGTCCGCCATGATCCTATCGCGGGCCATTGTGCGCGACACTACGGATGCCGCAACCGCAGGCTCCAAAATCGCCTATGTCACGATGGGCATGTCCGTGGCCCCCATGCTGACCCCTGCCTTGGGCGGCTATATTGACACGTTTTTTGGATGGCAGGGCAATTTCTGGGCATTGGGAGTCATCGGCATTTCTGTCTGGATTCTAGCCTATCTTGATCAAGGCGAAACCGCGGCCCCCTCAACCCGCAACGTTTGGGGACAGTTCAAACAATATCCCATTTTGCTGAAATCACGCCGATTTTGGGGATATTGCTTGGCCTCGGCCTTTGGATCGGGGGCGTTTTTTGCATATTTGGGCGGCGCCCCCTTTGTGGGCGGTGTGATCTATGGTCTGCCACCCAAAGCCTTGGGCATTTATTTCGGCGCACCGGCGTTGGGGTATTTTGCGGGCAATTTCCTATCAGGCCGTTATTCGGTTCGGATCGGATCAGATAAAATGGTCGTCGTCGGTTTAATCATCACTCTATCAGGGTTGGTCATGTCACTTGTCATCGATGCCCTACATCTGGACAATGCAATGACATTTTTTGGTTTCATGACCTTTGTGGGGTTAGGCAATGGCATGACCATCCCCAATGCGACGGCCGGCATGTTGTCTGTACGCCCTGATTTGGCGGGCACCGCATCCGGATTGGGCAGTTCGGTCATGATTGGCGGCGGCGCTGCCCTATCGGCGCTGGCGGGTATAATGCTGCGCCCTGAAAACGGCGCACTGGTCCTGAATACGATCATGGCCACATCCGTCGCGATCGGGTTGGCCTGTATTTTATATGTCATGCGGCGCAACAGAATCCTAAATACACCCTAGACCCGCGCCGCAAAACTTTGCAAAGTTTGCGAAACACTTTGCAAAGGGCAAATCCATGGCGATCAAAAAACTTTATGCTGGGGCCAAATTGCGCGATATGCGCCAGCGGCTGGGATTAACACAAAAATCATTTGCGGAAAAACTGGGTGTGTCCCTGCCCTATCTGAACCAGATGGAAAACAACAATCGTCCCCTGTCCAGCTCGGTGATTTTGTCCTTGGCGCAGGAATTCGGATTTGATGTGACCGAACTTTCGTCGACCGACAGCGAACGTTTGATCAGCGACCTGAAAGAGGCCTTTGCCGATCCGATTTTTGGCGACATCCCACCCGTGTCTGACTTGCGGCTGTCCGCGTCAAACGCCCCCGCCTTTGTCCATGCATTCTTGGAATTACACCGCGCCTATCGCCAAACCCAAGAACGTCTGGCATCACTGGATGAAGCATTGGGCCGCGATGATGCGCGTTTGGCCCCCAGCCCATGGGAAGAGGTGCGCGATTTTTTCCATTATTGCGACAATTATATTGACGCCGTTGACCGCGCCGCAGAACGGTTTGCCCAAGGCCGTGATGGCCCGAATTGGGTCAAAACCAAGGTGGAAAACACCCTGCGCGCCCAAGGGTATCGTATTATTTATCGCGACGACAAAGTGTTACGCCATTTCGACCCCGACACCAAAACGCTGTATCTGTCAAATCGCGCATCTGCGCAAACCATCGCGTTTCAATTAACATTGCAATTCGCACTGCTGTCACAGGAAAAATTGCTGGACGCCACATTGGATTTTGCAAAATTCCAATCAGCCCAAGCACGGTCCATTGCGAAAATTGGCTTGGCTAATTATTTCGCGGGCGCCACATTGATGCCGTACCGCGAATTCCTGACCGCCGCCCGCGACCAGCGCCATGATCTGGAACGACTGGCGGGCCATTTTGGAACATCCATCGAACAGGTGGCCCATAGACTATCCACTCTTCAACGCCCCAACGAAAAAGGCATTCCATTTTTCTTTGTTCGGGTGGATCAAGCGGGCACGATTACCAAACGCCATTCCGCCACACGCCTGCAATTTGCACGATTTGGCGGGGCCTGTCCGTTGTGGAACGTGCATCGCGCATTTGAAACGCCGGGACAGTTTTTGCGGCAGTTGGCCGAAACACCCGATGGCGTGCGCTATATTTCATTGGCCACTGACATCACCAAATCAGGCGGGTCCTATGATGCGCCTGTGCGCCGTTTCGCCATCGCATTAGGATGCGAGGTCAAACATGCCAAAGATCTGGTCTATGCCGATACGCTCGACCTGAACAATCCTGACGCATTTGAACCGATTGGTATTTCGTGTCGTTTGTGCGAACGCCGCACCTGCCATCAACGTTCAGTTCCCCCCTTGGAACGTCAGCTGGCCGTTGATGTGAACCGGCGCGATTTGTTACCCTATTCCGTGAACTAGTCGGGACAGATTTTTATGGGCGTGTGCCATAGCCCAAAATCGCGTTGAGGTGCTGTGCGATTTGTTTCGCGTGGCGTTCTGCCACCAAATCGCGCACCGACGAACGCTGCACTTGGGTCAGTTTATCGTCAAAGGTCCGCTTGGCCTGAACCACCCGCTGGAACTCAGTGTAGCCATTGGGGGCGCTGTGACCTTGGGACCGTGTGCGTGACGCAATCAATATGATGTTTGGACTTGACATGCAAAATGGGTACATGATGCCGCCCAATTAAAACAGGTCAATTCAGGATATTAGCCCGTAAAACCCAATTTCTATCCTAACGTTGTGCGGTTTTCCAATTGGGATGAATCCACGGAATATCATTGGCACGAGGCAGCGGATCGCGGCCCAAAATATGATCTGATGCCTTTTCACCAACCATAATGGATGGGCCGTTCAGATTGCCATTTGTGATGCGTGGGAAAATGCTGCTGTCGGCGACACGCAGACCTTCGACACCGATCACCCGACAGGTTGGATCAACCACCGCCATCGGATCATCTGCGCGCCCCATTTTACAGGTTCCGCAGGGGTGATAGGCGCTTTCGACGTGGTCGCGAATAAAATAATTCAGCGCATCATCGCTTTGCACGGCGTCACCGGGCTGAATTTCGTGTTTTACAAAGGGCTTAAAGGCATCTTGCGCGAATATTTCCCGGGTCAGTCGGATGCATTTTCGGAAATCGGACCAGTCCTTTTCATGGGACATATAGTTGAACAGAATTTTTGGATCAGCCGCTGGATCAGAGGATCGCAGGGTAACGGACCCGCGTGATGGGCTGCGCATGGGGCCGACGTGGGCTTGGAACCCGTGGCCTTCGGCTGCGGCGCGGCCATCATAGCGCACGGCGATGGGCAGAAAATGATATTGAATATCGGGATATTCAACGCCAGCATCCGAACGGATGAATGCGGCACTTTCGAATTGGTTGGACGCACCGGGGCCGGTTTTATTGATCAGCCACTGCAATCCAACCCAGGCCTTGCCAAACAAATTCCAGTATTTGAACAGTGACACAGGCTGGCTGGCTGCCATTTGAATATATAATTCCAGATGGTCTTGCAGATTCTGCCCCACACCGGGACGATCGGCGATGACATCAATGCCATGTTCACGCAAATGTGCCGCAGGGCCGATGCCCGACAGCATCAACAATTTCGGCGAATTGATCGCAGATGCCGCGATGATGACCTCTTGGCTTGCATGCAGCTGATGTGTTTGGCCGCGATGTTGATACATCACGCCAGTCGCGCGACCGTCCGAAATGGTGATTTTATGGGCCAACCCGCGCACCACACGGCAATTGCCGGTTTTTAGCGCGGGCGTCAGATAGGCCTTGGCCGAGGACCACCGCTGGCCCTTATAGGTCGTCTGCTCCATCGGGCTAAAGCCCTCTTGCTGTTGCCCGTTGTAATCCGCCGTTACGGGATAACCTGCCTGCGCCCCCGCCTGAACAAAGGCATGGACCAAGGGGTTTTCGCGTGTCCCGCGGGTCACATGCAATGGGCCATTGGTGCCGCGCCAATCGGGGTCGCCCCCATGGCCGCGCGGGTCCCAGCATTCTTGGCGTTTATAATAAGGCAAGACATCGGCATAGGCCCACCCATCGGCCCCCATTTCGGCCCAAGTGTCAAAATCGCGCGCATGACCGCGCACATAAACCATACCATTTATGCTAGAGGATCCACCGATCACCTTGCCCCGCGGACAGGCCAGACGACGCCCGCCCAAATGCGGTTCCGGGTCGGACCAATACCCCCAGTCATAGCGCGACATGTTCATCGGATAACTTAATGCACCGGGCATCTGGATCAGCGGGCCGGCATCGCTGCCGCCGTATTCCAACACGATCACAGATTTGCCAGCCTCGCTCAGGCGATAGGCCATGGCGCACCCTGCACTGCCTGCACCGATAATTACATAGTCCGCTCGCATACGCTCTCCTCTTGGTTTTGGCCCAATCGGGCGTCGGGGTGGGTGGGCGGCGCTCGATTGGGCCAAACGCCGCCCACAGTCGTAGCACTCAGATCAGGAAATACCCATCACAGCTGCACGATGTTTCATAATGATGTAGACCACGCATCCGACATATAGCCCGATAACAACTGTGCCCACCCATTCAATTTGCAGCCACTGCGACTGGAACAAAACGGTCAAAACAGACAGCACCACGATATTGGCAATTAGATAGGTCATCATGCCCAAACGCTCGACTGTTAGGTTCAGGTTGTCGGTATAAAGGCGGATCAAACTGTCGAATGAATTGATCACGAACACGATCCCAACAATAACCATCGCCCAGTTCATCAAGCCTTCTGTCGCAATGCCGGCAGTGAAATAATGGTACAGCACCCCAAACCACAGCGCCAATGGGATAGATGGGATCACCAGCAACGCCAGCAGGAATTGCCATGTTGTCAAACCACCCACGAACCGCGATGTAAATTGACCGATCATGATCGACCACGCGAACCACCAGAACAGGAAAAATTCGTGATAATCCGTCATCGGCGTCACAAACTCATGGATATTTGCGAAATACCCCCCAATGTTTGACACCGAGGCGGTGAAATCACCAACTCCCATACCCGCCAAAATCCAGGCCAAGGCGATTAATCCGAAAAACATTACTGTGGACGCAACTGACAAAACCTTAACAAACTTTAAATCCGTCGATGAATAGGCTGCCGCCGCGATCACCAAAATCGTCAGCACATAGAACGCAGGAATGACCGTTTCGCCATCGCCCACCATCGGAATGTAGTAGGGCAGATAAATCAGGAACAAGGCACCAGTAAAGGCACAGGTCCCAATGATGACAAGGTTATTGATCCATTTCACCACTGGAATTTCGAAAAACTTGACCTTGGGTTCAATGACGCAGAAATAGAATCCGGTCAGGAAATAAAACGCCCAGATCAGAAACCCCCAGTATCCAAATTCAATGGCCAGCGGGTTTGTCACCCCATAGGCGGGTTCAGTGGCAACATCGGCGTATAATGGGAAATCCCATGCCAATGGGAACATCACCAATCCCACATCCAATCCAGATGTGAACAAAATTGAAATGAACACAAACAGCGACACAGGGTGTGTCCCCTCAAGCCGCAGGTTCCACCATTTTATGGTCACGAATATGACCAGAGCAAAGGCCATAAGCACACCAAAAGTTATAATTGACGTCATAATTTCCTCCCGTTTTTGTTAGCTTATGGCGTGAAAGTATCATAGGATTTTAAAAAATTCGAGAAAATTAAACAGCCATTTAAATTTATCACTGATGGATTAGTTATTGAATGGGCATCAAAGTTCCATAAATATACAATCATGAAACGAAAATTGATCCGCGACATTCGCCACGGTGAATTCATCCAGGCCACGTTGAAAGCCACCTATGCCAAAGGCTTTCATGCGGTTACCATGTCCGAAATTGCGGCCCAAATGGGGGCAACCGCCGCCAGTATCAATTATTATTTCGGATCCAAGGAACAGCTGATGGTGGCCACCATGCGCCATCTGCTGATCATGCTGGCGCAGGCCCATCGCACGCGCTTGGCCATGGCCCAAACGCCCAAGGATCGCCTGCATGCCCTGGTCGAGGCGAACTTTGACGATACGCTATTTACACCAGAACATTGCAGTTTCTGGGTTCAGTTCTGGGCCGCAGCGCCATATTCGGACAATTTGGCCCGTCTACAGCGTATCAATCAATCACGGGTCGCCAGCCATTTTCGTCATGAACTAAAACACCTGGCACCTGCACATTTTCGGCGGACGATCGAACGTATGTTGCAATCCTATATGGACGGCGTGTGGCTAAACGTGGCGCAAAACGAACGCCCCATCACAGCCGCCCACGCCCGCCTGGAAAGCCGCGCCCTGCTTGACTTGGTCCTGTCGCAGGCTCATTCCCCGCGCGGATAACGTTTGCTTTCCTCAAGCACGTTCAAATCCATATGGTTGCGCATATAGCGTTCCGATGCTTTCTGCAGGGGTTGGTAATCCCATGGGTAATAGCCGCCTTGGCGCAGTGCCTCATAGACGACCCAGCGTTTGGCCTGTGATTGGCGCACATCTGCGTCAAACCGGTCCAAATCCCATCGCGCATCTGCCTGTGCCCGAAAATCGGCCAAAATATCTGCATATTCAGAGTTATCTGCCAAATTTTCCAATTCGTTGGGATCGCGGGTCACATGGAACAACTGTTCTGGATCCAACGCGCAGCGGGTATATTTCCAATCCCCCTGACGCAGGCAGACCATAGGCGCATAGGATGCTTCTGCCGCGTATTCCATAGCGACGGGTGTTTCGCGGGCCACGCCCTGCCCCAATGGCACCAAGCTTTGGCCCGTGGTCCATGGCATCACATCCGCCATCGAGACCCCCGCCAAATCGCACAGCGTGGGGCACACATCGATGTTTGACACCGGATCGCTGACCAAACTAGCCGCCATCTGCGGGGCCGCAATCATCATGGGGACACGCGCAGAGCCTTCGAAAAATGACATTTTGAACCAAAGGCCCCGTTCGCCCAGCATATCGCCGTGGTCGGATACGAACAGAATTATCGCCTCTTGGCGTGTACTTTCCAACACATGCATTAATTCGCCCACCTTATCATCCAGGTAGCTGATGTTCGCAAAATAGGCACGGCGCGACCGTTGGACCATTTCGTCGGTCAAATCATAGCTGCGCCAATCATTGGCGTCGAAAATACGTTTTGAATGCGTGTCCTGATCCTCGTAGGGGATTGGCCCAACCGTTGGCATCAGATGGTCGCAATCTTGGTATAAATCCCAGTATTTTTTGCGCGCAACATAGGGATCATGCGGATGGGTGAAACTGACGGTCATGCACCACGGGCGATCATCCCCACCACGGGCCAAATCATACAATTTCCGCGTCGCGTGATAGGCTACTTCGTCGTCGTATTCCATTTGGTTGGTGATTTCGGCAACCCCTGCGCCCGTGACGGACCCCATATTGTGATACCACCAATCAATGCGTTCGCCCGGTTTGCGATAATCGGGGGTCCAGCCGAAATCAGCGGGGTAAATATCGGTTGTCAGGCGATCCTCGAACCCGTGCAGCTGATCGGGGCCAACGAAATGCATTTTGCCCGACAAACAGGTGTAATACCCTGCGCGGCGCAAATGATGGGCATAGGTCGGGATCGATGATGTAAATTCCGCCGCATTGTCATAGACCCCATTTTGCGATGGCAACTGCCCCGACATAAACGCCGCACGCCCCGGCGCGCACAGCGGGCTGGCGGTATAGGCATTGGCAAATCGCGTCGATCGCGCCGCCAATTTTTTCAAATTGGGCGCATGCAAAAAATCAGCGGGACCATCGGGAAAAAACGTCCCGTTTAATTGATCCACCATTATGATTAGGATATTTGGCTGCTGTGTCATCTTGGTCCCCTGTTCGCCATTTTGCACAAGCAGTAGCAGGCAAATTCACAGGGGACAAAGAAAAATTATTGGTCGGACTGATCCGCGTCAGGGTCCGCCTGCCCCACGCCCTTGAACACAAATTTAAACGGCAGGGCCCATACAATCCCCAGTGCAACATAGATCGCGAATTCCCCCCAAATCGGTGGACGATCAAACCACGACACCACGTTGACTGCAGCCACAATATACAGCGGCAAGCCAACCAGCAAAATGATCAACGACCATCTGCGACGGGATTTATAACTCAGTGCCATGTTCATGTGCCATTAGTCTTGGAAGGGATCCGTTACCAAAATTGTGTCTTCGCGTTCGGGTGAGGTTGAAAGTAGCGCAACTGGGCAGTCGATCAATTCTTCGACGCGACGCACGTATTTGATGGCATTGGCGGGCAAATCTGCCCAGCTGCGCGCGCCTTCGGTACTTTCGCTCCAGCCTGGCATTTCTTCATAGATGGGTGTGCATCGGGCCTGTTCATCTGCGGCCGTTGGCAGATAATCCATGAGTTCGCCATCCAATTCATAGCCCACGCAGATTTTCAGCGTTTCAAAGCCATCCAGAACATCCAGTTTGGTCAGTGAAATCCCGGTCACGCCGGATGTGGCGCAGGTTTGGCGCACCAGACAGGCATCGAACCAACCACAGCGGCGTTTACGGCCCGTGGTGGTGCCAAACTCATGGCCGCGGGTGCCCAGACGGTCTCCATCGTCATCGAACAATTCGGTTGGGAACGGGCCTTCGCCTACGCGGGTGGTGTATGCCTTGACAATGCCCAACACGAAATCGATGCCATTTGGCCCGATCCCTGTACCGGTTGCGGCCTGACCTGCGATTACGTTTGATGATGTGACAAAGGGGTACGTGCCAAAATCCACGTCCAACAATGCGCCTTGCGCGCCTTCGAACAGAATGCGTTTGCCGGCTTTGCGTTTTTCGTTCAGCACTTTCCAAACGGGGGCTGCGAATTTCAGAACCTCGGGTGCGATGTCTTGTAGTTGTTTGACCAGATCATCGCGGTCGATTTCGGGCATGCCCAACCCACGGCGCAGCGGGTTGTGGTGTGCCAGCATGCGATCCACACGGGTTTGCAATGTCGCCAAATCGGCCAGATCGGCCACACGCACGACGCGGCGACCCACTTTGTCCTCATAGGCTGGGCCAATGCCGCGGCCTGTCGTGCCGATTTTGGCGACTGAATTTTGTTCTTCGCGGGCGCGGTCCAATTCACCATGCACAGGCAAAATCAATGGTGTATTTTCCGCAATCATCAATGTTTCAGGGGAAATTTCGACCCCCTGTCCGCGCAGAGTTTCAATTTCTTTGACCAGATGCCATGGGTCCAAAACAACGCCATTGCCGATGACAGACAGTTTTCCACCACGCACAACACCGGATGGCAGAACATGCAGTTTATACACCTTGCCATCGATGACCAATGTGTGGCCTGCGTTATGGCCACCTTGGAAACGGGCAACAACGTCTGCGCGTTCGCTCAGCCAATCGACGATTTTGCCTTTGCCTTCATCGCCCCACTGAGCGCCGACAACAACCACGTTTGCCATATCTGGACCTTTCTAATATGCATTCAAACCCGCGTTGATATAGCGGGGGTTTGCAACAAATGGAACCATGAATCTGGGATATGTGACACAATGATCAAAAAAACCACTAACGACAGATTTGTGCCGGTTCACAATTCACCCTTGCCCCCAAGCGAAATCTTGCATATCTAGCAGCCGATAATTTCGAAAACCGCGGGGACCTATGGAAAACGTCGTACTTACCATTCACCTGATCTTGGCATTGTCCTTGGTTGGCATCGTATTGTTGCAACGATCCGAAGGCGGCGGTTTGGGAATGGGCAGCGGTGGTGATGCAATGTCCGGTCGCGCGGCGGCAACGGCACTGACCAAAATGACATGGATTTTGGCCATCGGTTTCATCATCACATCCCTGTCGTTGACAGTGATTGCGGCAGAAAAATCAGCGGGTTCATCCATCTTTGACCGCTTGGGCGTCAGTGAACCAGCTCCTGCTGGCACACCAGATCTACCCAATGTCGATGATCTGTTGCCACCAACATTGGGCGACAGCGCACCATTGGTGCCCAGCGCCGACTAACCACAAACTATTGATGTGTTGAAAAAGATCGCAACATTATGTTGCGGTCTTATTGCAAAGTTTTTGCGAATCCTATAAGACTTAAATCCCGTGATACTGCGAATTTTTATTTGCGGTGGGATCGTTTTTTCTGGGGTTTGCCCAGCCAATTCACGGGAGCGCCAAATACATGGCTAGATATATTTTCATCACGGGTGGTGTTGTTTCATCCTTGGGCAAAGGATTGGCTTCGGCCGCGTTGGGCGCGTTGTTACAGGCCCGTGGTTACAGTGTCCGGCTGCGTAAATTGGACCCCTATCTAAACGTCGATCCGGGCACGATGTCGCCGTTTGAACATGGCGAAGTGTTCGTAACAGATGATGGCGCGGAAACCGATTTGGATTTGGGCCATTACGAACGGTTTACCGGTGTTGCTGCACGCACGACTGATTCTGTGTCCTCGGGCCGGATTTATTCCACTGTTTTGGAAAAAGAACGCCGTGGCGATTATCTGGGCAAAACGATCCAGGTGATCCCGCATGTCACCAACGAAATTAAGGATTTTCTGCGCATCGGCGAAGACGAGGTGGATTTCATGTTGTGTGAAATCGGCGGTACCGTTGGTGACATCGAAGGCCTGCCCTTTTTCGAGGCGATCCGTCAGTTTTCCCAAGATAAACCGCGCGGTCAGTGTATTTTCATGCATCTGACATTGCTTCCCTTTGTCAAAGCTTCGGGCGAATTGAAAACAAAACCGACCCAGCACAGCGTCAAAGAATTACGATCCATCGGGATCGCGCCCGATATTCTGGTCTGCCGTTCAGAAGGGGACATCCCCGAGAAAGAGCGTGAAAAGCTGGCCCTGTTCTGTAACGTCCGCCCCGACAGCGTGATCGCGGCCAAAGATTTGAAATCCATCTATGAGGCCCCGCTGGCCTATCACCGCGAGGGATTGGATCAGGCCGTGTTAGATGCCTTTGGCATTGCCCCTGCACCCAAACCCGATCTGTCGCGTTGGGATGATGTGGCCGATCGCATTTACAACCCCGAGGGCGAGGTTAACATCGCCATCGTTGGCAAATATACCCAGCTAGAGGATGCCTACAAATCCATCGCCGAGGCATTGACACATGGTGGTATGGCCAACCGCGTCAAGGTCAATATAAAATGGGTCGACGCCGAGGTATTCGACGAATCGGACGCCACCACCCATCTGCAGGGATTCCACGCCATCTTGGTGCCCGGTGGGTTTGGCGAACGCGGGACCGAAGGCAAAATCAAAGCGGCCCAATTCGCCCGCGAACACAAAGTGCCCTATCTGGGCATCTGTCTGGGCATGCAAATGGCCGTGATCGAGGCCGCGCGCAATGTCGCAGGTCTGGAAACCGCCGGATCCGAAGAATTTGACCATGAAGCGGGCAAAAAACGGTTTGAACCCGTGGTGTACCATTTGAAAGAATGGGTCCAAGGCAACCAAACGGTTGAACGGTCGGTGGGCGATGACAAAGGCGGCACAATGCGTTTGGGCGCTTACAGTGCGACATTAGAAGCGGGGTCGCGCGTGGCCCAAGTCTATGGCACCTGCGATATCGAAGAACGCCATCGTCATCGTTACGAAGTGGCCGTGAAATACCGCGAACAGCTGGAACAGGCCGGCCTGAAATTCACGGGCATGTCCCCAGATGGGCGGTTACCTGAAATCGTGGAATGGGCCGATCATCCTTGGTTTATCGGGGTTCAGTTCCACCCAGAACTGAAATCAAAACCCTTTGACCCGCATCCCCTGTTCAAAGATTTCGTGCGCGCCGCGAAAGAGGAATCGCGTCTGGTCTGAGCCGAGCGATCCCGGACATGCTGTCGTATCAACATATCTATCACGCCGGCAATCTGGCAGATGTGCATAAACACGGCGCATTGGCGTGGATGTTGGCCTATCTGACGCGCAAAGATAAGCCGGTCAGCTATATCGAAACGCATGCGGGGCGCGCGCTTTATGATCTGGCGGATCCTGCGGCTATCAAAACGGGCGAGGCCGCCGCCGGCATCGCCAAAGCGTTGGACCAAAATTGGTTCGCCCCAACCCACCCCTATGTGCAGGCCCTGACCAAAACCCGCGCCGAACATGGGGATATGGCCTATCCCGGATCTCCCATGTTGGCAAAACTGTTGTTGCGTCCCAGCGATTCGGTGCATTTGGCTGAGCTGCACCCACAGGAAAAACAGGCGCTGGATTTGGCCATCAGTGGGGCGCAGATTTACCAACAAGACGGCTTTGCCATGGCACAAGCCATCACACCGCCGACGCCGCGGCGTGGGTTGATGGTGATTGATCCGTCCTATGAAATTAAATCCGACTATGCCACCATTCCGCAATTCATCGCAAAGATTGCCAAAAAATGGAACGTCGGCACGATTTTGCTGTGGTACCCAATTTTGATAGATGGCCCGCATGACAGCATGATTGCGCCCTTGGCCCAGAAATTTCCCGATGCGCTGGATCATCGCGTTACATTCCCCCCTGCCCGTGACGGGCATCGCATGGTGGGATCAGGGTTGTTTTGCGTCAATCCGCCCTTTGGTTTAGACGATGAATTGGATCGATTGGCCGCGAAATTTGCCCAGCTGTCCTAGCCCTTGATTTCCGCAAAACTCTGCGTTAGGTATTACATATTGTTTATTGAATGTATTTATACCTAAATTGTTATCTAGCCTAGGATCCCACCCATGTTTGGACTGTTCAAATCAAAATCTTTGTCGCCCATCGGCGACATCCTGACCCAAGCAGCACAGGGTCAATTAACACTGATTGACGTGCGCGACATTAACGAAGTCAAAGCAAGCGGAAAAATCTTGGGGGCAAAACATATTCCCCTGATGCAATTGGCAAATATCGCTGACCGGCGGTTTCCCGATCACGATCCCGACCTGACGCTAGACCGTCCGATCGCGGTGTATTGCGCATCCGGTGGACGCAGTCAAATGGCACGGCAGGTGTTACAAAAACTGGGATTTACATCCGTTGAAAACATTGGCGGGTTTTCGCAGGTGGTGTCCCAGGGCGGTCAAATCGAACGGGTCTAGCCCGTGCCACCCGCGTCATTGGCCCCTTGTGTTCAATTCCTAAATTGCTAAGCTCAGCAAAAAGGATCCCACATGGCCAAAGCATATTGGGTGGCACATGTCACCGTTGATGACCCCGAGCAGTACGAAAAATACAAGGCGGCAAATGCCGTCGCCTTTGCCAAATATGGTGCTAAATTCATCATTCGCGGCGGACCCCAAACCCTACGCGAAGGCAACATGCGCGCCCGCACCGTGGTCATCGAATTTCCCGATTTGGCCACAGCACAGGCCTGTTATGACAGCCCAGAATACCAACACGCCCTATCCCTGCGCCGTGATATTTCCGTAGGTGATTTGGTCATTGTCGAAGGATACGATGCCTAATGTTTGGAAATTTCTTAAAAACCCTGCTTGCCGCCAATCCTGCACCTCTGGCCCAATATCAGGCCCAAATTGCCATGGCGGCGCTGTTGGTTCGGGTGGCCAAGTCGGATGGGGATTACGATAGCCAAGAACAGGCACAAATCGATCAGATTTTGTCCCAACGCTATGCGCTAGATCCAACCGCGACAGCGGCCCTGCGCCAAGATGGCGAAACCCTAGAACAAGAGGCCCCTGACACCGTCCGGTTCACCCGCGCCTTGAAAGAGGCAGTGGCCTATGACGATCGCCAAGCCATCGTGCAATCAATGTGGTCAGTGGCTTTGGCCGATGACCAGCGTGACGCGACCGAAGATGCCCTGATCCGCATGGTTTCAAGCTTGCTTGGGGTCAGCGATGTGGACAGCGCCAAAGCCCGACAGGCCGCGCAATCCACATGATCGCAGGCTTTCCAATGTATGATCGACCGGAATTGCGCGCCGCCCATGCCGCATTCTGGGATCAGATCAGATCCGAACTGGGCTATGGTCCCGACGAACTTAGCACACCGACCGATTTACCAGCGTTTTGGCGTGCGCCTGATTTGGTCTTGGGCCAAACCTGTGGGCTGCCCTTTCGGTCCTACCTTTGGCCTGATGTCCACTATGTTTGCACACCAGACTATGGATTGCCTGAGTGTCCAAGGGGGTATTATAACAGCGTGATTTTGGTGCGTAGCAACGGACCATTGCACGAAATGTCCGATCTGTCGGGCCGCACCTTTGCCTATAACGAAGCGTTATCACAATCCGGCTGGGCGGGGCCGATCACATACTTTAATACGCAGGGCATCCACCTTGGTGCGGGGCACATGACAGGGGCCCATTTGAAGTCCATCGCTGCGGTGATTGAGGGAACAGCAGATGTCTGCGCCATTGATGCACAGACCTATCGCCTGTTTCAGCGCTATGACCCTAGGGCAGACTTGGTGCGCGAAATTGGGCGCACCACCCCCACGCCCGCTTTGCCTATGATCTGTTCGCCGCACTACGATCCAACGCCAATTGCAGCCGCATTGCGCACTGCGTTAGAGAAACTGACATCACAGCATCGCCAAGACCTAGGAATCGAAAGTTATGTCATGCTGGACGTGATGACATACCGTAGCGTCAACACGCCCGCCAACCCAGACGAAGTGTTTGATAAAAATTAATTTTTTCACAGCACTTGGAAATTTATCTGGTTTACGCATTGCAAAATGGACCAATTTCCGTCCTATTATTGTAACAAAAATAAGACTTCAGGGAATCACGTGTCACATCAAACCCCCGTTATAAACATCAAGGACCTGCACAAATCCTATGGCGCCTTGGATGTGCTGAAAGGCGTTTCTATTCAGGCCAACAAAGGTGACGTTGTATCCTTGATCGGATCATCTGGATCGGGAAAATCAACGTTGCTGCGGTGTTGTAATTTGCTTGAGGATAGCCAACAGGGGACGATTGAATTCAACGGCGAACCCGTTTTATGGAAAGGCCAAGGCCACAATCGCGTTCCTGCTGATCGGGCACAAGTACTGCGGATACGCACGAATTTATCAATGGTATTCCAGCAGTTTAACCTATGGGCGCATATGACCATTTTGGAAAATGTGATGGAGGCCCCGATCACCGTGCTAAAACGCCCGCGCGACGAGGTCGAACAATCGGCACGGATGTATCTGAACAAAGTCGGCATTGGCGATAAGTGTGATGCCTATCCCGCGCAGCTGTCTGGCGGTCAACAACAACGCGCAGCAATCGCCCGTGGCCTTTGTATGGAACCTGAGGCATTGTTGTTTGACGAACCCACATCCGCATTGGATCCTGAATTGGAACAAGAGGTTGTGCGCGTGATCAAAGACCTAGCCGCCGAAGGCCGCACCATGATCATCGTGACCCACGATATGAAAATGGCTGTAGATGTCTCTAGCGAAGTGATTTTCTTGCACCAAGGCTTGATAGAAGAGCAAGGTGCGCCAAATGAATTGTTTAGGAATCCGAAATCGGAGCGCCTAAGACAATTTCTAAGTTCGACACAACACTAACGGATCGAACGATAACATTCCTAAAAACAAGGGGAAAAACAATGAAAAACCTAGTACTAACGACAGCAGCGATCGCGCTGAGTGCCGGAATGGCATTTGCTGGCAGCCATTCGGTTGTTCGCATGGGCACCGAGGGCGCCTACCCTCCCTATAACTACATCGACGACAATGGCGAAGTCGCCGGTTTCGAACGTGAATTGGGCGACGAGCTGTGCGCGCGCGCTGAATTGACATGCGAATGGGTCACAAACGATTGGGACAGCATCATTCCAAACCTTGTATCCGGCAACTACGATACAATCATTGCCGGCATGTCCATCACAGACGAGCGTAAAGAAAAAATTGACTTTACCACAAACTACACACAGCCAGACCCATCCGCTTATCTAGCTATGTCAGCTGATGTAGATGTTGCAAACGGTGTGATCGCCGCACAAGCCAGCACCATTCAAGCCAGCTATATCGCAGAAACCGGCGCGACATTGCTAGAATTTGCAACGCCAGAAGAAACAGTCGCAGCCGTGCGCAATGGCGAAGCTGATGCCGTATTGGCTGACAAAGCCTATTTGGGCCCAATCGCAGATGAAAGCGGTGATTTGGTCTTGCTAGAACAAACTGTTTTGATCGGTGGCGGCGTCGGCATGGGCGTGCGTAAATCGGATTCAGAATTGCGTGATAAATTCACCGCAGCCATTGAATCCATGAAAGCAGACGGTTCATTGAATGCGTTGATCGCCAAATACGAAATCGGCGAACCATTCTAAGACACACAAAGGCAGGGCGCATGCCCTGCCTTTTTCTCCAACGATATTGAGGTGTCCTATTTTTAGTTTCTGCGCAGATCCTGATATACTTGGCCAGCTTCAGTGGTTTTTATGTTACTTCACCACGTCTAAACATGCCGGCATGTATATTGCGGTGGGTACCGTTTTGTTATTGCTGGCGGTGACGGGTCCCGTTGCCCTGTCGTTCGGTTTTGCCGGCGCGGTTGCTGCACGGTCCTCTGTCTTTCCACTCTCAATATTTGGTCGTGGCTACATCTCGATTGTTCGCGGCGTCCCCGACATTGCATTTTTTCTGTTTTTTATCATTGCATTGGATCAATTTCTGGAATGGATCAGGCACAGTATCAAATGTCCAGACTGGACCGACCCCATTCGGCAAGGAAATGATTTCGTAGTCTGCCAAGCCGCGAAGCTGCCTCTGGGCACCGCACCGCAGTGGGTGCATGAAACCTATGGCTTTGCCTTGGCTGTCTTTACGTTTTCCATCGTTTTTGGTGCCTTTGCGGCCAATGTATTGTTCGGTGCGATGCAGGCTGTGCCGCATGCGCAAACCGAAACAGCTGCGGCCTATGGAATGAGCCAACGCCAGACATTTTGGCGGATTGTCGTGCCACAAATGTGGGTCTATGCCCTGCCCGGCTTGGGGAATTTATGGATGGTCTTGATCAAAGCCACGCCATTATTATTCCTGCTTGGGATCGAGGACATCGTATACTGGGCCCGCGAATTGGGCGGCACAAAAACGGCGCGATTTACCAGCTATCCGCACGGTGACTGGCGTATGTGGTATTTCTTGGCGCTGTTGGTATTCTACCTCGCCTTTACCAAGGTATCCGAAGTCTTTTTGGATCGCATGATGCGACGCCTTACACATGGTCAGGCCACCGCCGGTGGTGAAGCACAACGAAAGGCCATGACATGAGCTGCTGGGACATCATTGCAGATTACGGTTTACGCTCGGTCGGGATTGGCGAACGATTGCTGCCGCGATCAGATTTCACGCTTTGCCATCAATTCACCCTTATTGGGTCTGGGATGATCTGGAACATTTATTTTGGGATTGTTGCCTTACTGACCGGCTTTGTTTTGGCGATCAGCTTGGCCGTTGGCAAAGCGTCCCATATCAAGCCCGTTCGAAAAATTGCGGAATGGACCATCTTTATTTTTCGTGGATCGCCACTGTTTATCCAGTTCTTTTTCGCGTATTTCCTGTTCTTATCGCTGAAACAGAGCTTTCCAGTATTTAGCCCGCTGACATCTGCCTGGGCTGGCGCATTGCTGGTGTTATTCCTAAACACCGCGGCCTATAGCGGTGAAATATTTTACGGCGCTTTGCAATCAATCCCCAAGGGCGACATTGAGGCAGCAGACGCCTATGGTTTGACAGGGCTAATGCGGTTTCGGCGCATAACATTTCCAACCATGCTGCGTTTGGCATGGCCTGCCTACACAAACGAAGCCATCTTTTTGTTTCACGCAACAACGCTTGTGTTTTTCTCGGGGTTTCCGGCCATCGGTCAACAAGGTGATGCGCTATATTATGCAACTTATTTTGCGGATAAAACCTATAACCCGTTTATTCCCTATCCAATTCTAGCAGGATATTTTATATTGCTGACATTGGTGGTTATTGGCATTTTTGGCTCGATAAACAAATATCTAAATCGCCATTTACCCAGACAACAGATGTCGAAATTACGGTTGAAAATGAACCTTATCCGCTAAACCAAAAACCGAAAATACTAGGCAAATCCGTGTTTTCGGTTATAGGTTATGACAACAACAAACACAGTGTGATTTATGAAAATTGGAATTCTGATGGCAGGCCACGCGCCTGAACAAATCAAAGAGAAAACCGGCGATTATGATGCAATGTTTCGTCGCAGACTGGCGACACGGGTCTTTTCCTTTGTGACATATGATGTTGAAAATAAGAAATTCCATCATTCAGCGCGGGATGCAGATGGTTGGCTGATCAGTGGATCAAAACATGGGGCCTATGATCCGTTGCCATGGATCCCCAAGCTCGAAGCATTGATCCAAGATATCTATGCCATAAAACGCCCGCTTGTTGGGGTTTGTTTTGGTCATCAAATCATTGCCCAAGCCTTGGGCGGTCAGGTCACCAAATTTAGCGGCGGCTGGGCAACGGGTACGACAGGCTATCATTTCAAAGGTCGCGACATAAAATTAAATGCATGGCACCAAGACCAAGTCGTCGCCCTGCCCCCTGGTGCATCGGTTTTAGGGGGAAACGATTTTTGCAAAAATGCAATGCTTGGATATGGCGATCACGTTTTTACTGTCCAGCCCCATCCTGAATTTGATACAGGCGTGATCAACGGATTGCTAGAGTTTCGTGCAAAGGGCAACGTCCCCGATGACCAAATTGCACGAACTGCGCAGACTTTATCAGAAACGGACTGGGCGATTATCGCCGCCGAAATGGCCCGCGTATTTAAAAGCCAAGAGGTTGCAGCATGACCCCGTTAGACGAACTTGTCGCATCGTTACCCCAAGCGGCACAAACCTACCTAGAGGGGCGCAAGCTGGACGAGGTTGAGTGCGTGATCGCCGACCTGCCCGGCATTGCGCGCGGCAAGGCAGTGCCGGCCGCAAAATATACACGGCAGGATTCATTCCATTTGCCAGATTCGATTTTTTATCAAACGATTACCGGCGAATGGGGCGAAGCCGCTGGCGCCGAGGGATTTATCGAACGCGATATGATTTTGCGGCCCGATATTTCAACTGCGACCGCGGCACCGTGGACAGGGGATTGGACATTGCAGGTGATCCATGACGCCTATGACCGCAAAGGCGTGGCAGTCCCCTTTGCCCCGCGCAATGTGTTAAAACGCGTGGTGGATTTGTACAACAAAGAGGGTTGGAACCCTGTTGTAGCCCCAGAAATGGAATTTTATCTGGTTGCACGCAATATTGATCCAGCCAAACCGATCAGCGCCATGATGGGCCGCTCGGGCCGCCCCGCTGCGGCGCGTCAGGCCTACTCAATGACGGCGGTGGATGAATTTGGTCCTGTCATCGACGACATCTATGATTTCGCCGAGGCACAGGGGTTCGAAATTGATGGCATCACCCAAGAAGGCGGCGCAGGCCAGTTGGAAATCAACCTGCGCCATGGCCATCCAGTCAAGTTGGCGGACGAGGTGTTTTATTTCAAACGCCTAATCCGCGAAGCGGCACTGCGGCACGATTGCTTTGCCACCTTTATGGCCAAACCGATCGAGGATGAACCGGGCAGTGCGATGCACATTCACCATTCCATTTTGGATTTAGAAACGGGGAATAATGCGTTTTCCGGCCCTCAGGGTGGCGAAACAGACATGTTTTTCCATTTTATCGGGGGATTGCAGAAATATTTACCGGCCGCCATCGCGATTATGGCCCCTTATGTCAATTCCTATCGGCGGTATGTCAAAAACCATGCCGCACCAGTCAATTTGGAATGGGCGCGAGACAATCGTACCACCGGTATTCGCGTCCCATTATCCAGCCCATCCGCGCGGCGGGTGGAAAACCGATTGGCGGGAATGGATAGCAACCCGTATTTGTGTATCGCGGCATCATTGGCCTGTGGATATTTGGGTATTAAAAACGAAATTTGGCCCGACAAACAGTTCAAGGGCGACGCCTATGAAGGCGAGACCGAGATCCCCCGCGTTATGGGCGACGCTTTGGACCTGTTCGAAGATGCCACAGAACTGCATGAAATCTTGGGGCCGGAATTTGCCCGCGTCTATTCCATCGTTAAACGATCAGAGTACGAAGAGTTCCTGCAAGTGATCAGCCCATGGGAACGCGAACATTTGCTGTTAAACGTCTAATAACCGCACCCTAGGGTGCGGTTCCCATCGCCCGACGCGGGGCTTATTTACCCATTTTGCTCAGTTTGGCCTGTAGGTCTGCCAACTGTGCCTTGATATCTGATAGGTCATCACCCTCTGTCGCGGGCTCATCTTGGGCCGAGGGGCCGCTTGGCCACTGCCCCAAACCAGAGGTAAAGGCTTTCATAAATGCCTCTTGTTGTGCTTGCATCGCTTCAAATCCAGGCATGGACGACAAAGGATTCATCGTGCCCAGCATTTTGGATTGACCTTCGCGGAGCATGTCGAATGACATGGCCAAAAATTGTGGAACAACTGATGAGGCTTGGGTTGTATAGCTGCGCACCAAATCGTTTAGCACATTAACTGGCAAAACATTTTCGCCACGGCTTTCATGCTCAGCAATAATTTGCAGCAAATACTGGCGGGTCAGATCATCACCTGACTTCAGATCTATGATCTGAACATCGCGACCATCACGAATAAAGCCAGCGATATCCTCAAGTGTCACATAATCACTGGTTTCAGTGTTATATAACCGACGGCTTGCATAGCGTTTAATCAACAAAGGTTTGGTTGTTTCCGTCACGGGTAATCCCTCCAGATTCTGCGGCGCTGCGGAAAACTTTACGCGGTTGCAGAAAAAAAAGAAAGGGCAAGCACAGGCTTGCCCTTAATTTAGCTTTCGGGAAGAGAAAACTTAAAAACTTATTTCGCAGCTTTTTTCGTAGCAGCCGCAACATCTGCTGTTGCTTTTTTCACTGCAGCTGATGCTTCTTCTGACAATTCTTTGCCAGCAGACATCATCAATTCGACGGTGTCTGTTTGAACTTTCTTCGCGATTTCTGCAAAGGCGGCCATGTTTTCCGCTGTCACTTCTGCTTGTGCAGATGCGAAATCTGTCATCGCTTTTGCGTAATCAGCTGGTTCTGTTTTCGCTTTGGAAACATCTGTCAATTTTGCCAGTGTGTCTTTGGTCCACTTTGTTGAAAGTTCCGCTGATTTTTCAGCTGCTTTCAGTGCAACAGTCGCAAATTTTTCGTTCATTTCTGCGGTGTTTTTGAACATGTTTTCATACGCAGATGTATCGACAGGAAACGAACCCATCATGTCTTTAAACATTTTTGTCATATCTTGTGCAGTCGCCATTGGAAAAATCCTTGTTTTATATGGTCGCCAATTCTGCAATCAATTTATATGCTGCATCGCAGAAAATCAAGTATTTTTTGCCGCATCGCAGCATTTTTATTTTTATGAAATAAATTCAAACACTTGATTTGCGCAAAACATAGGTCCCGGGCGCGTCACACAATGCTGGATACTGTTGATCCCCGGGGATTCGGGCGGGAATCTGTTTGCCAGACCGTGGTTTGACCCAATCTTGCCAACGGGGCCACCAACTGCCGGAATGAAATTCTGCATTCTCAGCCCAAGTCTTGGGATCTGTTTTCAAATTTGAATTTGTATAATGCCCATATTTCTTTTTGCTTGGCGGGTTCACGATGCCAGCAATATGCCCTGACTGTGACATGATAAATGTCTTGGATCGGCTCTTCATTTGCTGAACGCCACGATAGCAATCTTTCCACGCGGCAATGTGATCCGTTTCACAGGTGACCGCACAAATAGGGACATCAACATCGCTTAGCGACAATGTTTCCCCCATTAGTTCAAACGATCCCTGTGCAAATTGGTTGGCCTGGCATAACCCGCGCAAATATTGTTTGGCCATTTTTCCAGGCAAACTGGATCCGTCACCATTCCAATACAACAAATCAAAGGCAGGCGGGGCTTCGCCCATCATATAGCTTTTGATTGCGGGGCCATAAACCAGATCATTTGACCGTAAAAAGCTGAAAGTCCGCGCCATGATAAAGCTTTCTAAGATACCTTTGGCATCAATTTCAGCATCAATCGCATCGATAAAATCATCTTGTAGAAAGGGCGTAAATTCACCCTGATCCGAAAAATCGGTCAGGGCCGTAAACAATGTGGCCGACTTAATGGAAGCATCGCCACGTTTTTTCATCAATGACAACGTCAATGATAGCGTTGTGCCCGCAATACAATATCCGATGGTATTTACCTGATCTTGGTCACAGATTTTCTTGGCAATATCCACCGCGGTCAGATACCCATCCTGAATGTAATCCTCTAAGCCCACATCGGCATAGTCATGATCAGGGTTCACCCAAGAAACAACGAACAGAGTGTAACCTTGGTCAACAATCCAGCGGATCAGGCTGTTTTCCTGCCTTAAATCCAAAATATAAAATTTGTTGATCCACGGTGGAAACATAACAATCGGTGTTTCATGAACGGTTTTCGTCGTCGGCGTGTATTGGATTAACTCCATCATCCGGTTGCGATAAACCACCTTACCAGGCGCGGTTGCAATATTTTCGCCAACCTCGAATGCGGTTTCATCAACCAAACGTACGACCAATTCACCATCGTTTGCCTCAAGGTCGCTGATCAGATTTTGCAACCCGTCGATCAATGACTGGCCTTGCGTTTCTGCGGCCCGTTCCAACGCATCCGGATTGGATGCCAGAAAATTCGTGGGCGACATCATATCGATGATCTGCTGCGTAAAAAACGATAAACGTTTGTGTTCAACAGGGTCTAGGTCATCCAGATCCGCCACCGCTTTCTGCATAATTTCAGCGTTTTGCAGGTACTGTTGTTTGAGAAAACTGAAATATGGGTTTGTATCCCACATCGGATTGCGAAACCGACGGTCCCCTTGGGCCGATGTTTGCGCCGGTTGTGATGGTCCATTGGCGAAAGCCTGCTGTACCTCAAGAAAGTGATTAAACGACTTGCCCCAATATTCGACCTGATGTTCCATCAATTTGACGGGGTTATCCATCATTTTCTTCCAATATTTGGTGGTTGCTTTGGCCATCAATTCTGGGCTGGGACCATTTAGCGCAGGATTAACCTTTTTTTTGTTTTGAATAACGGTAACAAACCTCTGTGTCAGCTCCTCTAAACGGGCCATATTTTGCTGCAACACCTCGCTTTGGGCAAGGTCGGGCGTGTCTTTAGTTGTCATTTTAATAAAATCCAAGTAACTTTCTGCCATGCAGCATAACAACGCTGTGATAAAACGCAAACATTCTTGTCGTTAATTATGGGATAAACCCCAGTAGGAGTTCGAAATGCATAATATGGCCAGCTACGATTTGATGGAAACTATGCGCAACACAAACCAATTTATGGGCGCAGCTGTCAAGGCTTGGGCTTCCTACCCGATGTTTTCTGCCGTCCCGAACCCGGCCATTGATTGGCTTGCCGCTTGGGGCGAGGTGACCGAACGTGCCTTTGAGCGTATGGTCGTCAAACCAGATTGGGGCATCCATTCGATCACCTGCGCAGATGGGCGCGACCATTTGGTGACCATAGACAAAGTCATCGAACGCCCCTTTGGCGATTTAATTCGTTTTAATGTGCAAAACCGCGCAGAGTCCAAGCGCAAAGTTTTGGTTGTCGCGCCCATGTCTGGTCACTATGCAACGCTGCTGCGTTCAACCGTTAAAAGTTTGATCATCGACTGCGAAGTTTATGTAACCGACTGGCATAACGCCCGCGACATTCCTGTATCTGCCGGCAAATTCGATGTCGAAGATTACACCATGTACTTGGTTGATTTTATGAAGGAAATGGGTCCAGATACGCATGTGATTGCCGTCTGTCAGCCCGCACCTTTGACATTGGCTGCGACCGCTTATTTGGCCCAAGAGGATCCAGAAGCGCAACCTCGTTCAATGACATTGATAGGTGGTCCAATCGATCCAGATGCTGCGGCCACGGATGTAACCGATTTTGGGCGCCGCGTCACGATGGGACAGCTGGAACAGGCGATGATCCAGCGTGTCGGGTATAAATATGCCGGCGTCGGCCGCAAAGTATATCCAGGGTTGCTGCAACTGTCGTCCTTTATGTCGATGAATGCCGATCGCCACGGCAAAGCATTCCGCGATCAGATCATGCGCGTTGCCCAAAACCAAGCATCGGACCATGATCCACATAACCGTTTCTATGATGAATATTTGGCGGTTATGGATATGACTGCGGAATTTTACCTATCGACCGTTGAACGCATATTCAAAAATCGTGAAATCGCGCGGAATGTGTTTACAGTGAACGGAACCCGTGTCGATATCGGAAAAATTACCGATGTCGCCGTTAAAACCGTCGAAGGGGCCAAAGACGACATTTCCGCCCCCGGCCAATGTGTAGCGGCTCTGGCCCTGTGTACGGGATTGCCAGAATCGAAAAAGGCATCGCACGTCGAACCAGATGCCGGACACTATGGCATTTTCGCGGGCAAAAGCTGGCGCAATAACATCCGCCCGCTGGTATTGGATTTCATTGATGCCAATGCAGCACGCCCGCGCAAATCACGGTCTAAGGCCGCAAAGTAAATGCTAGCCTTCAGCGGCGTCAAAGGCCATATCCATCATTTGTTGGGTGCCTTTCGAAAATTCTAAGGATGTTGGGTAATCAGCACCCGTTAGAATCGTGTTCCTAAAATTTTCAATCTGATTGACATAATGGTTATCGGACGGGAACCGTTTCGTCACAACCTCCATATCATTTCGGTGTAAAATAACCTGCGCTTGATCATAGACAGATGGGTTAAACGGCGCGGTAAGGCGGATAAAACCCTGATCGCCCTGGAATGTCATTTCTTGCCGTGCCGCCATCCGCATGGATGTCACTGAACTAAATTTGAACCCATCAAATTGCGCCGCGACATGGGCCCAAACATCAACGCCATTTTCCATAACCAGATCACTATGCGTTATGGAAATGGGATCCTGTCCCGTGACGAACCGTGTGGACCCCATCGTATAAACGCCGATGTCTGGCAGGCTGCCGCCGCCATAGTCTGCGTTATTGCGAATATTTTGGGGATCATGCGCATTGTTATAAGAAAACACACCATCCACCTGCATCAGCGTGCCAATCGCGCCTTGGGCCAACAATTCACGTGCATAGATCCATTGCGGGTGATGCGTGATCATGAACGCCTCGGCAATCATCAGGCCGGTTTCATCGCGCAAGGCGATCAATTCATCGATCTGGTCCGCCCGCAGCGCAATGGGTTTTTCACACAGCACATGTTTGCCCGCACGCGCAGCGCGTTTGGACCATTCGATGTGCAAATGATTGGGCAGCGGAATATAGATCGCGTCTATATTCGGGTCAGCCAACAGGTCGTCATAGCTGGTATAAACCGCTATATCGCCGGCCAGCGCCTGAAACGGCGCGGCCTTGTCCTGCGATGACGTGGCAATGGCCGCCAATTGGTTGTGTTGCGCTGCGTGGATTGCTGGGCCCAGATGTTGGCGTGCAAATTTTGCAGCCCCCAGAATGCCCCACCTTAATGTCTGTGTCATGCCCGACCTCCTTTTTGGGCAAGGTCGGGCAATTCGATCAGTAAGGCAAGCGATTTATCCCACCTCGGATAATAAACCCTGTTCGACCGCCAATTCACGCATTTTCAGCTGCAATTTTTCAAATGCACGCACTTCGATCTGGCGGATGCGTTCGCGGCTGACCTTGTACTCGGCACTTAGATCCTCAAGCGTCGTAACATCATCGCTGAGACGACGTTTGGTCAGAATATCGCGTTCACGTTCATTCAAGGTGGCCATTGCTTGCAACAACAATTCACGGCGCGCCTCAAACTCGTCCCGCTCTTCTAGGTCTTGGGCTTGGTTGGCATCTTCGTCCTCTAGCCAATCTTGCCATTGCATAGTACCTTCGCCATCACTGGAAACGACCGCATTTAATGATGCATCCCCCCCCGACATACGACGGTTCATCGACACAACTTCTGCCTCGGTCACGCCTAAGTCTGTGGCAATTTGTTTGACCTTGTCCGGATGCAAATCGCCCTCTTCTAGCGCGCCGATGCGCGATTTCGCCTTGCGCAGGTTGAAAAACAATTTCTTCTGGGCGCTGGTCGTGCCCATTTTCACCAAGGACCAGCTGCGCAGGATATATTCCTGAATACTGGCACGGATCCACCACATGGCATAGGTCGCCAAACGGAACCCTTTTTCAGGATCAAAGCGTTTGACCGCCTGCATCAGGCCCACATTTGCCTCGGAAATCACTTCGGATTGGGGCAGGCCATAACCGCGATATCCCATGGCGATTTTTGCAGCGAGTCGCAGATGTGACGTGACCATTTTATGGGCCGCTTCTGTGTCTTGCTCTTCGACCCAGCGTTTAGCCAACATGTATTCTTCTTGCGGGTCCAGCATCGGAAATTTGCGAATTTCCTGCAGATACCGGCTTAGGCCCCCTTCTGGGGTTGGTGCGGGTAAGTTTGCATAGTTGCTCATTTCTGATCCTTAATGTTTACGTTGTTAACATTCAGTTAGGGATTGCAACAACACCTTTCAAGACACTGGCGTAAAATGTCGCCGAAAAAATTAAATTTCTGTTAACGAAAGATAATCATGGCGCATGTCACCTGTACAGCCGCAAAACTGCAACTTTCACAGATTTGACAAAAGTGTGATCATATCCGTTGGCAAGTCTGCTTCAAATCGCATCATGTCGCCGCTGACGGGATGTTCAAACCCCAAAACAGCCGCATGCAGTGCTTGGCGATCAAAGCCCTGAATCGCTTGGACCGCATTGGGTGTCAGCGATTTATGCGATATTTTGCGACGCCCGCCATAGACAGGATCGCCGACCAAACCGTGGCCGGTATGCGCCATATGAACCCGAATTTGGTGGGTGCGCCCCGTTTCAAGCCAGCATTCGACCAATGACACCACTGGCGGCGTGCCGAAACGATCCACAATCCGCACGCGCGTGACCGCATGACGCCCACCATCAAACAACACCGCCTGCCGCTGGCGATCCGTTTTATGCCGTGCCAGATGGGTCGTAATTTTCATAATATTGCCCGGTTCAAAATTGACCCCGCGCACCCCACGCACACGCGGATCATTAGCGTCAGGCACCCCATAACAGACCGCGCGATAATACCGTTCCACGCTATGGCGTTCAAATTGTTGGGCCAATCCGTGATGAGCCCGATCATTTTTTGCCACGACCAACAGGCCACTGGTATCTTTATCAATGCGATGCACGATCCCGGGGCGTTTTTCACCACCGATACCCGATAGGCTGTCGGCACAATGATGCAATAGCGCGTTGACCAATGTATCCCGTGGCGACCCCGGAGCAGGATGGACAACCATGCCCGCGGGTTTATTTACTACGATCAGATCATCATCTTCGTAAATCACATCCAGCGGAATATCCTGAGCGACGGTTTCCACGTCTATCGCTTCGGGGACATTGATTGTCACAGTTTGGCCGGCTTGTGGCTTTGTCTTGGTATCTGTTACGGTTTGACCGTCTAGGGCGATCGCCCCCTTGGCCATCAGCTGCACCAATTGTGACCGCGAAATATCGGCATCCTCTGGTACATCACGCGAAAGCGCTTTATCAAGGCGTTTAGGCGGATCAGGCTGAATTAGGAAAGTGATTATGGACAACGATAAATCCACCCCAATAGAAGAGTTCGAATTACCCCCAAGCCTGCGATTTTTGCGTCAGTTGGTGACTGTGCTGACCGGGGTTATGATTGTGGGTGTTGTAATGATCATTGCGCTGCTTGTCATCCGATTAAATGCAGACCCTACGCCCGCCCTGCCTGCATCAATCACATTGCCGGACGGATCAACGCCAGTTGCATTCACGCAAACCGCGAACTGGTACGCAATTGTGACGTCAGATAATAAAATTCTAATCTATACGCTGGATGGGCAATTGCGTGACACGGTAAACGTATCGCAGGTTGACTAACGTGCCGAGATGCTCAAGGCACGTTAGTACATAAATCAATTATCGCATTGCAGGTGCTTCTACGCCAATAAACCCGCCACCCACGGCTTCACTATCTTTATGGCCATGGAACGCGCCGATCACAGCCTTGTCTGATTGCAGATTCTGCACAAATTCGCCTTTGACCTCTAGCGGTACATTTTTGAATTGCCCTGTGCCTGACAGTTGCGATCCATCAAATTTGGTGTCTAAAGACAGACTAGCACCGGATCCACTGAGTGTGCTGTTGTCAATATCCAAGGACAACGTAAGCAGATCCGAAGCGGTTTTACTGGAGCCCGTCAAATAGTAGGTTGATCTATTAATATTATATGAATGTGCCAATTCGTATCGCGTGACGAAAGATGTGCTTTGATTTGGAACGTAATTCGTCGCCTTGTTCACCGGCGACGATGACGCAATCGCGTATCCCCCGAACGCTTTGATCTTTTGGCCATCAATACCTGAAACACCAGAAATCGTCCCAATTCCTTCCAATTCAAAATCTGCCTCTATGTCTTGATCCAATTTTGCCTTGGTCGTGGTCGCCCCCAAATACGGGTCCAGTTCCATAAATGCGCTGCCAGATGCGGTCTGTTCGCATCCTGCCACCAAAACGCCCAGTCCGCATAGCCCAATCATCGCCTTAAATTTAAGCATTTTCCCTATCCTATCGATATTGTTGTTTAATACACCGCGATACAATCATAGCGCGAACGACATAATTGTAAAATAAAAAAGGCCGCGAAAACCGCGGCCTTGTTCATAGAAATCCACTGATTGGGTTAATCAAGCAGCTGCGAAAATTCGCGCCATTCACCTTTGGACATGCCAGAGTTTTCTTGGGTCACATCCTCGCCTTTGATCATCCGGCGCACACAATCCAGGGCCGTTTTCGACAGGGTGGCACCGCCCATGCGATAATCTTCGAATGCGGAATAGGCAAAGGGCACCCAATCGGCCACAATTTTGCAGATTTCATCCGCATATACGCGAATTTCGTATTGCGCATGCGCATCGGCCCGCAGGCGTAAGAAATGCAGCAAATTATGCAAATCCACTTTCCAATACCACTGGGTATAGATGTTGGTGGGCAAATTCATCCGCGCCAATTCGCGGGCCAAGCCTTGTTGGCCATCTTGGGAAATCAGCGATTGATAATTGTCGTAGGCGCGTGCGCTGTCGGCCTTAAGTATTTCCAAAACACGGGCCGCTTCGTCACCGGTTAGGATATCGCCACGACCTTGGTTATTGACCACCGATTGCGCGGCCACATGTTCGGGCGCAGGAATATAAAATTCACGGTCCAAAATAGAATAGCGTGCAGAATATTCGTTCACATTGGCCGTACGGTGGCGGATCCACTGGCGTGCGACGAACACGGGCAATTTTACGTGCAGCTTGATTTCGCACATCTCAAACGGGGTCGAATGCCAATGGCGCATCAGGTAACGGATCAAACCTTCGTCGTTTTGAACGGATTTTGTCCCCTTGCCATAACTGACGCGCGCAGCCTGACATATTGCGGCGTCGTCACCCATATAATCAATCACCCGAACAAAACCATGATCCAACACAGGATAGGCCGTATATAGATGACGCTCCATCCCCTCGCTAACGGCGCGTAAGGTCTGAGATGACTGGCTGCGGATCTGATCAATTTCAGCCTGTTGTTCGGGGGTCAGCGTCATGGCGAATCCTTTTATGGGTCAGTTTTCAAAACTATATCGCGTGTGGTTCAAAGTTGAAACTGGGTTATACGGCCACACTATTTCAGCGAACAAAAATATCATTGGCCTTTCATTCAACCCTATTGTATTGTTTGCATTGAGGAATAGTGCGGCGTTGGACAAAGCGAGAACGGGACTGTCGAAGGTTATTTTGCTGGAGAAATTCCAACGGAAGGTGTGGGCGTTTTCGCTTGACTGGGCAAGGTTATGTCGAAACGGGCGGATTTTTCGCCTATCGTGACTAAGTGAGACGGAAAAATTATGCGTTATCTACATACGATGGTACGCGTCTTGGATTTGGATAAATCCATCGCGTTTTATGAACTGTTGGGACTGAAACAAACCAAACGTCGCGATGACGAAAACGGGCGCTATAGCCTGATTTTCATGGCACCCGAAGGCCAAGAGGACTGCCCTGTCGAGTTGACCTATAACTGGGACGGGGACGACGGGTTGCCCAGCGATGGTCGCCATTTTGGGCATTTGGCCTATGAGGTTGAGAATATTTATGCCCTGTGTCAAAAATTAATGGACGCAGGTGTCACCATCAATCGGCCGCCACGCGATGGGCGCATGGCCTTTGTGCGGTCGCCTGATAACGTGTCCATTGAACTTCTGCAGCGTGGTGATGCCCTGCCAGCGGCGGAACCATGGGCGTCAATGCCTAGCACGGGTCATTGGTAAAATACGCATATATTCTGCCTGCACTGATGATGATTGCCCATGCGGCGCAGGCCACGCCCTGTCGGCAGGGGATGATAATCGGGTTGGACGTGTCCGGGTCGGTCGATGAACGTGAATATACTCTGCAAACCCAAGGATTGGCCAGTGCGCTTGCATCACAACCGGTGCAGGACGCCATTTTTGCTGATCCCGGTTCGCATGTAGATCTGACCGTATTTGAATGGAGCGGTCGTTACGCCCAGCGCGTAATCGTACCGTGGACCAGTCTGCAATCGCCCACAGACATTGCCTTTGCTACCCAAACTATCCGATCTGCGCAGCGCGGCATCAGCGATTTGACCACTGCCATAGGGGCGTCCATTCAATTTGCCCAAGATTTAGCCAAAGAACGCCCATCATGCTGGCAAATGACCTATGACATTTCAGGCGACGGTAAATCCAATACGGGTCCCCAGCCGCAGGATATCCGCGACACTGTGGGTGATTTGATTATCAACGCCTTGGTCATCGGCGCCCCATCTGGTCATACAGGCCCCCAAGCGGAAACCAGCGCCGAGCTCAGCGCATATTTCCGCGCCTATGTCATATCGCCCGATCTAGGGTTTATCGAAACAGCCGACGGGTTCGACACCTATGCCGATGCGATGCAGCGCAAATTGATCAAAGAGCTACAAGTTCTGGCCATAGGCGCATTGCAAGATCAGTAAATATAGCAGATTTGTTCCGTCCAGAACCGTTCCAACCGTGCCAAGGTTTTGGTGGTTTCCATAACTGACGCGGCATCAAGGCCCTGCACAGATTGCATTTTTTCACCATGCTGGCGAAACAGGTTTTTCAAAATCGATTGAACCTCGCGCCCCTTGGCCGTCAATTTCACCCGCACACTGCGGCGGTCAATTTCGCATCGCTGGTGGTGCATATACCCCAGATCAACCAATTTTTCAGGTTATAACTGACTTTGCTGCCCTGATAATATCCGTGCGATTTCAATTCGCCTGCGGTGACCTCTTTTTCACCGACGTTGAACAACAACAATGCCTGAACAGGGTTTATTTCCAAAACGCCCGAGCGTTCACATTCATCTTTGATCACATCCAACAACAATCGGTGCAGTCATTCGACCAAGGCCATACTGTCCAAACACAGGCCCAGCGCCATGGGCGGATCGGTTGCTTCAAATCGGGCTAAATCATTCATGCGTCACCTTTACTGATCATTTTCAGCCAAGGTGACGCATATTTCCGAATTTTCCGTTAAACAGGGGCTAAACCGTTTTCACTTTTAATCATATCGCGAATTTTTTGCACCAAATCCTGAAACGCAGGGTCGGCATTGGCCTGTCCGGAACACCATTGATATAGGTCCTGATCGTTTTCCAATAAAAATTGATCATAATGGTCCAGCTCGGCGTCAGACATTTCAGCAAGGAACAGATCGCTAAAGCGGATCAGAATCATATCCATTTCTTTGATACCGCGGCGCATAGACCGCATTTTCAAACGTTTGCGTTTATGTTCCAACAATTCTGTCATCTATCTTCCTTAAGCGTCAGGCGCAATTTTTTCTCAAGCCGTCCCAGCTGCTCGGCCGAGGCGATCATTGACGCCTTAAGATCGCGAATTTCCATCAGCATCTGACCGATTTCTGGGGACAATGTGGTTTTGTCATCTGGATGTTCTATACCTTCGCCCTGCCCCGTCAATAACCACGGCAGCGATACATTCAAAATTCCCGACAGCATCGTTAATTTATTGGCCCGCGGTTCAGATACATCGTTTTCCCAGCCCTCTAACGTCGCAGTGCGCACCCCCAACCGGCGTGCCAGTTTCTGTTGGGTCATTCCAGCGTTTTCACGTGCTGCCGCCAAACGGTCGCCAAAGGTTGATGTTTCCGGTCCGTACCAGTCGATTTTTTGATCTGTCATTACACTCTTTCAATATTTATTGTGATTTCCACACAGGCAGCCTATGACACTTGGGCAAGATTATCAAATCAGGTCAGTTTTATGAAATTTTCCGACGCACTTAGCCGGTTCAAACCGTCACCCACCATTGCAATGTCAGCACTGGCTGCGCAAATGCAACAGGATAACCTCGATATTATCAGCCTAAGCGCGGGCGAACCCGATTTCGACACGCCCGACCATATCAAGGCCGCCGCCATCGTTGCGATTAAGGCAGGGCATACAAAATACACCGCCCCCGACGGAATGCCCGCATTGAAACAGGTGATTTGCGATAAATTCGCACGCGAAAATGACCTGCAGTATCAGCCCAACCAAATTTCGGTTGGCACCGGTGGCAAACAGATTTTGTTCAACGCATTGCTGGCGACCATAAACCCAGGGGATGAGGTTATCATCCCCGCGCCCTATTGGGTATCCTATCCCGATATGGTCCAGCTGGCGGGCGGCACCCCCGTGGTGGTCCCCACCCGGCCCGAGGATAATTATAAATTACAGCCCGATGCATTACGCGCGGCGATTACGCCAAAAACGAAATGGTTCATTTTCAACAGCCCCTCAAATCCAACGGGCGCCGGATACACATGGGATGAATTAAAACGCCTGACGGATGTTTTGGTGGATGCGCCGCATGTCTATGTCATGTCGGATGATATGTACGAACACCTATCCTATGACGACTTCAAATTTGCCACCCCTGCGCAGGTCGAACCAAAGCTATATAATCGCACATTAACCTGTAATGGCGTGTCCAAAGCCTATGCAATGACGGGCTGGCGTATTGGATATGCGGGCGGCCCGGTTGAAATTATCACCGCCATGCGCCAAATCCAAAGCCAAAGCACATCAAACCCTTGCACCATTTCGCAACACGCCACCATCGCGGCCCTGACGGGCCCCACCGATTTTCTGACCGAAAACAACGCCAGCTTTGTGCGGCGGCGAAATTTGGTGGTATCGCGCCTGAACGCCATTGACGGGATCAGTTGCCCCATGCCTGAGGGCGCATTTTACGCCTATCCGTCGATTGCACCCTTGATGGGCAAAACCAGCGCAGGCGGCCGTCAAATCACGAATGACCAAGATTTCTGTATGGCCCTGCTTGAGGAAAACGGCGTGGCTGCCGTATTTGGCGCGGCCTTTGGCCTGTCGCCCAATTTCCGCATCAGCTATGCCACATCTGATGAAAATTTGGTCAACGCCTGTGATCGCATTGCTGCATTTTGTGCAGGTCTAACCGACCGCTGATCGTGCAACATCATCCTGCTGGGGGGCAAATTTGCCCTCTAGCTTGGCCAACAATGACCGATAGCGCCACGTCATCGCCACCGCAGCGCAGGCCAGCGCACTGGTCAGCCCCAGCCAAACGCCAACCCCCTGCCAATTGACCACAAACCCAAGGACATAGGCCACCGGCAATCCGATCGCCCAATAACTGACAACGGTGATGTACATGGGAACGGCCGTATCATGAATACCGCGCAGCAAGCTGATGGCCAACACTTGGATCCCGTCCACAAACTGGAACAGGGCCGCGACAATCAACAACACGACGCCATAGGATATGATCTGATCGCGTGCGGGTTCGTTGATATCCAAAAACAGGCTGACTATGGGTGCACCAAAGACAACAAAAATTGTCGATGTAATAACCGACCACGACAGGATCATGACAGCCGCAGCGATGGAACCACTGCGTAAATCGGCCAAATCTTCGCGTCCAAAGGCTTTGCCCGCCAAAATGGTCGCGGCGCTGGCCAACCCCAGATGGGCCATAAACGTCAGGCTGGTAACCTGTAACGCAATTCCATGCGCGGCCAATTCAATGACACCGACCCAGCCCATCAAGAATGACGCCGCAGAAAACAACCCAACTTCGGCCAAGGTGGATGTGCCAATCGGCAATCCCATTTTGGCAACCTGCCGCAATGCGCCCCAATCAGGTTTGTAAAATCGAACCAAGATTTGATGTTCGGGAAATTTACGTAACGCATAGACCGTAAAGGCAACCGCCTGAAACAAATGTGACAACAATGATGAAATCGCCGCCCCGCGCACGCCCATTTCTGGCATCCCAAACTTGCCAAAGATGAAAATATAATTCAGCACCCCATTCGACACTGCCGCCACCAGTGTGATCCATAGGGCGATTTTCGTCAGCTCCATACCTGACAGATAGCTCTTGAATACGGTGGCCCATAGCATCGGGACCAACGCAAATCCGGAAATCGCCAGATAATTCTGCGCCAAAACCGAAATTTCAGAGTCTTGCCCCAGAAACACTAAAATACGGTCAACGTATTGGAATACAGGGGTAATCAACGCGCCAAACCCAATCGACAACCAAAGCGCCATGCGCGTCACGCGGCGGATGGCCGTGCTGTCTGATTTGGCCGATGCACTGGCCACCAACGGCACAGTGGCAAAGGCAAATCCAGATCCGAAAATAATAAAGTTAAAGAAAAACGTCGTCCCCAAAATCAACGCCGCCAGATCAGGGATAGAATACCACCCCATCATCACAGTATCGGTGATTCCGATAATCATCATGGCCATATTACTGCCCACGATCGGCAACCCTAACGCGAACAATTGCTTTAACTGCTGTCGATCTAGATGAAAATTTCCCATGGATCGATCTAGGCAGATTTAGAAAAATACACAAGAAAAAAACCGCATCATTAAATGATGCGGCCAGTCAAGGAGGAGAGAATGTCGTCGGCCCTGGCAGAAGGGAGTGGGGGGGGATGCAATATCTGCCTGAGCGCGACGTAAAAAATCGCAACACGATTTTTATAGAAAGCATGACCAAGATGGGGTTGGGTAAGATTGGCCAAGCTTTGGTACCGATTACCGCGCACCATGTGTGATTAGGCAGACAATGACCGGTGATGCATTCAGTGTGAGGGATGCAGAAAATGAGAACAAGAATTATTCACGATTTAACCGCAAATAATTTTCAAAACTCGTCCGCATTAATATTTTTCCTAGCTTAATCCGATATTTATGATTTTTTCACGCACCAACCGAAAATATATAAAACTATTAACATGACACATTTCAGCAATACAAAAGCGTGGATATCTGGCTTGTAAATTATCAGATTTGTTACGCGATCTGATAAATTGTAAATTCACGTCGAAATCGTTTTCAAAACTGAAAATTGGCCATTGCCCAGATCAATCTGTGATTCGGCGTTTCGGGTCTTTCCCTTGGGATCGCAAACTGCCATAATATGAAAAATAAAGCGAGCAGACCGATGGATGATTTACTAGCGAACGCAGCCCCTGACGATTACTCAGCCTCTTCAATCGAGGTGTTAGAAGGCTTGGAGCCTGTACGCAAACGTCCAGGCATGTATATCGGCGGCACGGATGAACGCGCCCTACATCATTTGGTTGCAGAAATTCTTGACAACTCGATGGACGAAGCGGTCGCTGGCCATGCCAACCGGATCGAGGTTGAGTTACACGCCGATTATGCATTGACCGTACGCGATAATGGGCGCGGCATTCCGATTGATCCGCACCCTAAATTCCCAGACAAATCCGCACTTGAGGTCATTTTATGCACCCTGCACGCGGGCGGCAAATTCAGCGGCAAGGCCTATCAGACATCGGGCGGTTTGCACGGGGTTGGTGCATCGGTGGTCAATGCCCTTTCCGACAGCATGGTGGTTCAGGTCGCGCGCAACCGTGAACTATATGAACAACGCTTTTCGCGCGGAATTCCACTGGGTCCCATCGAAAAAGTTGGCGCGGCCCCAAATCGCCGTGGCACATCCGTCACGTTCCATGCCGATGCTGACATTTTCGGTAGCCATCGGTTCAAACCCGCCCGCCTGTTCAAATCTATTCGGTCCAAGGCCTATCTGTTTTCAGGCGTTGAAATTCGCTGGAAATCCGAAATCGACGATGGCGAAACCCCGACCGAGGCGACATTCCATTTCCCCGGCGGCCTGTCCGATTACCTGTCCGAAACATTGGACAAGGCATCGACCTATGCCGACCGCCCCTTTGCCGGCGTTGTCGAATTTCAGGAACGTTTTGATGTGCCCGGCAAGGTGGAATGGGCCATCAACTGGACCCCATCGCGTGATGGGTTCATTCAATCCTACTGTAACACCGTCCCCACGCCCGAGGGCGGCACACATGAAACAGGATTTTGGGCCGCAATCTTGAAAGGGATCCGTGCCTATGGCGAACGTGTGAACAACCGCAAAGCCAAGGACATCACCCGCGAAGATTTGATCACAGGCGGCTGCGCCTTGGTCAGCTGTTTCATCCGCGAACCCGAATTCGTGGGCCAAACCAAGGATCGTCTGGCCACGAACGAAGCATCGCGTTTGGTTGAAAATTCGGTCCGCGACCATTTTGACAACTGGTTGGCATCGGACACGAAATCCGCCGGTGCAATTTTGGATTTTCTGGTCCTACGGGCAGAAGAGCGCATGCGCCGCCGCCAAGAAAAAGAAACCCAACGTAAATCCGCCACCAAAAAACTGCGTCTGCCGGGTAAATTGACAGACTGCACCGCCAAAAACCGCGCAGGCACCGAATTGTTCATCGTCGAGGGTGACAGTGCGGGCGGATCGGCCAAGGGCGCGCGCAATCGCGAAAATCAGGCCCTGTTGCCGTTAAAGGGTAAAATCCTGAATGTCTTGGGGGCAGCCGCCAGTAAACTGGGCTCGAACAGTGAAATCAACGACCTGTGCGAAGCCTTGGGCGTTTCCATGGGGACCAAATTCAACGTCGACGATCTGCGCTATGATAAAATCATTATCATGACAGATGCCGATGTAGACGGCGCGCATATCGCGGCGTTGCTGATGACATTTTTCTATACGCAAATGCGTCCGCTCATCGATCAGGGGCATTTGTACCTGGCCTGCCCACCGCTGTACCGTCTGACCCAAGGGGCCAAACGCCTATATGTGGCCAGCGATGCCGAGAAAGACGAATGGATGGCTAAGGGTCTGGGTGGCAAAGGCAAAATTGACGTCCAGCGGTTCAAAGGCTTAGGCGAAATGGATGCCAAGGACCTGAAAGAAACGACAATGGACCCGAATACACGCAAGTTGATCCGCGTCACAATCGACGAAGATGAACCGGGCGAAACTTCGGATCTGGTCGAGCGTTTAATGGGTAAAAAACCCGAGCTTAGGTTCCAGTACATTCAGGAAAACGCCCGCTTTGTCCAAGAATTAGACGTCTAGCGCCAAGGGTGCCATCATGAACAGCTATGCCATTACAATGTTATTTGCAGGGATTGGCATCCCAATTTTGGCTGCGCTCAATGCCGCCCTTGGACGGTTTATCGGATCGCCCATTGTCGCAGCCGCGATCCTGTTTAGCGTTGCGTTCAGCACCTGTGTCATTTTATCCCTTGCGACAGGTCCACAAGCCATTTTGCGCGCCAGCGATGCACCAAGGCATCTGTTTTTAGCAGGATTTTTGGTTGCATTTTATGTGTTGTCGATCACATTTATTGCCCCCAAATTTGGCTTGGGAAATGCCGTTTTTTTCGTGTTGATCGGTCAGCTGATTAGCGCGGCGACCATTGACCATTTTGGCCTGTTTGGTGCGGCGGTCACGCCATTGTCATTGATGCGTGCGCTTGGGCTATCGGTTATGGGCCTAGGGGTCTGGATCACGCAGCGCGCTGTTTAATCGTGGCTTGACCACGGGTCGGGCAATGTGCTGAATGCAAGGCATATAATTAAGGATATGTGTTATGTCACTTGCTTCTGGTGTGGAATATCTTGCAATTCCGGGTCCGTCGGTCATGCCCGAGGCCGTTTTGCGCGCCATGCACCGCCCAGCCTCAAATATTTACGACGGCGATCTGATTGACCTGACCGCCTGCATCATTCCCCGTTTAAAACAGGTGGCCCAAACCGACGGTTACGCAACGATCTATATATCCAACGGCCACGGCGCATGGGAAGCGGCATTGGCAAACATCGCCACACGCGACGACCACATCTTGGTCGCGGCAACGGGGCGCTTTGCCCATGGTTGGGCGGAAATGGCGCGCCGGATGGGGATTGAGGTCGATATTTTAGAATTCGGCGACACGACTCCAATTGATCCGCAAAAGCTACAAGACCACCTATCACAAAAACCAAGCGACTATTACCGTGCTGTATTGATCACACATGTTGATACATCCACATCCATAAAAAATGACGTCGCCCGTGTTCGCGAGGCCATGGATCAGACAAAAACATCCGCCCTGCTGGCTGTTGATTGCATTGCGTCCTTGGGGTGTGACCAATTTCTGATGGACGATTGGGGGGTCGATGTGATGGTCGCATCGTGCCAAAAGGGATTGATGGTTCCCCCCGGTTTGGCATTTGTATTTTTCAACGAACGCGCCGCAGAACGCCAACTCCGTTTAGAATACGTTAGCATGTACTGGGATTGGGCCCCCCGCGCCAATCCAGAACTGTTTTACCAACACTTTTGCGGGACAGCCCCGACCCATCATTTATTCGGGCTAGATGCCGCCCTGACCCTGATCGAAACCGAAGGGCTGGACAATGTGTTCCACCGCCATGAAACATTGGCCCGTGCGATCTGGGCGGCCGCGGACGTGTGGGGGCAAAATGGCGCTTTGCGCATGAACGTAGAAAACCCAAAGCACCGCAGCCATGCTGTGACTGCCCTGCGCCTGAACGCGCCCGATGGCACGCGATTGCGGCACTGGACACAATCGCAGGCTGGTCTGACATTGGGCGTTGGATTGGGCATGTCCACGCCCACTGACCCCCAAGGGGACGGGTTTTTCCGATTTGGGCACATGGGCCACGTCAATGCCCAAATGATCATGGGGTTGCTAGGCACCGTCCAGGCGGGATTTATCGCGCTAGACATTGACCACGGCACAGGCGCGATTGAGGCCGCCGCCCGCGTCATTGCCCAAGGTTAATCGCGTGCCTGTGCAAGGGCCGCAGGCAATGCAGCGGCGAACAGGTCCAGATCATGCGACGTGCCAACACTGACGCGGATACAGCGGTTTTGCGGCGCGACAAAGGGCATGCGAACAAAGACATCGCAATCGATCAGCCCCTGCAACACCCGCTGGGCAAACGCACCATCACGGCCGCAATCCATGGTAACAAAATTTGTGGCCGATGGAATGCCACCCAATCCATTGTCTTGGGCAATTTGCATTAATCGGTCCCGCGCAGCGGCAACCTGTGCCACAGTTTGGGTCAACCAATCTTGGTCCTGCACGGCAGCACCTGCCCCGATCTGCGCCAGACGGTTCATACCGAAATGGTTGCGGATTTTTTCGAACTGCGCGATCAGCGCGGTGGCGCCCATCGCATAGCCCACACGCGCACCGGCCATGCCATAGGCCTTGGAAAAGGTACGCAAACGGATCACACGGGGATCGTCAATGGCGATTTCAGGCACAGCATCAGCTGGTGCAAATTCGACATAAGCCTCATCCAACACCAACAGGCAGCCCTGTCGGATACGGTCCAACTGGGCCACAATATCGGCTCCACGGGCATAGGTGCCCATTGGATTATCGGGGTTGGCGAAATACACCAGTTTTGCATCCACCTGACGGGCGAGGTCTAGCAAGGCAGGCAAATCCTCGGCGTCATTTCGATAGGGCACTTTGTGCAGGGTCCCGCCGAACCCCTGCACATGATAGTTAAAGGTGGGATAGGCCCCGTCCGATGTGACCACCGCATCACCCGATTGCACAAAGAGGCGAACCAAATACCCCAACAATCCATCAATCCCTTCGCCGACGACGATACTATCAGCAGGGATGGCGTGATGCGCGGCCAAGGCGTGGCGCAGATCGTGGCTGGTGGGATCGGCGTATTTCCAAACCTCAGGCGCTGCGTCCCGCATGGCCTGAACAGCCCGCGGGGATGGGCCAAAGCCGTTTTCATTCGCCCCCAGCCGCGCGGCAAAGGGGCGCCCACGCCCGCGTTCTTGGGTTTCGGGGCCAACAAAGGGGACCGTTGCCGGCAACTGGTCGATCAAAGGGGTAAAACGCGTATGTGTCATGCGCGAAATCTAGCTATTCTGGTGCCGGTGGTCCAGATGAAAACCACAATCGCCCTTGACCATTTGCGCTGGCCGTTCCACTTTGCCACAAACTAACGAGGAGTTCCCCGTGTCCCAAGGCGCCCGCCCCTTTGCACGATATGAAATAATGATTGCTTGGCGTTATCTGCGTGCAAAACGTGCGGATGGCGGGGTCAGTGTCATGACCTGGATCAGTTTGATCGGCATCACCTTGGCGGTGTTCGCGCTGATTGCGACCATGGCTGTGCGCAGCGGGTTTCGCACAGAATTGGTTGATACGATTTTGGGGGCAAATGCCCATGTCACAGTGTATAATTTACCAGTTCGCACGCAATCAGGCGCGATCGATCGCAGTATTCGCGACTATGATGAATTGGCCCAAGTTCTGCGCAACCACCCCGATGTCAAACGGGCCGCACCCCTAATCCGTTCGCAGGTCATGGCCAACCATGACGGGTTGAACGCAGGTCTGGATGTATATGGTATTCATTACGCAGATCTGTTGGATCTGGAACGCATTGCGCAGCCCGAATCCTATTTCGGTCAAATCCAAGATTTTGAACAAGGGATCGCCATTGGCTCAGAAGTTGCCAAATCCTTGAACGTATCGGTTGGTGATACCATAAAACTCATCTCGCCGGATGGCGTTAAAACCGCATTTGGCACCAGCCCGCGGGTAAAATCGTATCCAGTTGTTTATATATTTTCGGCGGGGCGCATCGATATCGATAAAACACGCGCCTATTTGCCCTTTGATCAAGCGCAGGATTATTTCAACCGTGATGCCGCTGCCGATGAAATTGAGGTGTTGGTCTATGACCCCGAAGACATCGGCCGGATTGTGGATGAATTGCAGCCGTTGACCGGCCCAAGGGTCCAGTTTTGGACGTGGCGCAACGCATCAGGGTCCTATCTGCGCGCCCTAACGGTCGAGGATAACGTGATGCTGATCATCATGGGCATTTTGGTCACCATCGCCACATTAAACATCACATCCGGACTGATCATGTTGGTCAAAAACAAAGGCCGCGACATTGGCATTTTGCGCACCATGGGGTTGACGCAGGCCGCAGTTCTGCGGGTGTTTTTCCTGTGCGGCGCATTTACGGGAATTATTGGGACACTATTGGGTGTTGTTTTGGGGTGCCTCTTTGCCATCTATATTGATCCGATATTTTCATTGGTAAATTATCTGTCAGGTGGCGGCGTTTGGGATCCAGAGATACGCGGGATTTATGCGGTTCCAGCACAACTGAATGCGGGCGACGTCATTTTTTCTGTCTGCCTGTCATTGGGGCTCAGTTTTGGCGTGACCTATTTCCCTGCGCGCCGTGCTGCCCGTCTGAACCCTGTCGAGGCTTTGCGCTATGAATGATCCAATCTTACAGCTGCGCGACATTTACAAAAGCTACAATGCAGGGCGACCAAATGAGGTCAATGTTTTGCACGGGATTAATCTGGAATTGGCCGCAGGTGAAACCTGTGCATTGGTGGCCCCATCGGGGGCTGGTAAATCGACATTGCTGCATATTGCAGGGCTGCTGGATGTACCAGATCGCGGGTCAATTTTACTAAACGGTGCTGAAATTGCCGCGAAAAACGACACGCAGCGCACAACACTGCGGCGGCGTGATATTGGTTTTGTGTATCAATTTCACCACCTGTTGCCAGAGTTTAATGCTATTGAAAACATCGTCCTGCCACAACTGGCAGACGGCAAGTCAGATCGGACTGCCCGCAAACGGGCCAGTGAGTTGCTGGAAATGGTTGGCCTGTCGCATCGGGCAAATAACCGGCCATCGCAGTTGTCCGGCGGCGAACAACAACGCGTGGCATTTTGCAGGGCGTTGGCAAATAATCCGCAAGTGCTGCTGGCAGACGAACCCACAGGCAATCTGGATCAAACCACATCAGATCATGTGTTCGATGTTTTGATGCAAGTTGTGCGTGACACGGGCCTGACCGCCTTAATCGCCACGCATAACCCCGAAATGGTCAAACGCATGGACCGCTGTGTGCAATTGGCAAACCGGACGCTTGTGGCAATTTAACTAGCGTCGATAATACCGCTGATACAATTCATGTGGATCTGCGCCCATCAGGTATTTCAGCAATAAAGTGATATTGCGCATCCCTTGGCGGCCCCAACCATGTTTGCGATATTTGTCAGCGCCTGTGACCACAGCGGATCCCAACGGGCGCAAACGACCCCTAAGCCGCTTGGCCACTGCCACGTCTTCCATCAGGGGGATATCGGGGTATCCGCCGACCTGTTGCAACAATGCCTTAGGCACCAACAGCGCCTGATCCCCATAAGGCAGACCAAACAGCCGCGCGCGTATATTTGCCCATCCGGCCGTCCAGCGCGCCGCCACCCCGCCCTGATCAAAGGATAAATCAAAATATCCTGCATCCTCATGGGGCAAATGCTGTATGCACAGATCAACCCAATCATTTGGCAATCGCGTATCGCTGTGCAAAATCAGCAACCAATCGCCCTGTGCTGCGTCAACCGCACGACGAATTTGGCCCCCACGCGATGCAGGCCCCGTTAACCAAACCGCGCCCAGATCATCGGCGATGCGCGCCGTGTCATCGCATGATCCCCCGTCCGACAAAATCAATTCCCGCACGATACCTTGGTGTAGCCCATCATATATCGGCACAAGTGTCGCGGCCAAATTCGCTGCGGAATTAAAAGTTGGGATAATTACAGATACTGGCGCTGTCATGGGTTTTCCTTGGACCAAGGGATGCCTATATTCCATCCTAGGCGTATATCAGGTGGCATAAAACATGAATGACAGATCTGTAATCGAAATCCAAGGTCAGGATCGGATCAAGTTCCTACAAAACCTCGTGACAAATGACGTCTCAAAACTGGCCCAAGGGCCGATCTATGCGGCGATCCTAACGCCACAAGGAAAATACCTAGCCGATTTTATCTTGGTTGCACTGAGCGAAACGGTGATGATGGATGTCCATCGCGACTTGGCCCCCGAGCTGTTGAAACGATTAAATATGTATCGTCTGCGTGCGGATGTTCAGCTGACACTGTCGGACAATGTTGTATCGTGTGGACAAACCAATCCACCACAGGGTGCCATAACTGATCCGCGCCACGCTCAGATGGGGTGGCGCTATTATGGCACTGATGATCGAACACATCCGAACATCGACTGGGACGCGCTTAGAATTGAACTGGGCATACCCGAATATCCGAATGATCTGGGACCAGACAGTTATATTTTGGAAATGGGCTTTGAACGGCTAAACGGCGTTGATTTCAAAAAGGGCTGTTATGTTGGGCAAGAGGTCACGGCGCGCATGAAACATAAAACCGAACTGAAAAAAGGCCTAGCGCGTTTCGAATTTGATGAAACCGCCCCAACTGCGGGCGAGGTTGTGACACAAGACGGTAAAGTTGCAGGCCAAATCACAACGGCATCAGGGACGCGCGCCTTGGGGTATTTGCGATTTGATCGTGCGGGGAATATTTCCTGCGATGGTCGAACCATCCTACAAACAGAGCCGCTGATTAAATAACCAGCGGCTCATATTATTAACAAATGTACGCATCTAGGCGCGTTCGGAATATTCCATCGTTTCGGTATTAACGACGATCATTTCATCTTGTGCGATGAACGGCGGCACCATGACCTTGACCCCGTTTTCCAAAATCGCAGGCTTAAAGCTGTTTGCTGCCGTTTGGCCTTTGACAACTGGCTCAGTCTCGACAACTTGACAAGTCACTTTCTGTGGCAGGGTCGCGTTCAGCGCCTCTTCTTCGTAAAATTCGACGACAATGGTCATACCATCTTGTAAAAATGGGCGACGATCGCCTAGCAAATCCGCGGGCAATTCGATTTGTTCATAGGTCGACGAATCCATGAATACCAAAATGCCATCGCTCTCATACAAAAACTGCTGGTCCTTTTGTTCCAAACGGACACGCTCGACCTTGTCAGCGCTGCGAAACCGTTCGTTCAATTTGGAACCATTGCGCAGATTGCGCATTTCAACTTGGGCAAAGGCGCCCCCTTTGCCAGGTTTAACGTGGTCCACCTTGACCGCGGCCCATAGCCCGCCATCATGTTCCAAAACGTTGCCTGGACGAATTTCATTACCGTTGATTTTGGGCATTCCGAAAACCTAATCCTGATCATTGAATAGTGAGATATCGACCCTATATATTGGGTCAGGACACTTGGCAAGCCGCAGGTTGAAGGGCACATAATCCCGCGGTATGCAAAAATTGCATAAAAGCCATGCAAAATAAATCTACCCGAATCAGTTCTTTTCAGGCATAAGCACCTTCACGCCTAAAAGACAAGAACACAAAGGACGACGAGATGGCTGATTTCGTTGATGCGACAGCTTTTAATGCCGAACAAGGAAACCGCGCCCGCAAACTGTTTGCGGCCGTAGTTTTGGCTGCATTGGATGATGCAATCGCAGATGACAAGAAATATGGAAATGGACCCGAGCAGATCGCCCGCTGGGCACGATCCCGCGATGGACGCGAAGTTTTGTCCTGTGCAGGGATTGATCCCAACGAACGTGTTGTTTCAGGTTTAATGGAATTTGTATCCAAAGGGGTTCGCACCTCTGTTGCGCTATCGCGTGAAGAAAGCGAACGTCGCAATGCAGCAATGCAGGCAGAAGCGGCTTAAAACCGAAACTCTGCTTTATAGAAAACAGCGCGGTTTTACCGCGCTTTTTTCTTTGGCAAAACGTGAATTTAGTCGGCCTGCGATGCAAGCCCCTGCTGTGCCAGAATTGTTTGGATTTCACGACGAACCAATTGGCGCAGGTTTGCTGTAATGGCCTCACCGAAAGCACCCGATAATTCTTCGTGAATGATGCCCGATATCATTTGGCGCAATACGGCCATTTCCTCGGGGCTAAGCGTATCAACAGGTTGTTCGTGGGCTGAATGCTGTGGGGCCGTGGGCGCCGTCGCATCGGCCACCTGTTCATGTGAT
>CBFHVU010000002.1:0-59471 GCA_965659465.1 uncultured Paracoccaceae bacterium | reverse complement strand
TGTTGGATATGGGCCGAGTTATAATCCCGACCAATTGTTATGGTACGGCGCACCTTTGCCAAATAATGCCGCCCCGTGGACTGACTCAAGGAATAATATTTCAGATAGTTGTGAATATCGGCATAGGCTTCGCAAAATGTAGTAACCCCGAATTTGCCCAATATCGTTTTTGAATGCGACTTGATGGTTTCGGGCGACAAATTTAACGCAGCCGCAATTTCATGACGCTTATAGCCATCTGCCATCAGCTTAAGAATCTCAAATTGTCGATCAGTAAAAAGAGGGGGTCCATATAAATAGAAATACTCGTTGGAATAAGAATATTAACAAAAGTTTGGCTACAGATAAGCTGTGTCGTTAATAATCCCAATAAATAAGCCAAAAAATCGTATTTAATAAATGTTTTGCAATCATTGCGAGAAAAAAGGGGGCCTGAGCCCCCTTTGACGTCATCTGTGACCTTGGTCTAGGCCGTTTTCTTTTGACCGCCGGATCTGCGGCGTTTGCGGAAATCTGGATTTCCGCCGGGGGCCGACGCCCCGCCAGACGGGCGCCCGCCACGTTGAGGGCGCTTTCTTCCAGCTGGCTTTTTCCCGCCGGCTGGGGGTTCAAATCCGGCCAACATGCCTTCGCCGCTTGCGACGGGAACTTGAACTTTCATCACCTTTTCAATATCGCGCAGCAGTGGAATTTCCTCGGGGCTGCACAATGTAATGGCCTCGCCTGTGCGTCCGGCACGGGCGGTACGACCAATACGGTGGACATAGTTATCGGCCACCTCTGGCAGGTCGTAGTTCACCACAAACATCACGTCAGGAATATCAATCCCGCGCGCGGCCACGTCTGTGGCACATAAAATGTTTGCATCACCCGCTTTGAACGCAGCAATGGCACGGTCACGCTGGCCTTGGCTTTTGTTGCCATGAATGGACACAGCCCGAAAGCCATCAGCGACCAGCGATTTCATCAATTTTTCTGTGCCGTGTTTTGTCCGGCCAAACACCAATGTCTTGGCTTTGGGGTCTTGGCGCAAAATGTCGCGCAACTGGCCAGGTTTGGATGCCTTTGCCAAAAAATGAACAGATTGTGTGATTTTATCGGCGGCTTTGCCTGGGGGGGACACCTGAACACGCTGTGGGTTTTTCAGGTATGCACTGGACAGCTCTTCCATCTTTTTCGGCATCGTTGCAGAAAACAGCATGGTTTGACGCGGTGTGCCCAATTCGGGGGCAATACGGCGTAGGGCATGGATAAAGCCCAGATCCAACATTTGGTCCGCCTCGTCCAACACCAGATAATGCGCCTGCTTCAATGTGACAGCGCGACGATCCAATAGGTCGATCAAACGGCCCGGTGTTGCCACCAAAATGTCGGTGCCGCGGCCCAACAGTTGGATTTGTTTGTTAATTGATTGCCCACCAACAACGGTCATAACCCGTACTTTGGTGCCAATTGTAAACTGTTTTAGGCTTTCGGCGATTTGGTTGACCAATTCGCGGGTGGGGGCCAAAATCAGCGATTTCGCCACTTTGGGTTCGGGTTTGCCAGGTGCGTTCAGCACGTGGTTCAACAGCGGCAGGCCAAAGGCCAGTGTTTTGCCGGTACCCGTTTGGGCCAATCCCAAAATATCGTGACCCGCTAGGGCCAGAGGGATCGCTTTGTTTTGGATCGGTGTGGGTTCGCTAAAGTTTAATTCTTTTAGCCGAATTTTCAGGTGTGCTGGCAGATCCAGCATTTCAAAGTCAAACATATCATTCCTTTACCTACGCAGATGCGCAGCCGATCATCACGTCAAAGACGCCAATACTGTCACATTAAGATGCCTCAGACCACCCAAGGAACCTTGTGACGTGTTGCGTACCATGCGTGATGTGGAAACGGATTATGCTGAAGCGCCTATAACTCAGGCGTGCTCACGCCGCTAAACAGTCAAGCCCGCCTAATGACCTGTTTTAGGTCCAGAGTCAATAGGTCCCTAGACCCCAGCCATTGCGCAAATGATAGCCCACTGTTCGTCGGTAACCGGTTGCACAGACAGCCGCGGGTTTTTGGCCAAGGGCATATCGCATAGGATCGGATGGGATTTGACCTGATCCAGTGTAACGGGGGTGACAACGGGTTTTACCGCCTTGATGTCCACGCAATCCCAACGCGGGTCGTCTGTTGTGCTGTCGGGGTGGGATGTGGCGATGACCTGCACAATTCCCACAATCGCGCGTTCTGATTGAGAATGATAAAAAAATCCCAAATCCCCAATATTCATCAGGCGCATGTAGTTGCGCGCCTGATAATTTCGCACGCCATTCCATTCCTCGCCCGCGTCGCCACAGGCCATTTGGTCGTGCCAGCCCCATGTATCGGGTTCGGATTTGAACAGCCAATATTGCATCAGATCACTTTGTTCCACTGGATCAATTCAACAGATGCGAACAGCCCCGCCTTGGCATAGGGGTCATTATCTGCCCAGTGTTGCGCGGCCGCCATATCGGCCACATCCAGCACGACCAAGGATCCGCACATCTGACCATCGCCATCCAACAATGGGCCCGCTTGGGCGACGACCCCAGTTGATTTGATATAGGCCAGGTGATCGTCGCGGTTCGCTTTGCGCGTATCTAGGTGGCCAGGTTTGTCTTTGGCGATTAGGGCGATAATCATTATTCTTCCTTTTGTGGGCGGTTTAACAGGTGTTCCATGGCAGTTTGAATGTCCAGCTGGCCTGTGGCCAAGGCATGGACCGCCGCGGTGATGGGCATATCTATCCCCAGTTCTTTCGCCTTGGTCAATGCCGCTTGGGCTGTGGCGGCGCCTTCGACTGTGATTGTGGGGTCAAATGCGTCCCCGCGCCCCAAGGCATAGCCATAGCGGTAATTGCGTGATCCCGCCGACATGCAGGTCAGCGACAAATCCCCAAACCCAGACAGCCCCGCCAATGTGTCGGTTTGCGCGCCCAAGGCCTGCGCCATGCGCGCCATTTCCGCATAGCCGCGTGTCATCAGCGCCGCGCGCGCACTGTCGCCCAAACCTGCGCCGATTGTGGCACCGCAGCCAATGGCGATCACGTTTTTCAACGCGCCGCCCAGTTCCGCGCCGATCATATCAGTCGTGCGGTACAAGCGCAGCGTTTTGCTGCCCAGTTGCGATTGCAACGCTTGGCCCAATTCATCCGTTCGTGCGGCCAGTGTCAGGGCCGTAGGCAACCCGCGTGCGATGTCATTGGCAAAGCTGGGGCCCGTTAATATGGCGGCCTGTTGGGTATATTCGCGCAAAATCGCGCTGGGGCCTGTGCCTGTTGCAACCTCGAACCCTTTGCAGCAGGCGACCAAGGTTTTGTTGGTCAAGACCGTGCTATAGGTTTGTAAAACCCCGCGCAGTGTCTGCATCGGCACCGCCATCAGAACCGTGTCGCAACCGGCCACATCGGCGATGTCATGCGTGATAGCGATCGTATCTGGTAGGGTGACATCGGGCAATCGTTTGGCATTCATCCGTAGCGATTGCAGCGTGGTGGCGGTGTCGGCGTCCCGCGCCCATAGGGTCACGTTCGTTCCATTTTGCGCCAACACCACAGCCAAGGCTGTGCCAAATGCGCCGGCCCCCATGATCGCGATGGTCATGCTTTGGCCCCCTTTTTCCCGCTGCCCAGGATGGCGGGTTGCGTTGTGTCCAATGGCCAGCGTGGCCGCGCGGACAAAGTGTCATCGTCCCTTTGGCCCAGCATGAACAATTCCCCACCCGCATAGGCAATCATCGCCGCGTTATCGGTGCATAATGCCAAGGGAGGTGCCAAAAATGCAGCGCCATGATCCGCGGCCACAGTGGTTAATCGTTTGCGAATATGCGTATTTGCCGCGACACCGCCAGCCACCGCAATAGTTGGTTGTGCTGGCGACAGGGCCATATATTCAGCCAAAGCGCGCGCCGATTTTTCCGCCAAAACATCACCGACGGCGGCCTGAAAACTGGCGCAGAAATCGGCGATATCGCGGTCATACAGGCCACCCTGCGCCGCGACCAAACCATCGCGGGTGCGCAGCAGGGCAGTTTTTAGACCCGAAAATGACATATCGCACCCAGGTCGATCCAGCAGCGGCCGTGGAAAGGCAAAGCGTGCCATATCCCCCGTTGTAGCGGCCTGTTCCACAGACGGCCCCCCGGGTTGGGGCAGCCCCAGCAGGCGGGCCGTTTTGTCAAATGCTTCGCCTGGGGCATCGTCGATGGTGCCGCCCAAACGTTTGAATTCAGTCGGGCCTGACACGATCAGAAACTGACAATGCCCGCCTGACACCAGTAACATCAGATAGGGATAGGCAATCGCATCGGTCAGACGCGGCGTCAGGGCATGACCGGCCAGATGATTGACCCCGATCAGCGGTTTGTCCAGTCCCTTGGCCAACCCCTTGGCGCACATCACACCTGATAACACGCCGCCGATCAAACCGGGGCCCGCCGTTGTGGCAATGACATCCATATCGCGCAATGTCATATCGGCCTCTGAAATAGCCCGTTCCACCGCGATGTCAATGCGTTCGGCGTGGGCGCGTGCGGCGATTTCGGGAACCACACCGCCAAAATCGGCATGCAGCGCGGTTTGTCCCATGACCACGGATGACACAACATGTCCGCGCCCGTGTGCATCCAGCCGAACAACGGCGGCGGCGGTGTCGTCGCAGCTGCTCTCAAGTCCTAGGATGTGTAAATCGCGGTTGCGCATCATGTGATCCATTGTAAGCGTGACATTACGCAGGTATCATCCCAGATCATGACAGACAATCCTGCAATGTATGATCCGCTGATCCTTTTGACGCGTCCACGGGCGCAGGCGCAGGAATTTGCGGATGCTTTGGCGGTGGAAATTGATGCGGACATTGCAATTCATCCCATGCAGGACATTGCCCTTTTTGCCCCGCCTGATCCCCTGCCTGTGGGCTATGATGGCTATATCTTTACCTCGCCCAATGGGGCGCGGGCGGCCCAGCACTGGGGGCTGCCACCGCGGCCTGCCTATGTCGTGGGCCAAAAAACGGCAGCTGCGACGCAGGGGGATGCGGTGTTTTGCGCCGATGGGGACAGCACCGATTTGGTGCAATTGATCCGCCAACATGCGCCACAGGGGCCGCTGTTGCATTTGCACGGCACCCATGTGGCGGTTGATATTGCGCGGGAATTGGCGCAGTATGGCATTCCCTGCGATGCCCGCGTGGCCTATGATCAGCGCGCTTTGCCCGTCACCAACGACCTGCGCCGTATTTTGGGCGATCTGCGCCGTGTCCTGATTCCTGTGTTTTCGCCGCGCAGTGCGAAATTACTTATCGACACGGGCGAAAACCCGCAAAACTGGCATATTATCGCCATGAGCCACAAAGTCGCAGCGATTTTTGACGACATTCCTTGCAAAAAGATTACGATCGCAGAGCGACCTAATGGACCTGCCATGCTGCATGCGGTATGTCTGGTATATCGGGAAAGTTGTATTTAATTGACGAACCTTTGTGGAAAAACTGTGCCACAGGGCTGATACGAGGATGAAAATGGCAAACAAGACACCAATATCCGAAAACAATCTGCCATCACCCGACTCGGATGCGCCTCAGTTGACGCAAGATGGACCCAAGGATACGGATGAACGCCCACAGTCTGATGATGCAACATCGCCCATCGACACGGATACCCCCGCCGAAACTGCGGATGCGGCCCTAGGGGATGATACATCAGCGCAGGATGGTATAGACGATCCTGCCGCGCCGGCGACCGAGGATCAAACCACGCACAACGCTGCCGCTGGTGACATCACCGACGATCAGGTGGCAGATGATCAGGCAGATGAAGACCTGAAATCTGAACAGGTGTATGAACCATACGTGCCCCCCGTTCCCCCCGCACCTGTGCAAAAATCGCCCCTTGGTCCGATGATTTTGAGCGGCGCTGTTTGCGCGGTCTTGGGCTTTGGGGCGGCGGTATTGACCCAGCAAAGCAGCCCCCTTTGGCCGCAGGATCCTGCGGTTGCCGAATTAACCGCCAAAACGGACGGGGCCGTTGCCGATTTACAGTCACAGATTAACGCCATCGCCGCGCGACCCGCGGGGGATGTCATGCAATCAGATTTAACGCCATTGCGTGACGCGGTGGCGCAACTGTCTGGGTTGGACCAATCTATCGCTGATTTGGCGGATCGTGTGTCGGCCTTGGAACAGGCCACGATCGAGGCGGCCATTCCAGATGATCTGATCGCCAAATACCGATCCGAAGTTGAAAGCATTTCTGCCCTGTTGGAATCGCAGCGCGGCGAATTGAACACCTTTATGCAAGATGCCAAAGCCAAGGCGGACCAAGCGGCAGAGATTGCGAAAAATACATTGGCCGGCGGTGCATTGGATCGTATCGCAACCGCCTTGGACACTGGGTCCGAATTTGTCCAAGCCATGCAGGATTACGAACAGGCCATGGGTGCGGCCGCGCCAGATGCCTTGGCATCAATGGCCGCCGATGGTGTCGTCACGTTGCAGGTGTTATCGCAGGAATACGCAGATGTGGCGCGCGCCGCATTGGCCGCCGCGCGTGCGGAAATGGATCAGGGTCAGGGCGTGGCCAAGGTTACAAATTTCTTGAAAAACCAATTCAACGCGCGGTCTGTGGTTCCAAAATCCGGGGATGACCCCGATGCCGTATTATCGCGCGCCGAACAGGCATTGCGCGATGGGGATCTGGCCGCTGCCATGGATGAAATTGCCAAACTGGGCCCCGAGGCACAGGCGAAAATGTCCGACTGGATCGCCGCGGCACAGGCCCGATTGGATGCACAAAATACCGTCAACGCGTTGATTGGCGAATTAAAAAACTAAGGATGACAAGATGCTAAATTCACTTTTTAAAATTCTGCTGTTCCTTGTCATCGTGGCTGGCCTGTCAATGGGGGCCACCTATCTGATGGACACGCAAAATACGATCATTGGCAACGTCATGATCACAATTGCAGGGGTTGAATATACCTTCAGCCCATTGCAGGCGGTGATGGCGCTGATTGTGCTGACGATTGTTATCTGGATTATGTTGAAAATCCTGTCGTTCTTGGTTGCGGTGTTGAAATTCATCAATGGTGATGAAACGGCGATTACGCGTTTTTTCACCCGCAGCCGCGAACGCAAAGGGTATCAGGCGCTGTCCGACAGCTTGTTAGCCTTGGCATCGGGTGATGCGCCGGTTGCCCTGTCCAAGGCGCACCGCGCCGAGGGGTATTTGCAAAATCCCAGCCTAACCAATTTGATTGCCGCGCAGGCGGCGGAGCAGGCGGGCGATACAACCAAGGCGGCCCAAATATACAAAGAGCTGGTCAAAACCCCCGAAACGCAATTTGTTGGCGTGCGCGGGTTGTTGAAACAAAAACTGGCCGATGGAAAAACCGATGTTGCCCTGAAACTGGCGCAGAAAGCCTATGCGTTAAAGCCCAAGCACGAAGAAACCCAAGATCTGTTGTTGCAGTTGCAAGCAAAAACAGCCGATTGGACGGGTGCGCGTGCCACACTACAGGCCAAGATGAAGCAGGGCAAAATCCCCCGCGATCTGCACAAACGGCGTGATGCGGTTTTGGCCCTGTCACAGGCGCAGGCCGTTATGGATGAAACCAACAGCGTCGAACAACGCGAAGCCGCGATTGAGGCGAATAAACTGTCCCCAGATCTGGTGCCAGCGGCCTGTTTGGCGGCGCGTAATTATATCGATCAGGGCAATGCCAAGGCCGCCGCGCGGATCATCAAAAAGGCATGGACCGCCCAACCCCATCCCGATTTGGCGGCGGCGTATTCCGAAATTACCCCCGATGAAACACCAGCGGATCGTTTAAAACGGTTTGGCCAATTGGCCAAGGCAAACCCAGATCATCTGGAAACCCGCCTGACTATGGCCGAACTGAATTTGGTGGCAGAAGATTTCCCCGCCGCGCGCCGTGCGCTGGGCGATGCGATTGATAATGATCCCGATGCGCGTGTGTTGACCATCATGGCGGCCATTGAACGCGGGCAGGGCAGTGATGATGCCGTCGTGCGTGCGTGGTTGGCCAAAACGCTGACGGCGAAACATGGGCCTGCGTGGGTCTGTGACAAATGTAATACGGTGCATTCCGATTGGGTGCCTGTCTGTACGTCTTGCGATGCGTTGGACACGCTGTCATGGCGCGAACCGCCCGCATCGGGTGTTGTATCGGCAACGGCATTGGCATTGGCCCCATTGTTGGCGGCTGCGCCGAAATCGGAAACGGCAGAGGACTTGCCCGCCACAATTGATGATGCGGAATTGGTGGATGATACAGATCGGCCAGCTGACGATAAATCTGCCTGACCAAGGATTATAGGAATGTCCCTTGCGAAAATATCAGGGGGCGTCCTGTGTCTTGGGCCAGCTGGGTGACGCGTCCCACAATGATACTGTGATCGCCTGCATCATGCAGGGCAAATTGTTCGCAATCAAACCGCGCAAGGCAGCGATCCAGCACGGGCAAATCTGTTTCGTTATAATGCCAATCAATGTGATCAAAATGTTTGCCGTTCTTGGCAAACCCCAGACACAGATCAGATTGATTATGGTGCAAAACATGGATGCTGAACCGTTGTGCCGCGGCAAAAGGGGCATAGCGCCCCGCCGTTTTCATGACCGACCACAACACCAGCGGGGGATCCAGCGATACGCTGTTGAAACTGTTGGCGGTCATGCCTAAGGGCGCGCCATTGTGCAGACAGGTCACAACCGTGACGCCCGTGGGAAATTGCGACAACGCGTGGCGCAGGTGATCAGGGGAAATATGATCCGTCACAGTGTCAGCGTCCTTTGGGGGTTGTTAGAATTTCGCGGTACCAGACATAGAGCCCGGATCCCACAATAATCAAGGCCCCGACAATGGTTGGCATATCTGGGACATCTCCAAAAATCACATATCCCCAGAATGTGGCAAACAACAATCCGACATAGACGAATGGGGCCAACAGCCCCGCTTCGCCCAAGGTAAGTGCGCGGATCAACATCCATTGGCTGGCCGTGCCCAACACCCCGATCAAGACGATCAAACCAGCGGTATAGCCCGTCAGCGGGGTCCAGAAAAACGGCACAATCGCACTTAGCAAAACAGCCCCGAACAGGGCGGTGTAAAACAGTGATGTCCACGGATTTTCGTTGCGCCCCACAAATCGGGTAATCAGGTTATAGCCCGTCAAACAGACCGCCGCCGCCAAGGGTAGGATTGAATACACTGAAAACACCCCCATCCCCGGACGGATCACAATAATCGCCCCGATCAGTGACATGACAATGCCAAACACGCGGCGCGGCCCGATTTTTTCGCCCAAAAACAAAAAACCGCCCAACGTCAGCAAAACAGGGTTTATGTCCATCACGGCCGTTGCTTCGGCCAGACCGATTTGGGAAATCGAGACAAAGAAAAACGACGTCGCCCCCAGCACCAGCATAGATCGCACTGCTTGCATTCTGGGGTGTTGCGTGCGGAATACGGTTTTCATTTTGGGCAGGACAATCACCAGCACCAACATGGTTGCGCTGAAATATCGCGCCCAGATCGCTTGGACGGGGTGGACATATGTTGTTAACTCTTTGGCGGCGGCATCCATGGACGCAAACAGGGCAATCGCGCCAATCATGAACAAAACGGCGTGCTTGTTGGTCTGTGCGGATTGGGACATGAAATGCTACTTTCGAAATTGGGCCGGTCTGGGGGCATGACATGGCGTTCATTCTCTTGTATACCCCCTATCGAACACGGGAAAGGTTTTTCGCATGAATAAAATTGCCATTGCACTGGGTGCTGTTGTATTTATGGGTGTGGGCTATGCCATCGCCCCTGTGGCGCAGAATATGATGGGGGGCCACGGAATGGGCCATGGCCAGGGAATGGGCCATAATCCGGCGCATCATGGTTCCGATCATGGTGGAAATCACGAACAGCACATGGCCATGTTCCCTATGCTGAACGGCGAAAACACAACCCCGTCCGAGGTGGACGATATGCGCGCCCTGTTTATGCGCCACCCCGATATGACCCGGCGGGTTGAAAATATACCCAATGGCATTCGTACCGTCACCGAAACGCAAAATGACGCCTTGCGCGATGCGCTGGTCAACCATGTCGTGATGATGATTGCGCGGATTGAAAATGGCGATGATCCCCGCGTCCCGATCCAAAGCCCGACCCTGTCCATCCTGTTTGAAAAAGGGTCTGCGATTGAAACCGAAATCATTCCTTCTGACCTAGGGGTCATCGTCGTGCAAACATCCATCGACCCCGAGGTGGTGGCCGCCCTGCAAACCCATGCGGCCGAGGTATCCGACCTGGCCGCGCGCGGAATGCAATCGGTTCAGGATCGCATGATGGGCAACTGATCGCTGCCTTGATCCGTTAAACGGATGTTACATTCGGGATTTATCACGGGATGACAACTGTGATAGGATTTGACATGCGGGTTATCGGCATACTCTATACCAAAATGTTGCAATCGTTCGATTTCAGCATTTTGGACACAGGCATTTCGCCGCCCTGTTCACCCATCTATTGGCCGTGCGATTATTCGTAATCTTGGCCGAATGTAATCCCGATTTGGCTGTCGCCATTTGTATCATGGCTGATGAATGTTTTCGTGCGGCGGTTCAGATCTAGGTTCAGGCGCGTTTCCGCTTTGCCGCCTGATCCGAATTCGAATTCGACATATGTGTTATCGCGGATGTATTTGCCGGCAGAGACTGACACATCGCCCTGTTCATCCTGCGTTATGTCAAAATCATCCAGCCCGGACATGCGGCGCATGCGTTCCATGAAACTGGGGTTTGGGCTGCCCAAGGTGCGAAAGGCATTGACCAGCTGAATGGTTTGAAACGTGGACAACCCCTCTAACGCTTTGCCGAACAACACTTCGGCCAGCACCTCTTCGCTGGGACGGCCTGATTGGGGCGATAGGATCAATTCAGGGGCCGAGGATCGCCCAGCGATTTCAACAGACAGAATATCGCCGTCTTGTGCGTCTACGTCTGCCTTAAGGTAAATATCAGGGTCTAGCGTTCCCAACAGTTGCAGGCGACCTTGGGTCAGGCGCACGCGTTTGGTCAACAAATCCATGCGCCCGCGGATCAGGTCGAATTGGCCTGTTGGAATGGGGGTTGATGTTGTACCGCCCACCCGAACAGTGCCGCCAAATTCTGCATCAATCCCGCGACCACGCGCAAATAATTTATTCGGGGCGCGAATGTCCAGATTTAGGGCGATGCCGGTTTGATCTGGCCGGTCTGATCCGGCACGCGCGTTGGGCTGGGATAAAACGCCCAAGGTGTCCAATGTGGTGCGGGTACGGTTGGACATGTTAATGTGGCGCACGTCCAAGGCGCTGTTGGACCCGCCAGACACTTGGCCCAAATCCACGATCAGGTCCAATAGATCGACGGTTCCATCCAATGTCAGCTGGCGGCCGATCACACCTGTCACGGTGACATCTGATTTCAGCCGCGCGGTCACACCATTGGCCAAAGGCAGGGCCAAGGGCGCGGTTTTTATTGCAATCTGAGTGCGTCCATTTGGTGTCAGATCCACGATCCCATCTGTGGTCATGGCCGCCTGTTTCCGACCCAATGTTGCCGTTGATGTCACACGCGTGCGCCCCTGTGTCAGGTCTGCGCGCAGGTCTATGTTTTGGATGGGCAATGGGGCACCTTGTATGGCGAGGGTACCGTTTGCCATGTTTGCCGTGCCCCGCACCGTTTTGCGGTCGGCTAGTGTTTGCGCAAATAGGTCAAAGTTTATGGCCCCCTTAACCGTGTGGGGGGAAATGAACCCATTGGCCAGTGCGGCATTGACCTGACCCTGTAGCGCGATATCGCGTAATGTATTGGCATCATATACGCCGGAAAATGCCAAATCGGTATTTTGGTTCGCCCTAAGGGTTCCATTGGCTGTCCAAGGCTTTGTCGGGGCGGATTGGATCGCCTTGAATTCGGCCGCAATAGGCCCGGACAAGCTGGCATCCAGCAGCCCAGCATTTGCCAATCGCAATTGCGCGTATAGGCGGCCCTGTTCGAGGGTTAGCGCTGCGGATGCTGTGGCGCTCAGCTCTTGGTTGGTGATGGACAGTCTGTCAACATAGGTCCCCGTGCTGTCGCGTTTTGCCATCAGATCAATGACTGTGTCGCCAGTCATCAAGGGATCCAAGGTTGTGTTTACCCCCGCAATACCGCGCCCCTGCACGGTTGCCGCGATATCAAAGCCACCGGTTTTTGGCGCAATGCGGCCTGTGGCTGATATATCGCCCGCGCCGCGCAGTTTCGGCAAATTGGCCAAGGCGGCAAAGCGGGATAAATCCGATGCCACGGCATCCACAGCAATATCCACCGCGTCATAGGCGGGATCAGTGCGTATACCGGCGCGAAATTGGGTGGCGGGTGTTGTCAGGGTTAATCCCGAAATTGTGACACCTGCCCCATCGCCATAGGCAAAGCCCGTATTCAAGGTGACATCACCCCACAACAGGTCTGATAACGCGCCCGTGGCCGTGACGTTGCCCATTGAACTGTCCAGTGTGCCGCTGATGGTTTGGTCTTGGATCGTGCCGCGTCCGGTTGCTGTGACTGTGGTCGCTGCAATTTCGGAAAATGTTACATTGTCAAAGCTTGCATCCAACGCCCAAGCCTGTCCCAGTGATTGGTCATAGCGCAGCGAAAATTGACCGCGCCCCAATTGCGTTGCATCGAACCCTGATCGCGCCAAATCTTGGGCCAGAACACCCGGTTCGACGCTTGCTGTGATATCTAATGCGGTGGGCCAACCCGTTTCATCCAAATTTAGGGCGCCATTCAGTGACAGCACATCGGATGTCAGCGACAATGTGCGCAAATGGGTTGTGTTATCCACGGCGCGGGTTGCGTCCAGCATCAGATCGATGCGCCCTGCACGTTTCAGCGCCGATATCGGCGTATCGATCAGGGGCGATAAATCCCCCGATACGGTGCCGCGGATATGGCTGCCTTGGGTATCGCTGGTCAGGTCAAAGGTGCCTGCGACATGGGACATTTGATCTGTGGATGTTTGTCCTGTTGTCAGTGCGATATTCGTTTTGATGTTGGTGCTGTTGCCTTGGGCCTGTAGGGTCATCGTCAGGGGGGCATTGTGTATAAATCCCGCCGCTTGCGCCACTGCACCGCCGGCCTGTTCGGAATATTTCAGTTGGGCAGATATTTGATCCTGTGCCGTGATGCGGGTGGTCAGGTCCAACACCTCTTGCCGGCCATTTGTAACGCTTAGAATCAGCGCGGCATCTAAAATGCCGGCGCCATAGGCCAGCGAACCTGTGCTGGTTGCGATCAGTGGCCCATCGTCATAGGCATCTGCGATGATGATCTGCTGAATGGCAAATCGATCAATCTGCGCGGTGATTGGCAAATCAGGCAACTGCGGCAGTGAAATTGGCCCCGATTGGCGGGCCGGTGTGGGCGCATCCAGGGATGGGCGGCGAAAAATGGTAATGCGCTGGGCGGACAGATCTTGGATATTTAACGCACCTGTCAACAGGGCGGTGCGCGACCAGTTTAATCTGCCCCCCTCAAGCCGGAACCAAATGCCTGCATCATCTGCGATGGTGATTGCGCCGATGGTCAAATCACCAGACAGCGCGCCCTGTAAATCGCTGACCTTGACCGTTTGCCCCGAAACAGACAGGTTTTTTTCCAAAAAATCAGTGACCAAGGCATTCTGCGCCAACATCCGCTGTGGAAACAGCAGCAGCGTAAAAATCAGGGCGATCAAGGTGACATAGGGTTTCATCAAAACGCTTGCCCCAAACCGAAATACAAAGCGGCCGAGCGTAGCGCAATTGCCTGCCCAGTTGGATGTGCCACGTCAAACCGAATTGGGCCTAGTCCAGTTTTATACCGCAGCCCCAGACCATAGCCGCTGTGGTCCACGCTGTCTTGTCCCCAGTTATCCAACCCAAAGGGGTGCAAAATCGCATAATCGGCAAAGGCCACGCCAGACAGGCTGGCTGCAAATGTTTTACGCAATTCTGCCGATAGTATAACACGCCCCTGTGCGCCGGATAATCCAGTGCCGCGCACATCGCGCCCTAGGGATTCAAAACTGTATCCACGCACGGTGTTCGATCCACCAGAAAAATACAGAAAATCTGGATCAATCGCTGCATCTGATCGCGAAAGGATCGTATGCCCCACATGCCCGCGACCCGCCAGAACCAAGGTGTCAATTAGGGGCAGATAATGCCGCCATTCGCCCTGCAGATTCAGGCCAGATACGGACTGATCCAATTGATAAAGCGGTTCGATCTGTGCGGCGATATAGTGTCCACCTTTGGGATCCAGACGATCGGTGCGCCCATCGAATGTATATTGCAACGGAAAGCTAAGAGATGTGATTGTGGGCGCGCCGGCAACGGTCAAATTGCGGCTTTGTTTATATTTCAGACGGACGCGGTACGTGGTTTGGTCATCCTTGGGCACTTCTGCCCCGAAATAGGCCTGACGATATTGGACCCGATCACCCCCAGCCGATTTTTCGCCCAGTGAAAAACCTGTCTCTAAATTTGCGTCCGCTGTGCGAAACGCTGCGGGTCGTTTATAATCGATGCCCAATCCCCAGAACGGGCGCTGTCCGTTTTGAATATGGGTGATTTTACCGTTTACCGTTAACCGATCCGCATTTCGTGACAGATTTCGGTGCATCCATGTTGTGTCAATGGAAAATCCATCCTGCGATGACAGCGCGACTGTTGCCTCAATGCGTTTTGGTTTTCGATCGCGTAGCGTAACGCCCAAATTCAACGCGCCGGGTACATCCGTAGGTTCGTGCGTGACGGACACTTGGCTAAACGCCCCTGTGCGCCGCAACCGCGTTTCAACCAGGCGCAGTTTTGCGCTGTCCAAATTTTCACCCTGCCCTAGGCCAATGATCGATCGGATTTTGACAGATTTAACAGTTGTTAAATTTGGTGTGACCTGTGTGCCGGCGTAATGTGATGGAACGCCGGTATTCAGTGTTACGCGTGCACTTAAGCTGCCGTTAGAATGGTTTGCAACGATGTCTTGTGTCCCAACGCCCGTTTCCAGATATCCCTGATCCTGCCAAATTTGGACAATATCCAAGATATAGTTTTCCAGCTTGCTTAACCGCACGGGGCCCTTGGGCGGGGCTGGGATCGTTGTATTTGGGGGGATCGGCGTGACAGTGATGTCGCCAAATTGGAACCGCTGCCCAGACTGGACCTGAATGGATACGGTTGAAATGGTATTTGGGGCATCCACAGCCAATATTTGGTCCATATTCTGACCATTGATCCGCACCGAAATTTCGGCTTGGAAATATCCATCCTGATACAGGGTGTTGGCCAGCGTGATGCGGTTTTGTTTCAGTTGAAACAACATATTCACCCCATCCAATTTCCCATTGGCTGCGGTTGTGGGGCGAAACGCGTTGCGCGCCTGTTCGCCGATTTCCGCCGTTGGGGTGTCGAATGAAAAATCCTGACTGAAACCGGGTGTGGCGCAGCCTAAAACTGCCACAAGCACCAGCAAACAAACGTGCAGTAAAGTCTTGGGAATATGCGTCAAATACATACGAAACATTAGCCTTGGGTTCGAATCGCTCAGCCGAAGTATTTTGCGCGGCCTGCACCTATATCAGTATCAGACCATCTATCCCTGCATTGGTAAAGATACCATATCACATCTGAATAGGATGGGCGAAAAATCGCGATGCCGGTTTGTCGCACCCTAGTCAATTCGATTGCGCTGGGCAGATGGGGATACGCCAAAGGTTGATTTGTAGACGCGTGCGAAATGTCCCGTGCTTTCAAACCCGCAGGCAAGGGCGACATCAGTGATGGACGATTCCGTTTGGATCAACAGATGCCGCGCGCGTTCCAATCGCATTTCCATATGGTATTTCTTGGGTGATGTGTTCAGCAGTTTGCCAAACAGCCGTTCCAATTGGCGCGATGATATCCCTAGGTTTTCGGCGATTTGCGTTGGTGAAATTGGGTCAGCGATTGTGTGTTGCATAATGCCGATGGCCTTGGCCAAATGGCTGTTGCGCATGCCGTTGCGCGATTGCAGGGATACGCGTTGTTCGGCCGATGCTTCGCGTACGGCGGTGTATACCATTTGATCGGCCACAGCGGTCGCCAAATCCTGCCCATGATCGCGTTCGATGATGTGCAGCATCAAATCGGCCGTCGCTGTCCCGCCCGATGCGGTGACATGCGGGCTGGTGGCCACAAATACGTTGCGCACCAAATTCACATCGGGGAATTTTTCCATGAAACTGTCGTGGTATTCCCAATGAATGGCCGCGTCTTGGCCATCTAAAAACCCGATGTCCGCCAATATCCACGCGCCTGAACACAGCGCGCCAATGGTGCCCCCATGCCGTTTTTCGCGGCGCAGCATTGCCGTCAGGGATGGTGTGATGCGGTCGCGCATATAAATTCCGCTAAGGACAAACAGATGGTCATATTTCGGCGGCTGGGCAAAGCTGTGGTGTACCAAGGTCACAGACCCGTTGGAACAGGTGGCTGTTTCCCCGTTTTCGGACAGAAATGACCATTTATATAATTCTTGACCGCTGATTAAATTCGCAATCCGCAACGGTTCTACCGCGCAGGAAAACGCCAAATGGGAAAAATCCTGTACCAGTGCAAATGCAAAATGCTGTGTGACTGTCATGGCGCACCTACGTCAGATTCCAATTTGAATATTCTATAAATTTTTCTTGAATACAATATGTATTTTATGCCAATACAATGTGAAATGCGGTTATTCAGCGTGGTGAATTTGATGGAAAATGGGCCAAAATCCCAATTAACAGACTACCTTAGGCGGGCGATTTTGACCTTGGAACTGCGTCCTGGTCAAGATTTGGATGAACAACAGCTTAGCACTGATTTCAATTTGTCCCGTACCCCGCTGCGCGAGGTGTTTCGCGATTTGGCGGGGCTGGGCTATCTTGAACTACGCGCTGGCCGTGGGGCGCGTGTGGCGGATATGTCCTATACCACGCTGCGCGATTTTTTCCTGATTGCCCCCATGATTTACCGCGCCGTGCTGCGGTTGGCGACATTGAATGCCACGGTGGATCAGATTGCGGACCTAAAACGGGCGCAGGGTGATTTCAAAAATGCACTGCGGTTGGGCCACGCGGCCGAACGCGCGCTTGCCAACAATCGGTTCCATGAAATTACGGGGGAAATGGCAGGGAATGTGTATCTGATGCCATCGTTTCAGCGATTGTTGATTGACCATGCCCGCATTGCGATGACATTTTATCAACCGCAAAACAACGGCATGGCATCGAACCTGACACAGGCCAGTGATCAGCATGATGAAATCATCATCGCCATCGAAAACCGCGATGCCGAACGGGCCGAGGATTTGGCAGATGACCACTGGAGTTTGTCCCGTGATGAAATCGAACGTTTTGTGATGCCGACGGGGCTGGCTTTGCCCCTTGGTACCCTTTCAACCCACAGCGCCTAAGGTTCCTATGTTCCCAATATTTCAATTTCAGGGTATCTATACCCCTGCTGTCACCCCCTATACTGCGGACAAACAACCCAATTGGGATGCCTTGGCCGAGGTTATCGAATTTCTGATCGAAAGCGGGGTGCATGGGATTATATCCGGCGGGTCCACCGGCGAAAACTATGCCCAAACTGTGGCCGAACGGATCGAAATTGCCCGCTTTACCCGTGATCGGGTCAAGGGCCGCGTACCCTTGGTCATTGGCACGGGGGCGATGTTGACGGATGATTCCGTTGCGCTGGCCAGTGCTGCGCAAGACATGCAGGCTGATGCCATTTTGTTGGCCAGCCCCCCCTATGCCGTGCCAACCGATCGCGAAAATGCGTTGAATGCCTTGGCCATCGACAAAGCGGCCGGCTTGCCCATCATGCTGTATAACTATCCCCATCGCACAGGCACGATGATGGGGCCTGAATTTCTGGACCGCGTGGGCCGGTCGCGGAATTTCTGCGGGATCAAGGAAAGTTCCGGCGATATTAACCGTGTGCATATGCTGGCCCGTGATTATCCGCATATTCAACTGGGCTGTGGTATGGATGACCAAGCGTTGGAATTTTTCGCATGGGGCGCGCCATTTTGGGTCTGTGGTGGGTCCAATTTCCTGCCGCGTGAACATGTGGCACTGTATGATGCCTGTGTTGTGCAAAACGATTTCGTCAAAGGTCGGAAAATCATGTCGGCGCTGATGCCGTTGATGAATGTGCTGGAACAGGGCGGCAAATTTATCCAAACCATCAAATATGGTGTGACCCTGAACGGGATCGACGCAGGGGAAATGCGCCCCCCGCTGACCGGATTGAACAAAGATGACAAACGCGCATTGGAACAGGTGGTCGGTGTTCTAAAACGCACCATCGCCGATATTGTCGCAGCCTAAGCAACGGGGATTTTTTGATATGAGCTTGCTAACCGAACAAGAATACCGCGCTATTGCGCAATCCCTCGATCTGCCAACCGCGGCCTATATTGATGGTGCCTATCGCCCTGCGATATCGGGGAACACATTTGACACGGTCAACCCGGCCACCGGGCAGGTGATCGCCCAGATTGCTGCCTGTGATGGTGCCGACGTTGATTTCGCCGTGACCAAGGCACGACAGGCATTCGATGATGGACGTTGGTCCCGCCTGCACCCCAGCGAACGAAAAGATACGTTGATCCGCCTGTGCAAATTGATGACCCGCAACGCCCGTGAATTGGCCGTGATGGAAAGCATCGACAGCGGCAAACCGATCTATGATTGCGAAATCGTCGACATCCCCGAGGCGATCCATTGCATCAAATGGCATGCGGAATTGATCGACAAAATCTATGATCAGGTCTCCCCCGCCTCTGACGATCATATGGCCATGGTCGTGCGCGAACCGATCGGCGTTGTGGGGCTTGTCCTGCCTTGGAATTTCCCCCTGTTGATGCTGGCATGGAAAATTGGCCCAGCTTTGGCCGCGGGATGTTCGGTTATTGTAAAACCTGCTGCCGAAACCACGCTGACCGCTCTGCGGTTGGCCGAATTGGCGACCGAGGCGGGTTTGCCCCGTGGGGTATTGAATATCGTCCCCGGTGGCGGGGCCGAGGTGGGCGAACCCATTGGCCGCCACATGGACATCGACATGGTGTCCTTTACTGGGTCCACCGTGACGGGCAAGCGGTTTTTGGAATATGCGGCGCAGTCCAACGCGAAAGAGGTCGTTTTGGAAATGGGCGGTAAAAATCCCGCGATTGTCCTGCAAGACGCCGAAAATCTGGACCGCGTGGCCCAGCATATTGTGCAGGGCGCGTTTTGGAATATGGGCGAAAACTGTTCCGCCACATCCCGATTGATCGTGCATCGCGTTGTGCGCGACCCCTTGATCGAACGGATCAAACACCATGCGCAGCACTGGAATGTGGGCGACCCGTTGAACCCCGAAACGCGATTGGGTGCGTTGGTGTCACAGCCGCATTTTGAAAAGGTCTGCGGTTATCTGAAACAGGCTGACAGTATTTTGATGGGGGGTGAAACCGATGGGGCCAGTGTTCAGGCCACGATGGTTGAGGTGCCCAGCAACGACCACCCTTTGGCGCGTGATGAAATATTTGGCCCCGTTCTGTCGGTGATCACGGTCAACAGTGCCGATCAGGCCATTGCCGCTGCAAATGACACCGACTATGGCCTCTGCGCCTCGATCTTTAGCGCCAATATCAAACGCGCTTTGCGTGGGGCGCGTGCCTTGCGGGCGGGCACGGTTACGGTCAACAGTTTCGGCGAAGGTGATATTACCACGCCCTTTGGCGGGTATCGTCAATCCGGGTTTGGGGGGCGCGACAATGGCATTCATGCGCATAACCAATATACCCAGATCAAAACCATTTGGATCGATCTGTCCGATGACGCGGACGAGGCGGTGCAATAATGTATCACCGCGCCGTGCGCCATTTGCCGAATTTGCAGGGACCGGCTGCATGGGATGCCATTTTGCCATCCCGCGCGGCCTATCCCACTGCCCCAGATAATGCGCGTTATGATGTCGTTATTGTGGGGGCCGGTTTTGCGGGGTTGTCCGCTGCACGGCGTCTGACGCAGATTGACCCAAATCTGCGGATCGCGGTTTTGGATGCCTTGGCCATTGGGCAGGGCGGCACGGGGCGCAATTCGGGGTTTATGATTGATCTGCCCCATGAATTGACCAGTGATGATTATGCGGGCGGGGGTGACGAAAAAACGCAGATCCGGTTTAACCGCTATGCCCAAGATTTCGGTCAGGCGGCCGCGGATGACTATGGGATTGATCCCAACTATTTCGATAAATCGGGTAAAATAAACGGCGCCGTGGGTGCTGCGGCATTGGATCACAATGCAACCTATGCCCGCCATCTGGACGATCTGGGCGAAGGCTATGAAATGCTGGATGCACAGGTGATGCGTGATTTGACAGGCAGCGCGCATTACCAATCGGGGCTCTATACGCCGGGCACGGTTATGTTGCAGCCCGCAGGATACATTCGCGGGTTGGCCGCAGGTTTGGCGCGCCAAGGTGTGGATATTTTCGAACGCAGCCCTGTCATCAAATTTGAAAAATCGGGATCGCACTGGGCACTGCACACAGATCGCGCGCGTATTGACTGTGGTCAGGTCATTTTGGGCGTGAATGGCCATCTTGAGAGCTTTGGCTATGCCCGTGGTCGGTTGATGCAGGTGTTCCTGTTCGCCGCGATGACGCCCGAATTGGATCGCGATGCCTTGGCCGCATTGGGGGGGCAACCCCGCTGGGGCATTACGCCATCGGACCCGATGGGTACGACAATGCGTCGGATTGATACGGGCCAAGGCGGTAATCGTATCATTACGCGCACCTGTGCGGTGTTGCGATCAGGTTTGCGGGCCAGCCCCAATGATGTTGCCCGCGCGGCCCGCATTATGCAGCGGAAATTTGATGAAAGGTTCCCGAAACTGGCGGGCCTGAACATGCAATACACTTGGGCTGGGCATTTGTGTTTGTCCAGCAATGGGGTGTCTGTCACCTGTGAAATTCTGACCAATCTGTTTTCGGCCTGCGTGCAAAACGGGTTGGGCACCGCGCGTGGGACATTGACGGGCATCGCGGCAGCGGAAATGGCCTGTGGGTTGAACACGGATTTGACGGCGCATTTTCAAAACGAAACCGCGCCCAAGGCATTGCCGCCCCGACTGATCCGCGACATTGGCGCAAATGCCATATTGCGATACAAAGAATGGCGCGCGCGGTCAGAATAAACCGCGCGTCTCCATCACCGCTTGCCCCCTAATAGGTTTGGTTTAATTCATCCGCTGCCGGAATTTCGCGTTCGCGGCGTGCGATGTAATCGCGTAACGCTTCGTCCTTGGCGCTATCTAGGGTCGGTTCTTGGTATTCGTTCAACAGACGGCGGGCATAATCCAGCGCGCGGGCGGTGATTTCCTTGCTGCCCTCGGCGGTCCATTGTTCGATGGAATTATTGTCGAATAGATCGGGCATGAAATACGCGCTTTGGAAATTGTCCTGCGTGTGGGGGTGGCCCAGATAATGGCCGCCCGGTCCAATATCGGAAATGGCGGCGATGGCATCGTCAAATCCGGCCCAATTCGGCCCTTGCGCCATGCGATATGCCATGGCGCATTGTTCGGCATCGACCACGAATTTGGCCACGGAACAATGCATGCCCGCTTCGTTCCAGCCTGCGGAATGCCAGATGTAATTTGCACCGGCGTGCATGACGGCGGACAGGGTCGTGGCGCTTTCATATCCGGCTTGGGCGTCGAATGTTTTGGCCCCGCCCAGCGTGTTGGATGTGCGCCACGGCACCCCGTAATACCGCGCCATTTGACCAATCATGAAATTCATCAGGCTGATTTCAGGGGTTCCCGCCATAGGCGCGCCCGATTTCATGGACACGGTTGACAGGTAATGCCCATAAATCGCGGGACAGCCGCTCCGGATCACTTGGGTATAGGCCAAGGCGGACAGCGCCTCGGCGTTTAATTGCGCGACAGATGCGGGTACTGATGCAGGTGTATTGGCCCCCCCCAACACAAAGGGCGAACACAACACAGGTTGATTGCGCTTGCAAAATGCCCGCATCGCACCCAGCATGGTTTCATCCCAGACCAAGGGCGAATTTCCATTACAATTCCCCGTCGTGACGGGGTGGTTTTCCATGTAATCCGCCCCAAACAGAATGGCGCACATGTCCATGACATCCTCGGCGTTTTTGGGGCTGGTTGTCATGCCCATAAACATTTTGTCAGAATGTTTCATCGAACTATAGGTGATGCGCAAATGCCGTTGGCTGATGGGGTGGTCATAGGGTTCCACGATGTGATGCGCCGATGAATGCAAGGCAGGCATCATATGGGACAGTTTGTGAAACATCGCCAAATCATCCAGCGTTGGATTGCGGCGCACATCATTTAGATCGCGCAGAAATGGCGCGCCTGTCATGGGGACGAAAACCGCATGCCGCCCGCCCAGTTTCACATTTTTGTGCGGATCACGGGCGTGATAGGTGAAATCGGATGGAATGGTGGCGATCAGGTCGCGCACCAGACCGCGATCCAGATAGACGCGGTCGCCCACCACCTTGGCCCCTGCACGCCGCCAATCGGTCAGCGCAATGTCGTCGCGAAACACGACGCCCACATTTTCCAAAATATCCATGGATGCGGCGTCAATACGTTCAACTTGGGCGCCGTCCATGACTTCGGCTAGGGGCAGGGCATTGGTCAGTCCCGCCAGCATGTCAAAGTTGGGCGCGGTGCGCAGGGCGCGGCGTGCGGCGCGTCCGCCTGCGCGGGTGCGGATCGGGTTTTGCATGGTCATCTGTCGTGATCTCCTTTCTGGCAATCGTGCCAAGGATTTTCACAGCTGGCGTATAAAATACCGATACAGGTTTGCAAAAACCGACATAGGCCCGTTTCAGGAAATGGGGCCTGCACCGATGTTATTCAGGCTTACGCGCCACCACAAACCTGCGGGGGGGTGACAGCGGATAGGCCCCTGTTTCAATAATACTAAATCCCGCCTTGGAAATTTTTTCGTCCCATTTTGGCATGGTTATGAAATGGACATTGGGTGCCTTGCCCAGACGGGTTAAAATCGGCAAGACCGCCCGCATCGCATAGATGGGCAGCGCCCACAGGTCGCGCGGCATGCAAAATGTTTTGGAAATGAACAATCCCCCCGGTTTCAATCGGTCATAGATATTTTGAAACACGCGGTCTTGGTCGTGAACCAGATGCAAAAAATTGAACGTTAGGATGCAGTCATAGGGCGCATCGCCCGGCGTCATTGGCACATCAACCGATTGAAACAGGGTCAGGTTGCTTTGCCCGGCATCATGTGTTTTTTGATTGCCGATATCAATCATAGCCTGCGCCGCATCGGTGGCATCATAGGCCCCAACACTCGGCGCCAGTGCCAGCGCCGTGGTCCCCGTGCCGCAGCCCAATTCCAACACACGCTGATCTGGGCGCAGATAATGGCGGGTGCGTTCCAATGTGAATTCATATGCGGCCATATCCGAAATATTAGATTTGGCGTATTTCGGGGCCAGTTTGTTCCAAAATTCAATATCTTTGGTCATGTAAAATCCTGGGGATAATTTGGATCGCAATCCTTTAGTAAAGCCGGATGGTGACGGCACCCTAGGGCTGATTCCAGTGAAATGCTATCAAATTTTTGTCTGGAAAATGGCGACGGCGCGCGACGGGCGAAAATTACTTATGGTTGAAAATTTATACTATTGATTTAGAGCGTATATGCTAGCGCCTTAACTAAAGGTAAATTACTGTGATCCCAAAGTATTGGTCTGGCTGCGTGTAATTTTCTGGTTTCGTTTAGTAATAAATGTTGGGGGTACATATGAGTTTTCAGAAAATTCTGAATTTTTCGACGGATGGTTATGACTGGGACAGCAACGAATTCGCGGGCCGTGTCGCGGGATCGGCCGTGACCACCGCGCAGGGGGTCGATATCGTGGATGGGTCCAGCAAAATTGATGTGAATTTCAGGACCACCGGTACGGTCAATGTGATCTTGAATAATTTCAAATTCCAAGATCAGTCCACAGGTGTGATCGGGTCGGGGCCATTTGACAAAATTGTAATCACTGGCATGACGTTGCAGAATGCTGGGTTTGCGGATGGTGCAGTTCAGGTTTCGAAATCTGGTGCAGATGTAGATTTGACGGGTGCAAACACCAAAACGGCGTCGGATGTTGGGTTTTTCGGTCATGACACCGACACTGGCCAACCAGGTGCAGCAGGTGGGATTTTATTGTTACAAGGCGATGACGGTTTCTTAACAACGACCTATCTGGGCGATTGATTCTGTCACAATATGACGTATGAAAGCCCTAGGCACTCTCGGGCTTTCTTTTTTATTAAATATTAACAATGTTTTACAATGATTTTATACACATTCATAATACTGTTACAAAACTGACGCAAAACCTTAGTACATCCAGTCTAACCCTGTCCCAAAGCACGGAACATCATGCTTGGACAGATCTAAGGAGTAAGACATGTCTTTTGTAAAAACATCTGTATCGGCCATCGCATTGGCCTCATTTGCAGCCGGTGCTGCGGTTGCACGTGACAACGTGCAAGTTGCTGGTTCATCAACGGTTCTGCCATATGCGTCAATCGTCGCCGAAGCATTTGGCGAAAACTTTGACTTTCCAACACCTGTTGTTGAATCAGGCGGTTCATCCGGTGGTTTGAAGCGTTTCTGTGAAGGCGTTGGCGAAAACACAATCGACGTTGCAAACGCATCACGCAAAATCAAAGACAAAGAAATCAAAGCCTGCGCCGAAGCGGGTGTGACAGACATCATCGAAGTTCGCATCGGTTATGACGGAATCGTTTTCGCATCCGACATCAACGGTCAGAACTTTGCATTCCAGCCTGCAGACATTTACACTGCTTTGGCTGCTGAACTGCCAGTAGACGGCAAAATGGTTGCAAACCCCAACACTGATTGGGCCGCGGTAAACGCAAACTTTAAATCACAGCCAATCCAAGCATACATCCCAGGTACAAAGCACGGTACACGTGAAGTATTCGAAGAAAAAGTTTTGCTAGCTGGTTGTGAAGAAACAGGCGCAATGGCGGCTATCTTGGAAATCAACGGCGGTGACGAAGATGCAGCAGAATCCGCATGTATGGCGGTTCGCACAGACGGCCGTTCGGTCGATATCGACGGTGACTACACAGAAACACTGGCATCCATCGAATCAAACAAAGATGGCATCGGCGTATTCGGCCTAGCGTTCTATGAAAACAACACAGACAAGCTGCAAGTTGCAACAATGTCAGATGTTATGCCATCAACTGAAAGCATCGCTGCGGGTGAATACCCGGTATCGCGCCCATTGTTCTTCTACATCAAGAAAGCACACATCAGTGTTATCCCTGGTTTGAAAGAATACGCAGAATTCTTTATCTCTGATGAAGTTGCAGGCCCAGACGGACCTCTGGCTGAGTACGGCTTGGTTTCTGATCCAGAATTGGCTGCGACACAAGCAGCGGTTTCAGCCGAAGAAACAATGAAGTAAGCTACAAACAATCGACCTAGGGCAGGGCCATGTGTCCTGCCCTAGGTTTTGCGGAACTGGGGCTGTATATGACACCACAAACACTGATACTGGCCGTTGCACTCTTGGGGGTGTTGGGTTTTTTTATGGGGCGCCACAGGGCATTGTCCAGTGCTGACCATGATCCAAGGTTGATGCACTCGCGGCCCCCTTACTACGGGGTTTTTGTGTTTTTAATGACCTTTGTTCCGTCAATTCTGTTGGTGGCGATTTGGGTCCTGGTCCAACCGATGATCGTGTCATCATTGGCAGGTGCCTTGGTGTCGCCCCAATCCATTCCTGATGGGTCCAGTCTGGGCCTGATCATGTCCGACGTTGTCCGCATGGCACAGGCGCTGACCATGGCCGCGGCGCAAGGCGTGATTGATATGGACGCCTTGGGTGACGCAGGTGATGCAACCGCTCAGATGGGCGATATTCTGAATTCCGTTGGTATTGCGGTTGGATCAGAAATGACCCCAGACATGATGCAATCTGCCATGGAAATGGTGCGACTGACCGCTATTGGTGATTGGGCCATGACCATTGTGATCGGTGCGATTGCCCTGATCGGATTTGGGTATTCCATGGTGCGGATGAAAAAAACATTCTGGGCCAGAAATGCAGTGGAACGGTTCATCTTGGTCGCCCTGATTGGGGCCGCTGCCATCGCGATTTTGACGACGATCGGCATCGTTTTGTCCATGGTTTTTGAAACCCTGCGTTTTTTTTCGCTGCATGAATGGACTGATTTTTTCTTTGGGCTTGAATGGGCGCCAAATTTCCGCGGCGACAGTGCGCTGTCGATCCTGCCACTGCTTTGGGGCACGCTATACATTTCGGTCGTGGCGTTATTGGTGGCTGTGCCGATTGGGTTATTTTCGGCAATTTATCTGGCGGAATATGCCGCCAAATCTACCCGCGGCTTTGCCAAACCGTTGCTTGAGGTTTTGGCCGGTATCCCCACAATTGTTTATGGCCTGTTTGCGCTGATTACCTTTGGCCCGTTTCTTAAAGATATTTTCGGCGAAGGCGGAGTTTTGGGTGTCGGATGGATGGGCGATGCCCGATCCGTTGCCACAGCGGGGATTGTTATGGGCATCATGTTGATCCCGTTTGTATCATCCCTATCTGACGACATCATTAACGCGGTACCGCAGGCGATGCGCGATGGATCCTATGGATTGGGCGCAACGAAATCGGAAACCGTCCGCCAGGTTGTATTGCCTGCAGCACTGCCCGGCATTGTCGGTGCGATCCTATTGGCCGCGTCGCGCGCCATTGGTGAAACGATGATTGTGGTTCTGGGCGCAGGCGCCATCGCACGGTTTGCGGGCAACCCGCTAGAGGCACTGACCACCATCACTACCCGAATTGTCAGTCAGCTGACGGGGGATGGTGATTTTAACAGCCCCGAAACGATTGTGGCCTTTGCACTGGGGTTGACGTTGTTTGTCCTGACCTTGGGCCTGAATATCATCGCGCTTTATATCGTGCGCAAATATCGCGAGCAATACGAATGACCTATCAAACAAACTCCCGTACTTTTGCACCGAGCGAACGTGTCAAAAAACGTAATGCTGCCGAAAAGCGGTTTAAGGGATACGGCCTGACCGCGATTGCAGTCGCCTTGGCGATGCTGGTGATATTGGTTGGTACCATTCTGACGCGCGGGGTCGGGGCATATACCCAAACCTTTGTCACGCTGAATGTTGAATTGCTGGAAAGCAAGCTGGACAAATCCGGTACCCGTGATCCTGAGGCTATCGCCAAGGTGACAACATTCGGATATTCCCCGCTGTTAAAGATGGCCATGGAACGCGTCGTGATCGAAAACAACATCGACACGGATTTAAAGTCCGGCGATATGGCCAAAATCCTATCCAAAAGCGCGGTCGCGCAGCTACGCGATCTGGTGTTGTCTGATGTGTCGCAAATTGGCACGTCCGTTGAAATTAGGTTCTTGGCAAACAGTTGGATTGATGGCTATCTAAAGGGCCGTGTGACCCGCGATAGCATCGCAAACAACAAAAATGTCACATCCGAACAGTTGGATTTTGTTGACGCCCTACGCGATGTCGGTGTGGTCAAGAAAACATTCAACCCTGATTTCATTTTTGGCTCTGACGCCTCTGATCAGCGGCCCGAAGCGGCCGGTATGGGTGTGGCCATGATGGGATCATTCTTTATGATGTTGGTTGTGTTGGTTTTATCGCTGCCAATTGGCGTTGCCGCATCCATTTACCTAGAAGAATTTGCGCCCAAGAACTGGATCACGGACGTGATTGAGGTCAATATTTCGAACCTAGCCGCCGTGCCGTCAATTGTGTTTGGTATTTTGGGATTGGCTGTGTTCATCAATTACATGCACTTGCCCCAGTCGGCACCTTTGGTCGGGGGTTTGGTGTTGACCTTGATGACCCTGCCCACCATCATCATTTCCACCCGCGCCGCGTTAAAGGCCGTGCCGCCCAGTATCCGTGACGCGGCCTTGGGTCTGGGTGCATCAAAAATGCAAACCATTTTCCACCATGTCCTGCCCTTGGCAGTACCGGGTATTTTGACAGGCACGATTATTGGCTTGGCACAGGCACTGGGCGAAACCGCTCCTTTGTTATTGATCGGTATGATCGGATATGTGGCGACGAATATGCCCGATGGCCTATCGTCTGGATTGTTGGCCCCGAATTCGGCGATGCCGGCGCAAATTTACGAATGGGCGAAACGCGCCGACCCTGCGTTTTACGAACGTGCTTGGGGTGGGATCATCATTTTGCTGGTGTTCTTGATTTCAATGAACGTGCTGGCCATTTGGTTGCGTCGCAAATTTGAACGCCGTTGGTAGGATATACCACATATGTCTATGAAAACTCGTGCGACTTGCGCGGGTTTTTCTTTACAGTTGGGTGAATTTGCAGGACGCTACCAGAAAATTGCAGGGGGACCATATGCGTCAAACGATGTCGGATATTGCAACACAGTTTGTGAACAATTCACTGTTCGACACCATCGAATGGCGTGTCGATCAGGCGGGTCAAACGGTGGATGCTGGGCTGGCGGGCAAGGCGCCTGCCGATGGGGATCCGATTTACCGCATTTATTCCATGACTAAACCGATTGTATCCGTTTTGGCAGTGATGTTGATCGAACGGGGATACTTTACGCTGGCCACACCTATCGCGCAGTTCGATCCCAATTTTTCAAATATGCGGGTCTTGGATGATACGGGCCGGATCGAACCGACGGGCACCTTGATCACCATCGAACATCTGCTGACGCACCAAGCTGGTCTAAGCTATGATTTTTCGCGGGGCTGTACGGTGGCCCCCTATTACCGTGAAATGGGGTTCTTGGAACGCGCTGAACGTGACTTATCCGATGCTATGGCTGATCTGTCGCAGTTGCCCTTGGCGTTTCATCCCGGCACCAGCTGGCGATATTCGGTTGCAGCGGACGTCTTGGCGCATATCATCGAAATTGCGACGGGTCAGCGTCTGGACGATTTATTGCGGGACTGTTTGTTTGATCCCTTGGGGCTGTCGGATACAGGGTTTTATGTTCCGAAACCGAAACGCCCACGCGTGATGCAAATGTATGGAACGCAGGATTTATATGGCTTGCCACCCTTGGACCCGCGCCCGCATGTTCTAAACGAAATCGATGTGTCCAAATCCGCCCCTATGGATGCCCCTAATTTTCGACGTGGTGGGCACGGATTGTTCAGCACTATGGCGGATTATATGAAATTCGCAAACATGCTGTTAACCGGGAATTTTCCCGATGGCAGCCGCGCCTTATCCGCCCCGATTCACGCGATGATGCGTGCGCCGCGTGTCCCGTTTGGTGCACGGGGAATGCGGATCAATGATGATCCATTTGCGGGATATGGCTGGAACCTGATCGGTCGGGTAATGACGGATTTGGGGCGCGCCGATCGCATTACATCTTTGGGCGAATTTGGCTGGAGCGGGGCGGCCGCCACCTATTTTTGGGTCGATCCCATCAGCCAGGTCACCGGCTGTATCATGACACAGTTCTTGGGCAACCAGCACCCTTTGGCACCCAAAATGCAGTCCGCTGCTATGGCGCGGCTTGGTGTCTAGTGTCAGCGTAGTGATTTCATCGGCTTATTAACTGTGATCAAATACTCTATCAAAGCTTGCACAAACAAGGGCGATGTTCGGTCGAAATGCAATACGTTCTGATCCAAGGCATCTGTCGTGTCGATACATTGCATCGCCCAATTGGGAAACAGTCGGGATGAAATATAAACTTGATGCAAAATCTGGACATCAAAGTGCCGTGGGTCCCGCGCGATGTTTGCCATCAACTGGTGAATGGGATCTACGGGTCCTTCGATATATTGAAAGAAATACTTGTTTGTTTTCAACAAACACCCAGTAATACTGCCAACGCTTCGGTATCTAGCGTCTCTAGGATTGTTGCGGTTTTGGGGGATGTGTCTGGGGTTAGGTCGGTGAATGTGGTTTCGGTTTTTGGGATGCTGCCACCGCCGCCGCCACCACTGCAGGCCGTCAGCGTGCCCGCAACGGCCAGCATGACGCAAATTTTCCCTCCATAGAATTTATGGATCAATTTCATGCCTCAATTATTTTTCTGCTCTTAGGGGACAGTTTAGGCGATTTTGCGAAATTGACAACATGACAGAGGGGGCATTGTGCGAAATGGCGGCAATCTGTTGTTGAAATGTCATTTTGAAAATATCACTTTCTGATCCAACGGTCGCAAAATGGGGTTGTCCGATGGCGCGGCGTGGGTCAAAACTTTTACATAGGAACAACATCAGGGGGATCGGATGAACCCAGCTTTGTGGTTGGCACGAACGGCGCAGCGGGATCCAACGCGGCCTGCGTTGTTTTACGGGGATCAGCCGGTGGCCACCTATGGCCAGTTTTGTCAGCAATCGGCGGCCCTGGCGCATGCTCTGTGGGCCCAAGGGGTGAGCCAAGGCGATCGCGTTGCGATCTTTATGCAAAATTCGCCGCAGTATTTGATTAGCATTTATGCAATTTGGTGGGCGGGCGCGGTGGCGGTGCCGATCAACGCCAAACTGCACCCGAAAGAGGCGGCTTGGATTTTACAAAATGCACAGGCCCGCGGGGTGATTTTGGATGAAACCGCGCACGGATATCTTGCTGATATGGATGTGCCCTGTGATTTCTGTTGGGTTGTCGGCACCCCAGATTATGAAATCGCGCGGTCTGGTCAGGGTGATTTTGACCCCGTTGACATGACACCAGATGATACGATTTGGCTGTTTTATACATCCGGCACAACGGGCCAGCCCAAAGGTGTAATGATCACCGCCGGCAATATTGCATCGATGACCTTGTGTTATTTTGCGGATGTGGATCAGGTTGATCCAGCCGATGCCATTTTATACGCCGCCCCGATGAGTCACGGTGCGGGCCTTTATAATTTCATGCATGTGATCCGTGGCGCGCGTCATGTTGTGCCGCCCAGCGGTGGGTTTGATCCTGACGAGATTTTGACAATTGCCGAACGCATGGACAACATTTCGATGTTTGCCGCGCCCACCATGGTGCGGCGGTTGGTGGACCGCGCCAGCGCCATAGGATCCGTGGGGCAGGGCATTAAAACCATCGTTTATGCGGGCGGCCCAATGTACCAAGCCGATATTTTGCGCGCGACCGAGGTGATGGGGAACAAATTTATCCAAATCTATGGACAAGGCGAATGCCCCATGGGGATCACGGCGCTGTCGCGTCACACGGTGTCGGATCGTTTGTCGTCGGGGTGGCAGGCGCGTTTGGCATCCGTTGGTGTGGCGCAATCGGATGTGGAAGTTGTGATCCGTGCGCCCGATGGCACGCCCGTGCCAACCGGTGTCGTTGGTGAAATCACCGTGCGCGGGCGGACCGTGATGAAGGGGTATTGGAGCAATCCCCAAGCTACGGCGAAAACACTGCGAAACGGGTGGTTGTGGACAGGGGATTTGGGGGCCATGGATGCCCAAGGCTATGTGACGCTGCATGACCGGTCCAAGGATGTCATTATTTCCGGTGGGTCCAATATCTATCCCCGCGAGGTCGAAGAAACGCTGCTGCAACACCCCGCCGTGGCCGAGGTAGCGGTTATTGGCAAACACGACGATGATTGGGGGGAAACTGTCGTTGCCTTTGTTGTGCAGGCGCGGGGGGCTGAGGTGACGCCCAATGATCTGGATGCGCTATGCGTTACGCAGATCGCACGTTTTAAGCGGCCCAAACAGTATCACTTTGTCGAGCAGCTGCCCAAGAACAACTATGGCAAAGTGTTAAAAATGCAATTGCGTGCGATGTGTGGTGAAAACCCGCGCCCAATCTAGGCGCGGGTTTGTGGGGCGATCAGCTGCCTGTCACCCAGTTAATGACGCTAAAGATAACGGCAGAAATGATCGCCGCTGCGGGAACGGTGATAACCCATGCTGCAATGATCGACATGAAATGCGACCGGCGCACCAATTTGCGGCGGCTGCGTTCCTCTTTGGCCATGACAGGGGGTTGGTCAACGACGAACTTTGCGTGTTTCATCCGACGGGCGGTATCCCATTCGCGGAAAAACCCAACCCCAAACACCGCGCCCACGGCGATATGGGTTGAACTGACCGGCAGGCCCAGCCAGCTGGCCACAATCACCGTAATCGCTGCGGACAAGGCCACGCAATAGGCCCGCATAGGGTTCAACTTGGTAATTTGGTTGCCCACAACGCGGATCAACTTGGGTCCGAATAAAAACAGACCAAACGAAATGCCTGCGGCACCGATGACCATAACCCACAGAGGGATCGAAATCGCCGAAGCATAATCCCCCGATTTTGACGCCTGTACGATTGCCGCCAGTGGTCCAACCGCGTTTGCCACGTCATTTGCGCCATGCGCAAAGCTGAGCAAAGCAGCCGAAACAATCAGCGGTACATTGAACAGTTTTTTCAGCGATTTGTTACGGTTTTCCAGTCCGACAGATTGGCGCGCAATGACGGGGCGCATGATCAGCCAAAACCCAACCCCAACGGCCAAACCAATCAAAACCGCCGTGGTCAGGTCAATTTTGATCAGCTTTTTCAAACCCTTTAATGCCAAATAACTGGCAAAGGCCCCAGCCATAATGCCGACCAGAACCGGCACCCAACGCTTGGCCGCAGCAATTTTGTCATCGCGGTAAATGATGTTTGCCTTGATAAACCACAAAAACGCGGCGGCGATCATGCCACCCAATACGGGTGAAATCACCCAGCTGGCCGCGATTTTGGACATGGTTCCCCAGTCAACTGCACCAAAACCCGCGGCGGCAATGCCGGCCCCCATGACGCCTCCGACAACGGAATGGGTGGTTGATACAGGCGCGCCGACCCATGTAGCCATATTGACCCACAACGCCGCCGACAGCAACGCCGCCATCATCGCCCAGATAAACACATCGACCGATTGCATGCTGGTTGGGGCAATGATGCCTTTGGCGATGGTGGACACAACATCCCCGCCCGCGATTAATGCGCCCGCGCTTTCGAAGATGGCGGCAATTGCAATGGCGCCGGCCATGGTCAGGGCATTGGCCCCAACGGCGGGTCCCATATTGTTCGCAACATCATTCGCACCGATGTTCAGCGCCATATAGGCCCCAAAAATTGCCGCAATAATAACGATCATACCATTGCTAGACGCGTCAAAAAATGAGGCAGCAATAATGCCAGTTGCAACGATAAAAATCAGCGACAGCGCCGGGCCAACCATGGGCCGTGCGACATAGGCGGTCGCCGTTTCAAGCGTGCTGAGACGCCCAAGGTCCCGATCCAATGTTTCCAGGTGATCGGCATTAAAGTCATTATTGGCCATCCAAGCCCCCTTATGGTGATTATCACGTGATAATTCACAGGGCTTTAACAACAAATTTCAATTGTAACAAGTTTATGACACGTGCTGCGGGTCGAAATTTCTAAGAATTTCTTGTAATTCCGGTTCATCAACCAAATTTGCTGCCGCTTGCGGTGACATCCATTGCAACGTGCGCTGATCTGCCTCGGGGAAACTGGTGCGCATCCGTGTTGGGTTAATCGCATAAACGGTTGTCCTGACCCGACATGGTAGGCCCGTTTTCAGGATTTTATCATAACTGTAATACCCCAAGGGCTGCGGCAACACGGTGGCAGATTCAACGCCTGCTTCTTCCCATGCTTCTTGTAATGCGGATTGGGGGCCGTTTTTGCCCTCGATCACCCAGCCTTTGGGAATGATCCAGCGTCCCGTCCCGCGGCTGGTGACCAATAACACCTCATACTGGGATGCGTCGCGATTGACCTGTCGGTAACACAGGGCCGCAACCTGAACGCGGCTGGGCCGGCGCAGCATGAGTTTGCAATTTTCAAAGAGGGTGCGTAAGTCAAATTTCATTAGATGGATCGGTTCAGGGTACGTCGTGGCATATGTAGATAACTGCCCCTAGTGACTATGTGTGAAAAACAGTGAATGTCCAGTGTTGCGCGTTGGCAGTAGACCTCGGCGAACCAAAACGCGTCATGCGCGCTGGGCTGTTTTAGTTGTGTGTGTGACTGCGAAAGCCGCGAAAACTGTTAATTTTTTCATTTACCCGTAAACATCCTTTGGGGCTAGGGTTACCTTGAACACACCTATCATGTGCCCTGCGTGCCTTCAACATAAGTTAAAACGTTGATATCAGAATAATTCAGTTGGTGCGTGCACTATGGGGTGTTGGTTTCAATGTCATTGGTTGCAAAGCTCAAAGCATTATAAACCTCGTGTATTGCGCGCAATTTCGGATTTGATGGCTTATAGGCCAATCCAATGGTGCGCGACAGGTTAGGATCGTCCAAGCTGATGGATCGCAGCGGGATATCATATGGCCCCGTCACACATAATTTGGGAACGATTGATACGCCTAATTCCGCACTGACCATGCTGGAAATCGCTTCGAGGCTGTGCAACTCCATCACTTCGTTCACAGAGATGTTTTTTGACTGTAGCCAAGATTCAATCATCGTACCCACGACAGCCTCGCGGTTGAAGCGGATATAAGGATTTGTTTTCAGGATTTCGGCGGCGTCGGTTTGTGTATTTTTTGTCGAAGTAATCAGCTCTAGTAATTCATTGGCAAAGGGTTTGAATACGATGTCCTTGGGCGGTAAATTGGTCTGTGATAAAATGGCGGCGTCCAATGTATTGCGGGACAATTCAACCATCAAGGTGTTGGTTAAATTTGGAAATATTTTTATCCGCAAATTCGGATAGGATTGCCGCAGAAACGATATGGTTTTTGGCGCCAGCCCAACCAAGGATGTTGGCACCACGCCCAACAATAAATCGCCACTGAAAATGTCGTCCCCCATCAAAGACGGCACTAGATTTTCATAATCAGCTATCAATTTTTTCGCCTTTTCCACCAATTGTAACCCCAATGGCGTTAATTCTGGCGTACGTGCAGTTCGATCAAAGATCTTGATTTGCAGACTTTCTTCCAGTGTTTTCATCTGCTGGCTAACCGCGGCATGCGTGATGAATATTGCATCTGCCGCAGCCCCGAATGTTTTATGTTCAGAAATGGCAACCAGCGTTTTTAGCAAACGAATGGACATATCGTACCCTTTGATTTTTGTACTTAGGTACAATATTCAGGAAAATTTACATAAATCCATTTATTTCTATGGATTCATTCGAATTTTCTTACAAAATGACAAATTTTGCAGAAACCGCATACCAATGTCAGAACGCTGGTTCACCCTAGCCGATCAATTCGTCTGAACGATCATCGGTTTCCCCAAATCGTTTTAATACTGCCGGCTTGGTGCCCTCATAAACTCTGGCAAGGTTCTGACTGATTTTTTCGTTTTCACGTTCAAACAGGCAGTTTCCTTCAAGGTCCGAGGCCACGATAAACGGGCCCATTTTGCGGCATCGGATCACCCACATCGCTTGGGCCAGACCTAATTCTTGGTTCCAATGGACAGCTTCGACCTTTTCTACGCCGCGGCCCAGTAATGCGCCCGTGCCATAGCCCACGGTTGAGAGATAGACCGCGCCATTGGGCACGAAATACTCTTTGTAATCTTTGGACGACATGCCCCCTTTGCCGACGATCAATTTCGCACCGGTTTTGGCCATCCATTCTGGCAACCACTTGGCAAATCGGAAGGATGCCGTGGCTGTCACAGCCCCTAGATCAAAACTGCCATCTGGGCGAATGGCGGCCGCGGGCGAACAGTGAAAATTTGCAGCGCTTTCGCTGGGCAGTTCCATAGGGATATTGGCCTTGTCCTCAAGGGCGCGCATGTACACACCTTCGCGTGCGGTGTACATCAACCCGTCTAAATACACGATATCCCCCAGTTTCAGCTGGGCCAGATCCTCGGGCGCTGGTGTGGTGCTTAGGATTATTTCACTGGGTTTCATGCTGTCACCTCTTGCGGGGTGGGTTCTGGTATCCAGTCAACGGTTTCGCGCCGCTGATAATCCGTAAACCAATCAGGATCGGTTCTGTATTCCACGCGACCATCTGCAAAAACACGCGCCACAGCGCGGCGGGATGATAAACAAAACGCATGAACGGACATTTGCATGCCGCCTGTGTGGCAATACCCCACCTCGATATTGCAGTCGATGACCATGTTTTTACCGACAAACCCCATGGCCCCCATACCAATGGAATTGCCCAATTCTTTCAGCTCATCTTCTAACTCGGCGATGCGCGGGTCGGAATTTTTACTGCCTACTGTGCGCAAACAGGCCGCGCGTTTTCCCAGCACCATGCAGGTATCCTTGCATCCCCCCAGACCGATGCCAATGATGGCGGGCTGACAGGCCAAACCGCGTTTCCCGAATGCAACCAAGCTGTCCAGATAAAACCGTTTGATCCCCTGGATTCCGTCAGAGGGAAACAGCATGCGGTAATCGGTGCCAAACAATCCCCCTTTGTGAACGGTGATCAGATCAATCCATTCGCCACCGGGTTCATAGCCATATTCAATTTCAGGCGCGCCAATGCCCACGTTATTGTCGTGATCGGTCCGCCATAGGGGATGCACACGGTTGGGGCGCAATGGCAACCCTGTGGTTCGGTTTGCCGTGGCGCGGCGCAATGCAGCCTCTAGCGCGATTGGCCCACCCTCAATCTGGGTTTCGTTGCCCATTTTGACGTACCAGCGGGGCGTGCCGGTATCGCCGCACATTGCGCGGTTGTCTTGTTTCGCGGCTTCGTAATTTTGCAACATCGCCTCAAGAACAAAGGAGGACAAATCGCCATCCTCGGTTTTGGCGGCAGCCTTTAGGCCTTGCAAATAATCGTCGGGGATTTCGACGGCGGCTTTGTCCATCAAAATCTCTGCCGTTTTCTGGATCAGATCTATGGAAATCATGCGTGTTCTCCGACCAATGTTTCTGGTTCGCCTGCTGGCAAAATTGTCTCGCCCGGGCGCACGATGGTAAATTGCACGTCCTCTTGTGTGACCTCAATCGCGTCACCCACTTGCCGCGCAACGGTAAAGTAGGATGCGTCCAAGTTGCCGGGTTCGGGGAAATCCTCTCGGAAATGGGCGCCGCGCGAATTTTCGCGGGCCAGTGCCGCGCGGCAAATGACGTCAGAGACATCGACCAAGGACGCAAGGTTCATCCAATCATGCCAGGTTAGGTTATAGGCCAAATTGCCCGGATCAACGCCAATTTCATACAGCTGCGCCCGAATATCAGCGATACGGCCAAGCCCGCGTTCCAATCCGGTCTTGGTGCGCATAACACCCACATCGTCCCACATGATATCTTGCAGATTTTTGCGCAGTTGGTGCAGGTTGCCAACAGGTTTCGATAACGGATATAGGGCGCGTTCCATTTCCGCAGCGATCACCGTTTCATCAGGGTCACGATGGGCGCGCATTTTGCGGATATCTAGCCCCATATTATCGCCCGCGATCCCGCCGAAAACAGTGGAATTGGCAACGCCATTGCCCCCCAAGCGGTTTGATCCGTGGGCGCCGCCGGCATCCTCGCCCGCGACATACAGCCCCTCAATCGACGTGCGGGTTTCGGGATCGACAACCACACCCCCCATGAAATAATGCGCGGTTGGCACAACCTCGACCTTGCCCGCCGCCAGATCAAAGCCGCTGTCGGCGCAGCGTTTGACCATGCCCGCGAATTTTTTGCGCACATTTTCGGGCCCAAGGTGCGCCATTGAAATAAACATACCCACCTGATCGGGGTTATTGTTTTTGCGCATCTCGGCATAGATACCGCGCGACACCACATCACGCGTGGCCCGTTCGCCGCGGTCACTATAATCAAACATAAAACGGTTGCCCTGATGATTGACCAGATGCCCGCCTGCGCCGCGCAGGCCCTCTTCTAATACGGTGCCGGTCATGCGTGTGTGATCGCCCGCCAACAGGCCGGTTGGATGGAACTGGACCATTTCCATGTCGCGCAGCGGCAGTCCCAATCGCATCGCCATGGCCAACCCATCCATCGTTTTATCGCCCGATGGTGTGTGATATTTGTACATTGTCGGCCCGCCACCGGTTGCCATCAAAACGGCCTTGGCACGGACAAAGTGGAATTCGCCCGTCCGCATATCAATGAACAAAACACCCGACAGGGCGGTGCCGTCTGGGGTCGGGATCAGGCCGATTGCGCGATGTTCCTGCAATTTTTCGACAGGACGCGCCAAAACCTGTTCCATCAGGCGGGAAATAATTTCGATGCCGGTTAAATCACCTTTGTGAACGGTGCGGTCCGCGGTTTGGCCTGCAAATGCCTTTTGATGAACGCTGCCATCTGGGTTGCGATCAAAAAAACATCCGATTTCGTTTTCCAATTCATGGATTCGGGTCACCGCTTCGGTACAAAGACGCCATGCCATATCTTGGTTTGGTAACCATTTGCCCCCGTTGATGGTATCCATGAAATGGCGTTCGACACTGTCCCCATTGCCCAGGGCAACGTTATATCCGCCCTGAACCATGCGGGTGCATCCGCATTTGCCAATCAACCCTTTGACGGCGATTGTCACCTTGGTGTTCAGCGGCGCCGATTGCAGGGCATGCAGCGCTCCGAATAACCCGGCCCCACCGGTGCCCAGCACCAAAATATCTGTGTCGTGTCGTTTAATATTTGCCTGAACTGTCATCATCACACCGCGTTTAATAAAAAAGTACCCGAAACAAACAGCGCCCCGCCCGCGGCCAAAGCCGCCCATGTTTTTTGGCGTGGCGACCAAGGTAACAATTCAAGAACCAATAAACGGATCCCGCCCAGCAGATGCACAGACAAAAGGAACACCAAACCCATTTCGGCAAATTTAACGGCGGGGATTTCGGCCCAATGCAAAAAACCATCCAAGCGTTGCGGCTGGGTCAGGGCCAGCGACAACACATAGAAATGCAGCGGCAAAAACAAAACCAACGTCAATCCAGACACCCGATGCAGGGCATAGGCGTACCAAAGGGGATGATTGCGATGCCCTTTGATCATAGCCATGTCACGGCTGATACAGCGCGCGCCCCCATGAATATGGATACCAAACCAAAGCCCCACATTATCGCGTCCAGCGCCAGATCATTCAGGCGCAGAAATTCCGAAAAAATCGTGCGCAATCCAATCGCACCATGCACGGACACCGCGATCACAAACAGGCCATAGAACAAAAACCAAAATACCGAACCCTGTGTGCGCGACAGAATTTCGCTGGCCGACAGCCCCCCCTGAATGGCATAGATCATGACCCCCAAATGCCCAAAGACCAAAGGGATCATGATGATCGCGGATAGGCGTTGCGCCATATAAAGCCGAATATCCATCCTAACGCCCCCGTTTCAGTTGATGCTTGATTGTCGCAGATTTTAGTCCGGCAATCGCGCGCATTGGGTTCAGTTCATTCGGGCAGTACAAGGAACAGCTGCCCTGACTGTGGCAGTTGTGACAGCCGCCTTTGCCAGAAACGGCGGCTAGGACCGCATCTGTGTCGTTTACCTTTTCATCATTGTACAGCGTCCACGCCCGCTGCAGCGCGGCTGGCCCCAGATAGTTTTCATTATGCGCCACCGTATCACACGCCGCATAGCAAACGGCGCAATTAATACATTCGATCGATTCATTTGCCACTGCGCGTTTGGTATCATCAGGTGCGATTTGTGGCATTGCATCATAACGGGACGCAGACGGATCATGATGGCCGCCCGCCTCGATCCATTTATCGAAAAATGGGTCCATATCCGCGACCAAATCCTTGATCGGCGGTAAATTTCGCAGGGGTGCGACGACCAATGTGTTGGCGTCCAAAACTTTGTTCACATGGGTTCGGCAGGTCCAGCGCGGGGTTCCATTCACCATCATTGCACAGGATCCGCACATGCCAACACGACAGGCAAAGCGATAGCTGAGATTGGGATCGCGGTTCTGCTGGACCCAAGACACAACATCCAAAACGGTTTGGTTGTCTTGGCGCGGAACTGCAAATTCGTGATACGCACCACCGTGTTTGTCACCGCGCCACACTTTGACTGTCATTGTGTCTTTCGTGTTTGCCATCGAACGCTATTAGCCCTTTGTTTATGTGTTACGAATAATCGGTGCGCGCTGCCGCTGTCTGGCCCAATCTGACTGCGATCTACCCAAACAATTCGTATTTATCATGAAAGTTTTACTAATGATAAACGATAAATTCTTTATCATTGCGTAATTTAATTTTAACAAAAGGTTCGGACAGCCCGCGGCACAGTGCGCTATGGATCCTTGGATCCCAAGGGCCACTCTGCGCCGCAATATTTGCTGACCCTAGGACGGTTTCGGCGCACGGACGCTTTTGTAAATTGCAAAAAGCGCAATGAGGGAAAACGACCAGAATGCCCAAGTGATTGGACCGCGTACAAACACCGCCATATCGCCACCAGACATCAACATGGATTGGCGGAAATTATCTTCCAGCAGGGGGCCAAGGATAAAGGCAATCAAAAACGGTGCCGCCGGAATTCGGGTGCGAAGCATCACATACCCCAACCACCCCATTGCAAACATAACGCCTACGTCAAAAATATTGTTATTCACGGCAAAGACCCCGTAAATGCACAATACTAAAACCGCAGGCATCAAAATACGTTTGGGAACATCTGCAACATATCGGAATGCCCGAATGGCAACAGATCCAACCGCAAACAGCATAACCGAACTGACAATCAACCCGATGAACAAACCATAGATGATATCGACGTTCATAATGAACATCATGGGACCGGGCTGCAATCCGTGGATCATGAATGCGCCGATAATGATGGCGGTAATCACGTCACCCGGCACGCCCAGCGCCAACAGGGGGATCAGCGTGGCACCTGCGACGCCGTTATTGCCGGCCTCTGCTGCGGCAACGCCTTCGATTTCGCCTTTGCCAAAATTTTCCTTATTTTTCGACGTGCGGCGCGCCTCTGAATAACTTAGAAACGCGGATGGTGCGGCCCCGATACCGGGAATTGACCCTAAAATCACGCCAATAATACTGCCCCGAATGATCGAGAAAAAGCTATCTTTATATTCGCGGAATGTGACCCAAGATTTCCCCAAACTGCGCGCTTTGCCCAGATGGCCGGTCGGATCCCACGCCATTGCAATCACCTCGGGGATGGCGAATAATCCGATCAGAACGGCAATGAAATTCAGCCCCCCCATCAGGTTACTATCGCCAAAGGTAAAGCGATTGGTGCCATAGACCAAATCCAATCCAACAGTCGCCAGGATCAGACCCGCCACAGCGGATAATGTGCCGCGCAGCAGGCTGTCGCCAGACACCCCTGCAATAATCGTCAACGAAAAGAAAATTAGCGCAAAAAATTCAGGTGGACCGAAATTCAACGCAAATGACGCCAACCATCCCGCAAACAGGATCAGAGATAGGTTTGACACAACATCCGCAGTACACGATGCCCACAGCGCCATCCCCAATGCTTTGCCCGCTTGACCTTTCTCGGCCAAGGGATAGCCATCCAAAATGGTGGCCGATGACGCGGGCGTACCGGGCGTTTTGATTAGGATTGCGGGGATTGATCCGCCAAAGATGCCGCCCTTGTACACACCCAACAACAGCAAAATGCCGTTGATCGGCTGCATTGGAAAGGTAAAGGGCAATGTCAGTGCAACCGCCATTGTGGCCGACAGCCCAGGAATTGCACCGCCGATCACCCCGACCACAATCCCGATGAAGAGCGACAGAAATGCATCCACATTTCCAACCAAGGAAAGTCCGGCCAAAATGCTGTCATAAAAACTCATGGAAGCCTCACAAAGTTACCTTGGGGGATGGCGACACCCGCGATATGTGCAAAAAATGCATATAGGATGAGTGGAGTCAAAACGGCGCAGACGATCGCGGCGATGCGGTAACGGGTTCCGAAAAAAAACGCAGTCCCGACAAAGGTTAGCATCGTGGTCCAGACCATCCCTAGACGTGGCAATAAATACATCGTTATTCCCATTATCAGCGCCATAATGATCAATCGCAGATAAGGGCGCAGTCCGGCATTCGCTGATCCAGCGGTGTCTTGGTCCGTTTCAGGTGGCTGTTTGGTGATCAGTAATGCAATACCAGCCAAGGCAGAAATGCCCGATAAAATATATGGCCAAAATGTTGGTGATAAAACGATGTTTCGAATGTTGCTTGGGCTATAAACCCAGTTTGGAATTGCATAAAATGCGAAAAACGCGGAAAAAAACAGCGTGAAAGCGCCAAGCCAGCGGTTTAATCCTTTTAACAGCACCTTATCCACCCCGAAATGTTGAACGGGCCAATGCGCGCACTGGCCCGAATTATATTATGAAAGATCAATTATTACCCGAATGGTCGCAATCAACCTTCGATCCGCATTCCCAACCGGTCAACCAAACTGCGGAACTTATTGTACTGACCACGAATAAATTCATTCGCCGATGCGGGATCCATCAACTCAATCACAGATCCGCGTGATGTCATTTTTTCTACGAACCCGGCGTCTTGGGTCGCCTGAGCCATCCAATCGCCCCACTTGGCCGCCACATCGTCGGGTAACCCAGCTGGACCCGCGATACCTGTCCAGCCGACCAGCTGGTTCAGTTCGGGTTTGCCCAGTTCGTTCGCGGTTGGCGCATCAAACCCGACCACGGGTTCGGCCGTTGTCACCATCAGTGGTTTCAGTTGGCCGTTCGCGACAAAGCTGGCGATGGACGATGAATTTGTGCATAAAAATGTAGCCGTCCCGTTCAAAACCGCAGTCGCCGCTGCACCGCCGCCTTTCTGCGGAATATGTGTTGCCTGTTCCAGGGGGTTTTCAACACCAAAGGAATCCAGAACCATCACCGCCGCGATATGCAAAAATGACCCCACGCCGGATGATGAATAGGTGACACCACCTTCGGCCACTTTGGCGACCAGATCATCCATCGAATTAATCCCAGAATCTGGCGCCACCGCACAAGCAGCAGGGTTAATTTCATAAACCGTTACAAACCGAAAATCGTCCAAAGTATAGGGAAGTGTTGCCTTCATCGCGGGGTTTACGGAATGTGATCCGACGCGGGCAAACAGCATTGTGTATCCGTCCGCTTTCGCGTTTTGCACCGCAACAGATCCTGTCGCGCCGCCAGCACCGGTGACATTTGCCATGATCAATGGGCGCCCGACGGCGTTGCCCAGCGGCTCGGCAATCGTGCGCGCGGAAATGTCTGTCGCACCACCTGCGCCATAGGGAATGACCATGTTAATTGGACGTTCAGGATAATCGGCGTAGGCGGTCGTGGCCGCTAATCCAAGTGAAACTGTTAATAATTTTGCAAATTTATTCATGTTCTCTCTCCCATTTTTCGGCCATGCTATTGTTTAAGGTGGTTAAATCAAAACCAATATTTTTTGATATTTGTGTAAGTATTTTTTAAGCTGCTTTCCAAACAAAGACTTTGAAATCCGCGCGCAACCTGACTAGCGTTCGGGAAAATTGCTCGGCTTTTGGGTGATTGGTTCGGTATAAGGCGCCCCAAAAATGGACGTAAACACGATCACATTCCTGATCCTTGGTGGGTTGGCTGGCGGTTTTATTAACGGGTTTTCCGGGACGGGAACGGCCCTGTTTGCGCGTGTGTTTTGTTTGCAGGTGCTCGATCCGTTACCCGCGGTGACAATCACAGCTGCCATTGCCTTTATTAGCGGACTGCAGGGGATGTACATTGTGCGCCATGAAATTCGGCAAAATGTGGGGCTGTCGCTGCGGTTTATCATACCGGGTTTGATCGGTGTACCCTTGGGCGGTGCATGCTTGGCTTTGGTCGACGTGATTGCACTTCGGTTGTTGGTTGCTGGGTTTTTGATATTTTACGGCGCGTATTTTGGGTTTCGCAAAAACTTGCCAAAATTTGATAGTGAAACGCCCAAGGTGGATAGTGTCGTTGCGTTAATCGGTGGTTTTTTGGGCGGTTTGGCTGGTCTGTCTGGTGCATTGCCGACCATTTGGCTATCAATGCGCCCATGGAAAAAACAGCTGACCCGTGCAGTGCTCCAGCCGTTTAATGTGGCCATTTTGTTTACCACGGTCGTGGTCTCGGCGATCAATGGCGCACTGACGCTGACCACTATTTTGGCCTTTGCTATCGCATTTCCAGCGGCCATGCTTAGTGTGCAATTGGGCATCTATGCTTTTCGGCAGGTCAATGACAGCCAATTCCGCAGAACCTTGATCATTCTGTGCCTTGCGATGGGGGTTGGCATATTGGTGATGACGTTGCTGCGCAGTTAATGACTGGGCCCGGACGGTGCAGGTGCCCCATGGATCACCACATTTACACAGGCCGGTTTATTGCTGTCGATGGCACGCCGCAACGCGGGTGCCAGTTCTGAGAGTTGGGTGACATATTCACCATGCGCCCCGAGTGCCTGCGCTGCAAGGTCATAGCGTGCATCAGACAGGTCACATCCAAAAACCCGATCCGGCCCATAATCGCGCATCTGAATTAAATGTTCCGCGTTCCAGCGTTTGTCATTTCCGATGACAACCACACAGGGCAGATTGTCGCGGGCCGCGGTTTCAAATTCGGCAAAATGGAACCCTGCGGACCCATCCCCCATTAGGGCAAAAATCAACGCATCCGGCCGCGCCACGCGTGCGGCAAACCCATAACACAGCCCACCCCCAATTGCGCCAGAAATTCCGTTAACTATACGCGACCGTGCCTGTGTCACGGCACTGGCCCACTGGCCAAATTCGCCCCCGTCGCAGATGACTACGGCATCGTGATGACCAGTGATTTGATCTTGGACCGCTTGGCAAAGATCGTGCGACGTTATACGATCCGTTGCGATTTCAGGATAGGATCGACGGGCCAATTCCGTTGCTACAAAATCCCGCCAAGTGTTGAAATCGGGCTTGGGTGCATCAATTGCTGACAAAGCCCCCACAACGTCCCGTGGATCCGCCATAATCGCCCGAACCAAAGATGGACCCAGATTTTTCTGTGCACGGTCCTGTTCACGTTGCGCAGGGCTAATGTTGATCCAACGCATCCCATCGCCAATCGTTTGGGGTTTGCCAAAGCCAACCGTAAAATCAACCCGTTTGCCCAAATTCACCACCAAATCCGCCTGTTTCAGAACGGTGCCCAAGTTGCCCAAGGATGGGTCGCGTAAACCTCGCGGACTCTCCATCGGAATAAGGGGCACACCGATTTCGGCACAGCGCGTGATGATCTGGGGATGCCGCGTGGCATTCAACGACGGGCCACATATGAAAATGGGGCGCTGCGATTGCGCAATCGCCTGTTCGATGTAGTCAATATCCGCAGAGCTGGCAGGCAGAGCATCACGCACGAATTGATCTGCGCTGGGGATATGATCGGACAGCGCGGGGCATTCCAATACATCCACGGCCAGCGCGATGTGAACTGGTCCTGGTCGCCCAGATTGCGCCACCTGACAGGCCCGCGCAACAGCATCCCCCAATTCGGCGTCATTTGTGGGGCGCACGGACAGCTTTGTCACAGCGGACATGATGGATACCTGATCCATTTCTTGGAACGCGCCCATTCCGTCTTGGGACACTGGGCTGTCACCGGACAATAATAACACCGGTGTCTCGCTCTCGGATGCGGTTAACAGCGCTCCGGCTGCATTCGCCGCGCCAGTACCGGCCGTGACTAATGCCACGCCAAGTGTACCGGTCCGTTGCGCATAGGCTTCTGCCATGTAGACGGCGGCCGCCTCGTGGCGAGTATGAATGATTTGGATGCCAGCGGTCAAACAGGCATCATATACCGGCATTATTTGATTGCCAGATAGCGAAAATATGCGCGTCACACCCGCCTGAACCAGGCATTGAACCAATAAATCTGCGCCGCGCATCTATGTCCCCGCGTATAAAAACATAAGTTTTGGATAGAGGTCAAGATCAAGAAAATCAATGTGTAACGTGCGTTTACTGGCACGAAACACCCAAATCAGCATCTATGATATCGTACTACGCATACAGAAATATAAACGAAAACTTACGAAATTGTGAAAAATTTTATACTTTGATTAATTCAAATTTCACTATTAGAGTTAACCTGCGGGAGGAACAAAATGCTGGTTGGATACATAAGTGTGGCGCTATTTGCGGTTTTTGTCGCAGATGTTTTTCTGGGCGCTACGTACTCATTGTCATTTCTCAGTGATACCCAAGAGATGTTGATCTTGCTTAGCGCATCAACCTTATTTTCGATCGCTATCTTGCGGCTAGAGAAAAAGGATACGCGAGACGACTAATTGTTAAAAACAGAAATAATCGTGCAAGGGAGGAAAGCATGACAAAAGACAGAAATGAATTGAAGTCGGCTGAGCGCCGCAATTTCCTAAAGTTGACTGCAACAGGAGGTTTTACCGCTGCTATGGTTGCAGGTGCTGCTGGCATGTTGTGGTCAACAGAGGCAGTTGCCCAAACCCAACAAGAAGAACGTGAGCGAGAAAAAGCAGCAGATCACATCATGACAGTTGCAACGGCTTATGTTCTAGGCGCATCGCGCAGTTATCCAATCATGCAGCTGGATTTCAAAGAAAACGTGCAAAACGCGACGAATGGCAAAGTTTACGTCAAACTGGCGCCAGGTGGACAGTTGGGCGCAGGTGGTGCGTTGGCACAGGCGGTACAAACTGGTACCATCCAATGTGCCCAGCATTCATTATCAAATTTCGCACCCTTTGCACCTGCAGTCGACTTGATCAACATGCCGTATCTATGCGGTTCGAACCAGCGTTTTGAAAACATGGTGTCGTCGGACACGTGGAACACACAGGTGCATCCAAAGGTTGAGGCTGCTGGATTCAAGGCACTGTATTACGTCAACATTGACCCACGTGTCGTTGCAATCCGCAAAGGTGGTCAGAAAGTGATCACGCCAGGTGACCTGGCAGGGGTAAAATTCCGTGTTCCTGGGTCAAAAATGTTGCAACAATATTATCGAATGGTCGGTGCAAATCCGACGCCAGTTGCATGGGGTGAAACACCCTCTGCGATCAAACAAGGTGTTGCAGACGCGTTGGATCCATCCGTGGGTGCATTGTTTGTCTTTGGTTTCAAAGATATTCTAAGCCATGTTACCTTTACCCAGGCCGTTCCAGACGCGCAGGTGTTCTCATGTAACCTCGAATGGTTCAACTCTCTGCCATCAGACGTCCAAGAAGGTGTTATGTGGGCTGGTGAAATGACCCGCCATCAGAACTTGGCCAAGGTTCCATCTGCGCGCGCTTATGCCATGTCAGAATTGGTGAAATCCGGTGTTGAATTCCACACACTCAACGATGATCAATTGGCAGAATGGCAAGCTGCAGGCGGCTATCAGCGGTCCGAATGGGACGAATTCAAAATTGAACTTGCGGGTTCGATGGATGTCTTTGCTAAACTAGAAGAAGCTGCAGGGGTCCCAAGCCGTAATTATGTACACGATGCCTAATGTTTTGATATCGGCGCAGGTTTCCCTGCGCCGATATTTTGTCTCATCTCAATAATATGTTTATGAACAGCCCTCTTGGCCTGGGTCGAATAAGGAGTTTCGAATGGCGAAGACGTTAGAAAACATCAACCAAAACGCAGAGCGGTGGGCGCTTTTGGTATTTTATACGATGCTTGTCGCAACAATGTTCATAGAAGTATTAAGGCGTGAATTATTTGCCTATTCGTCGATCTGGGGCGAAGAAATTGTGCGATATTCATTTATTTATTTGGCGTGGATTGGTGCCGCAGCCGCAGTAAAAGAGCGCGCCCACATTCGAATAGACGTTATATTACAATATGTTGGCCCTCGTGTGAAAGCGTTGCTGTATATGCTTGGCGATGTGGTGATGATGGGCGTCGCAGTGATTGCGCTGTATTATTCTTTCGAAACCGTTTTGGTTTCTGCAAAATTTGGGTCTGTTACGCACGGCCTACGAATTAGTCAGGTTTGGTTTTTATCCGCCGTTCCAATCGGATTTGCACTGGTTTTGCTGCGATTGGTTCAATCGTTCCTACGTGATCTAAAGGATCTTCGTGCCGGCGCGCCGGTCTACGAAGGCGCGACATTATTCGACTAAGGAGCTTGTAAATGCTTTGGAATCAAATGCAGCAACAGACGATTGAACTGGGCTGGGATTTTTATGTACCGGTTATCATGTTTGTTGTGCTTGTCGCGTTGGCGATACCGGTTTGGGCAGCAATTGGTGCGGCTGCGATCACCATGTTATTGATGTCGGGCGCTTTGCCACTGTCATTAGTAGGTGAAAGCCTGTTTCACGGGATTGATCACTTTGCGCTGACTGCGGTTCCCTTGTTTATCTTAACGGGTGACGTTTTGGTGCGCACCGGATTGTCGCGAAAATTTTTAGACGTGGCCGAGGCATTGACACAATTTGCCAAGGGTGGATTTGGCTCTGCTACTGTTTTAGTTTGCGGGATGTTCGCGGCGATCTCTGGATCAGATGCGGCTGGCGCAGCGGCCGTTGGGCGCATGACGATTTCGCGGTTGGTCGAAAGCGGATATCCACGCCCCTATGCCTGTGCGCTGGTCGCTGCCGGTGCATGTACTGGGATCCTGATCCCGCCTTCAATCGCCTACATCATTATCGGTTTGGTTTTGGGCATATCCGCGTCCACTTTGTTTCTGGCTGCGGTCATTCCGGGTGTGGCGATTTTGATATCTATCCTTGTCACAAACATAATCATGAACCGCCTGTATGGATGGGAAGGCGGTGGCAACATCACTTTTCGGGAATGGTATTTGCGATTGGGGGTCGCATTAAAACGTGGTTGGTATGCCTTCATTGTTCCGGGTATTATTTTCTACGGCATATTCTCGGGGCGTCTCACCCCGACAGAAGCGGGTGCCACTGCTGTGGTGGTCACGATTGTGATGGGATTTATTTTGGGCACACTAAAACTGTCTGACTTTCCCGCGATGTTGGTCAGCTCGGCCAAAGTAAATGGCGTTATTTTGCCAATTATTGCGTTTTCTTTGCCTTTGGCTCAAGCGTTGGCCATACTTGGTGTGCCTCAGGGGTTTGTAGGCGCGGCAACCAGTTTAACAGATGATCCGCGCCTGCTGATTTTGTTGATGATCGGCATTTTGATCGCGGCCGGCTGTGTGATGGAAACAACGCCAAATATCGTGATCCTTGCGCCAATCCTGAAACCGCTGGCCGACAATATCGGAATGAACGAGATTCAGTTCTGTATCATGATGATTACTGCGCTGGGTGTAGGATTTATCACACCACCGCTTGGGCTGAACCTGTTTGTGGTATCCGGATTGACCGGCGAGTCCATTCTTAAAATCGCATATCGGGCCGTTCCGTTCGTTTTGTTTATGCTGGTTGTAACGCTGTTGATTGCCTATATCCCCGCAATTTCGACAACGCTTTTGCCGGACATATACAAGTAGTTTGCGAATGATTTGATATCTTGGACGCCGAGTGCGGCGTTCAAATGCGATCGAAACCGAAAATATCTAATTTAGAAAGAAGGGTACACTATGAAGGCCGCAGTGTTGCGAGAGTTTGGATCTGAGTTGTCGATAGAGCAAGTATCCGATCCGGAGTGCCCAGAAAACGGGGTTGTATTGGATGTCTTGGCCTGTGGTATTTGCCGGTCGGATTTCCACGGCTGGATTGGGCATCATCCAAAGGTTAAGCCAGGGGACATTATGGGCCACGAATATTGTGGCATCGTCGTAGAAGCAGGACCAGAGGCACAGCACAAAGTTGGCGATCGTTTGATTGCGCCGTTTATTTTGGGGTGTGGAAAATGTGTTTCTTGTCAAACAGGTGTTTCAAATACATGCGCCCAGCAGGTAACCCCAGGATTTGGTCTCTCTGGTGCCTATGCACAGCGGATTGCGGTGCCTTTCGATCACAACTTGGTGCATTTGCCTGACAGCATTGATCCCAGTTTGGCGGCGGGTCTAGGCTGTCGCGTCACAACGGCGTGGCATGCTTTGACGGATCGGGCAAATGTGCGGCTTGGTGAATGGGTTGCTATTCATGGTACGGGGGGGATCGGATTATCTGCCTTGCTATTGGCCAAAATGCTGGGCGCGCGTGTCGTGGTTGTTGACGTTGTTGACGACAAATTGGACTATGCCGTGTCATTGGGCGCTGATGCCAAAGTAAACGCCACAAAAGAAGACGTTGCACAAGCCATCATTGATATTACAGCGGGTGGCGCGCATGTTTCAATCGAAGCGTTGGGAATTTCCCAAACAACAAACGCGTCTGTTGAATGTTTGCGGGTGTCTGGCCGCCATGTACATCTGGGAATGCCTGCGGGCGATGGCATGATGACGATTAACATGCGCGCGATTTACAGCAAGCAACTTTCGTTTTTTGGCAGTCGCGGAATGCCAGCTTGGAAATATCCATCCCTATTGGAAATGATCGAACGCGGCTTGGTCGATTTGACACCCTTGGTTGCGCGCAAAGTTGACTTAGCAACAGCATCTGCCGAGCTTCAGGCCATGAAGGGGGAAACCCTGCCAGGGACAGCCGTTATAACGGATTTCAGCTAGACGGATTTGACCTGACGCAGTCATGTTAAACAATGGCAGGTGCACCTATTGTCGCTGCACCCGCTACAAAACTGAAACATAAGAAGCGGGCTGTACGGTCTAACCGTAACCTCTAGATAGCTAGGGGATAAAACCGCCACGGACCGTTTTGATGTGTCTTAGCTATCTAATTCCGAAGACTGCGCCCAAAGATTAATGCCTATGTCACCTGATAGCTTGTCAATTTCGCTCAGCTCACTTTCGGTGAATTCAAGGTTTTTAACTGCTCCGGTACAATCTGCGACTTGTTGTGCTTTCGAAGCGCCAATCAAAGCTGTGGTAATACGCTCACCTCTTAAAACCCAAGCCAAGGCCATTTGTGCTAGGGTTTGTCCGCGATCTTTGGCGATTGTATTCAACGCGTTTAGATTTTTTAGCAACTCTGGTGTCAGGTGCTGTTTATCCAAGCTTTTATCTTGGTTGGCGCGACTTTGATCTGGTACGCCGTTTAGATATTTATTGGTCAAAAGACCCTGAGCCAACGGCGTAAATGCGATTGAGCCTACGCCCAAATCATCCAAAGTGTTTAATAAGCCATCTTTTTCCACCCAACGGTTTAACATGTTGTAACTGGGTTGATGGATTAAACATGGCGTTCCCAAATCGTTTAGGATTGCAACCGCTTCTTTGGTTCGTTGGCTATTGTAGCTTGAAATACCAACGTACAGTGCGCGGCCTGACCGTACGATGTGGTCTAATGCGCCCATTGTTTCTTCTAATGGGGTGTTCGGATCAAAGCGATGGGAATAAAATATGTCAACGTAATCCAAACCCATTCGTTTTAGCGATTGATCGCATGACGCAATCAAATACTTTCTGCTGCCCCATTCGCCATAGGGCCCAGGCCACATATCATACCCGGCCTTAGAGCTGATGATAAGTTCATCTCGGTAATGCGCAAAATCAGTTCTTAGGATTTCTCCGAAGGCCGTTTCTGCGCTGCCGGCAGGGGGTCCATAATTATTTGCCAGATCAAAGTGTGTAATCCCATGATCAAAAGCAGATCGACAAATTTCGCGTTTGTTTTGGTGGGTAAAATCCTCACCGAAATTATGCCATAAACCCAAGGAAATAGCCGGTAATTTCAGGCCTGAATTACCACATTTTCGATAAAGCATATTATCGTAGCGATTTGGGTCTGGTACATAACTCATGGATCAATCCTGCTGAATATAAACTGAAATAACGGTATTTGGGGGCGTGGGAAACTTCAACAGCTAAAGTTTTTCTGTGCTAAAATTTGATTATTTTTTGTCCCAGTAACTGAACAACGTAAACCAATTGCAGAATAATTGTCGCGATCAGGTGGATAGCCGCAATCACAAACCACGCATTCCCGATCTTGGGCAATCTGTTCATACCTCAGCCCAAGGAAAGCATTGTTTCATCAATCTGGCGACAGGCGGCAAACGTGGTCATTCGTGAAATTGATTTTTGATTGATCCATTCGGATCACATCGGTGGATCCTGCGGGCCCGTCTGATTAAGGCCCACAGGGGATATAGTGTTTGGAGCCTAACCTTTGACGGCCCCGTCGCTTAGGCCAGACACCAGATATTTCTGCGCCACCAAAAACACCACTGTTATGGGCACACCCGACAATATCGCCGCCGCCGCGAAGTCACCCCACAGGTATTTGAATTCGTTCAAATACAGCCGCGATCCAACGGCCAGTGTCAGGTTATCTTGGGATCGCAACAGGATCGAGGCCAAGGGATAATCGTTGATCACACCGATGAACACCAACACAAACACAACCGACATGATCGGCACAGCCAAGGGCAGGAACACATACCGAAATGTCTGCCATGGCGATGCCCCATCAATCGCTGCAGCCTTGTCCAGGGATGGATCAATGCTGTCAAAATACCCTTTGATCGTCCAGATATGCATCATCACCCCAGACAGATAGACCACCACCAACGACCAATGGCTATCGATCCCGACAACGGGGGAAATATCGCCCAAGGTGTCAAACACCGCATATAGCGCGATCAGCGCCAGCGTAGTTGGAAACATCTGAACGATAAACAATGAATCCAACAATGCCGCCCTGCCCCAGAATTTTATACGGCTAAAGGCATAGGCCGAAATACACGACACCGCCAACACGCCAAAGGCCGCAATCAATGCAATTTTCACTGAATTCCACATCCACGTCAGCACAGGATAGGGTGGCGTAATCACCGTGCCATCATCACGGACATAGTCCCAGCCAAAGGCCAGATACCAGTGTTCCAGTGTTGGGTTCGATGGGATCAATTCACCGACGGTAAAATTGCCCTCGCGAAATGAAATGGAAATAACGACCAAAAATGGAAACAGGATCAGGCACAAAAAACACAGCATAAACCCATGCGCCAACACTTTCTTAATGAACAAGGATCGTTTGTTTTCAACTATCATAACGTCACCTTTGTGCCGCGCGGCGCATGGCCACAAAATTTGCATAGGCCATGACCGAGACCAAAATAAAAATCAGCAGTGTAATGGCACCAGACAATCCAAATTGGGTGCCCGAATCCAAAAACGCGATGCGATAGGTAAAGGATCCCAAAATATCCGTTTCCCCCGCAGGAATGATCGTGCCCGGAATATCTGGCCCCCCCCGTGTCAGCAGCAACACCAAAACAATGTTGTTAAAATTGAACGCAAATGACGCCAGCAGCAACGGCAAAAACGGCGGAATAATTTGCGGTAGGGTGATTTTGAAAAACACGCGCAGGAGGCCTGCGCCTTCGATCAGGGCGGCTTTTTTCTGGTCTTGGGGGACGGATTGCAAAAACCCCATCGCCAGCAACATCATATAGGGATAGCCCAGCCACGTGTTCACAATCAAAATCATCGTACGCGCCAAATGGCCATCGGTGTTCCAATTGGGGCGGGCACCGAACAGCGCCTCTAGGATCATATTGATTTCGCCAAAGTTTTGATTGAACAATCCGCGAAACACCAAAATCGAAATAAACGCCGGAACCGCATAGGGCAGGATCAGCAATATCCGATAGGTCGTTTTGAACCGCAGGTGTTCCCATTGCAAAATCACAGCCAATAACAACCCAATGCCAAAGGTCAGAACAACCGATCCAACCGCAAACACAAAGGTCCAGACAAAGATGGAAAACATCGGCGCACGAATACCATCCGAGGTGAAAATTTTGTGAAAATTTTGCCAACCGATATTGGTCCGCCATCCCGGACTGACCTGTTCGCCACTGTCCAAAACATAAAACCCAACCCCATGATCAGGCGTCAAACGATCACCGTTTGCGACATTCAACAGCGTTCCGTCGGGTTGTTCGATAAATTCTGGCTGAACGCCCGCAAATTCGCGCAGACCTATTGACGACATGACATTGCCATCTGGCAGGGTCACCGAAATTTCCGCCAGTTCTTTTCGCAGCTTGATCGCGGCGCGGCGGTCCAATACGGTCTCGGGCGCTGGCGCGGGGTCGGCTGTGACCTGTTGCGCGGTGCCATCCAAAGTGAACGGCGCAGATAAAAATCCATTGCCTGCATCGCCCAAATACACCCGATAATTATCGCCATCTTGACCTAAAACAAAGGGCATTGCGTTGTCTTTGTCCACGATGGTGCGGGACAAAATCACCTCTTTAGCGCGATCAAACGTCAGCAGGTTGAACGACCCGTAATTGGTAAAGCCAAGATAAATGGTAAACAGAATTGGAAAAATGACAAACAAGGCCATGGTCGCAATTCCGGGGTAAATAAACCGCGCGAAATAGAAACGGCGGAATCCATAGACACAGAAAAACCCAATGGCAACCAACAGGACAATCACGCCAAACAACGGTTGACCGACCATGTAAACGATCCACGCCACATAAAGCAGCATCAAACTGATTCCAACAACGATGCCTTTGCCCAAAACCGTGGCAAAGGATCGTTGCACAGGTCGGGCCGCATCAAATGCCAAATCAGTCATGTGTCACCTATTGAAAATGCCAAATAAATGAATGGGGCGGAAACCGCCCCATTCGCGCGAATATTATTCACCCAAGATGCGGGTTGCCGCATCGTTTAGTGCATCCTCAACCGTGGCAGCACCAGATGTGATATTGGCCAAAGCCGGTCCCATCGCACCCCAGAATGCCCCCATTTCAGGATTGGATGGCATTGGAATACCAATCGACGCATTCGCGATCGTCGCTTTGACCTTGGGGTCGGTTTGTGCGGCACCTGCGGTTTTATCCGTCAAGGCACCCAAGGCATTGGTTGTGTTCCAAGTCGCCAAACCGTCATCTGTTAGGATATAGTTTTCAATCAGCTCAACAGCCAAATCTGCGTTGGGTGATGCTGCGTTGATGGCCAAGGCTTGGACCCCCAAAAACGCCGGTGAAGGCGCGCCGCCAACTGTTGGGATTGGGGCCACAGCGATATTTTGTCCGGCGTTTTCGTACCCGCCCCATGACCATGGTCCGTTGATGACCATTGCGACTTCGCCATTGGCCATTGCGCCGTCCATAACGCCGTAATCCACACCCTGCGGTAATACGCCATCGTCAAACAATGCCTTTAGCACTTGGCCACCTTGGATTGCGCCTGCGTTGTTTACGCCCGTTTCGGACCCGTCATAGGCGCCATCCTTTTTCTGGAACGCATAGCCACCGTTTGCCATCAACATTGGCATGGTGAAATAGGTGTTGTTGTAATCCCATAGGATCGGTTTGACCCCGTCTGGCAGATCCAGCGATGCAAGCTCTTCGAACGATGCGGGCGGTGTTGTGATCAGATCAGTGTTATAGACCAGACCGATTGCTTCGACCGACACGGGGTATCCCCAGATTTTGCCATTGAATGAAACGGCATTCCATCCGTTTTCCAAAATGCCAGCTTGGAATTCTGCGCTGGGGTTTACGGGTGAAATCAATCCACCTGCGGCCCATTCGCCGAAACGATCATGCGCCCACAACACGATATCGGGGCCATCGCCTGTGGCTGCGGCCTGTTGGAATTTGTCGGTCAAAGGATCGGCCACCTCAACGACAACATCAATGCCTAGGTCTGCCGAAAATTTGTCCGCCACGGCTTGCAGCTGTTCCTCTGCTTTGCTGCCACCGGTCCAGATTACTAATTTGCCTTCTTCCATCGCGAAAGCGGGCAGCGCGACAGAGGCAAACAGTGCCGCTGCAACAGTTGTCTTGATCGTTTTCATTTTCAAATCCTCCTCATTGAAAACTGTCATTCATCCCGCCACAGCGATGTCATCGCCCTGCGTTGCGGGGGTAATCATTATGGCGCCATTTGGCCCCAGTTTGATTGTCTGTCCGTGCAATTCGGCCGCCACACTGGGGCCGGTGATGCGGTTCAATCCCTGCATCTGAACAGATTGTGGATGTGCAGACAGGTTAAACACGCACAAAACCGCATCGGCCCCCTGACCCCGCACAAACGCCAAAACGGGATCTGGTGTGTTCAAAAACCGCGTCGCCCCTGTTTTCAAAATATCGGTGGCGCGGCGGTGGTGCAGAACGCGACGATAATATTCCAAAACGGATGTTTCGACGCCCAGTTGCGTTGCCACATTGCGATCCCGCTGGGCGGGTTTCACAGGCAGCCAAGGTGTGACCTGACTAAATCCGCCAAATTCCGATGAATCCCAAACCATCGGCGTGCGACATCCATCGCGGCCTTTTACCTCGGGCCAGAACCGGATACCGGGGGGATCGGTCAGTTCGTGATATTCCATCACGGTTTCCGACAGTCCCAATTCTTCGCCCTGATAAATCCCGATGGACCCTTGGAATGCACATAGCAAGGTAACCGCCTGTTTGGCCAAATCCTCAGGGTCGGCACAATGATCCGCCCAGCGCGTCACATGGCGCTGCACATCGTGGTTGGAAAAGCTCCACGATGGCCAACCATCTTTGGCGCCCGCTTGGAAATTGGAAATGATATCGCGAAAATGGCTTGGGGAAAAATTTGGGCCCAACATTTCAAAGGTATAGCACATATGCAAACGATCATCGCCTTGGGTGTATTCCCCCATCAACCGAATGGCTGTATCGCCGCCATCGCCCACTTCTCCAACCATCATGCGACCGTCATACTGATCCGTCAGCGCGCGCATACGCTCCAAGAATGCGATGTTTTCCGGTTGGTTTTTGGAATAGATATGATTTTGCCAACCATAGGTTTCAGCAGGTGACTGATCGGCTGTAATTGTCGGGTTTGGCGGGTTATCGCGCAGCTGCGCATCGTGGAAATAATAATTGACCGTATCCAGCCGAAACCCATCGACGCCCCGATCCAACCAGAATTTCATCACCTGCAAAATGGCGTCCTGAACATCAGGGTTGTGCATGTTCAAATCGGGCTGTTCGATCAGGAAATTATGCAAATAATATTGACACCGGCGCGGTTCCCATTCCCATGCTGGTCCACCAAATACAGATGGCCAATTCGTGGGCGGCATACCATCAGGTTTCGGATCGGCCCAAACGTACCAATCCGATTTGTCATTGTTGCGATTCGCCCGACTGGTGACAAACCAAGGATGTTTGTCTGACGTATGCGACAGAACCTGATCGATGATGATCTTTAACCCCAACCCATGCGCGGTCTGCACCAGCCGGTCAAAATCGGCCAAGGTCCCGAATACAGGGTCAATGTCGCAATAATCCGACACGTCATATCCCATGTCCTTCATCGGGGATGTGAAAATCGGGCTAAGCCAAACGGCATCAACGCCCAGATCCGCAATATAAGGCAGCCGTTCGATGATCCCATTCAGATCACCCACGCCATTGCCAGAACTGTCCTGAAAACTGCGCGGATAGATCTGATAAACAACCGCACCTTTCCACCAATTACCCAATGTATCGCCCCTATCTAAAATTTGATTCGATCAAAACCTAGCATCATTCTTAAAATTTTCAAAACGTTTTAAATTGTTGAAATTTTCATATACATGGGTTATTTAGGATAAGAAGTATAAATTTTTCAAATCGTTTACAACAGGACGGAACGTGGCAACACTTAAGGATATCGCATCAGAACTGGGCCTATCGCCGGCAACGGTCAGTCGTGCGCTGAACGGATTTCCTGAGGTGAACGCAAAAACCAAGACCAAAGTCGCCGAGGCCGCCAAGCGCCTGAATTACCGCCCCAACAAAACCGCACAGCGGCTGGTGTCGGGAAAATCAGGCATGATTGGTGTGGTGTTGCTGGCTGACAAAAATCGCGTGGCGGACCAATCCTTTTTCGAGGTGACGGGCGGGCTGTCCCAACATCTGGCCGCACAGGATCGTGACCTGATATTTCAGGTCGATATTCAGGGTGATCCAGTCGCCCCCTATAAACGGTTGGTCGAAAAAAGCGCGGTTGACGGGTTTATCATCCAAGGGCCAGCACGCGGGGATACGCGCATCAGTTACCTGCAAAGCATCGGCATGCCCTTTGTTGTGCATGGCAAAGCAGACACAGGCCCCGTTGATTACGCCTATTACGATATCGAAAACGTGGCAGCGGCACGTGATGCAACCAAATTATTGACCGATCTGGGCCATCGGCGCATCGCCTTTATCAACGGCCCGCAGGATCGTGCATTCGCACGCGATCGTCGGCGCGGTTTTATATCCGCCTGTCAAGCGGCGGGCATCGATGAACCCGACACCTGGATTTTATTTGGGCCGCAAAGCGAACAATTCGGCTATCAAGGCGCGGCCGACATTCTGGAACGCCTGCAACCAACCGCATTTCTGTGCGCCTCAACTTTAACCGCGCAGGGCGTTCGCGACTGTTTGAAACATCATGGCCTGTCCTGTCCCGATGATGTGTCGATTGTTGCACATGATGATGCCATTGTGACCGCGCGGGCCATTGAATTCATCCCACCGCTGACAGTTACACGATCCCCCATGCGGGATGCCTGCAAACCACTGGCCGATATAATGGGACAACTGTTGGCAGGTGTGCCTGCGGCTGAATTGCAAATAACGTCATCTGCGGAATTGATTGTACGTGGGTCAACCGGTCCCGCCCCCAAGATTTAAGTTGGAGATTGAAATGAAAGATACCTTTATTTCTGGTCAAAGCCTTTCGTTAGAGAATCTGCGCAAAGATTATGGCAATGTGCAGGTCCTGCATGACATCACCGCCCATGCCGACGCAGGCGAATTTTTGGTTCTGGTTGGCCCATCGGGGTGCGGCAAATCCACATTGCTAAACTGTATCGCTGGGTTGGAAACCATCACCGATGGTGCATTGAAAATTGGCGGCCGCGATGTGGCGGATTTGCCGCCCAAGGATCGTGACATCGCCATGGTGTTTCAATCCTATGCCCTATACCCCACCATGAGCGTTTGGGAAAATATGGCCTTTGGCATGAAAGTGCGCCGTGAACCAAAACAAGACATAGATCGCAAAGTCCAAGAGGCCGCCAAGCTGTTACAGATTGAGGCCCTGTTGGATCGCAAACCCAGCCAACTGTCGGGCGGGCAGCGTCAGCGCGTGGCCATGGGGCGGGCGTTGGTTCGTAATCCTGCGCTGTTTTTGTTTGATGAACCTCTGTCCAATTTGGACGCAAAATTGCGGTTGGAAATGCGCACCGAAATCAAACGTCTGCACAGCGCAACAGGCGCATCCATCGTCTATGTGACCCATGATCAGATTGAGGCAATGACACTGGCCACGAAAATCATCGTTTTAAAGGATGGCTATATTCAACAGGTCGGCACGCCCGAGGATATCTATGATCGCCCCACCAACACATTTGTTGCGGAATTCATGGGGTCACCG
>CBFHVU010000001.1:0-84058 GCA_965659465.1 uncultured Paracoccaceae bacterium | reverse complement strand
TACCCTGCTGACCGATGGCGATACGCTGTCTGGTCAGGTAGGTACGCCAATATTGGGTAAACAGGCCAAGGTCGATCAGCTGGAAAACATTACCGCAAAACTGGGCATCGCGGAAACCGATGTGATTGCCGTTGGCGATGGGGCCAACGATCTGGGCATGTTGCACCGCGCAGGCACTGGCGTGGCGTTACATGCGAAACCATCTGTCGCGGCACAATGCGATGTGCGGGTGAATTTTGGCGACCTCACGGCGCTGCTGTATATCCAAGGGTACAGTCGCGATGAATGGGTAACGGGCTAGTGTGATTTATGGAACGGGGCCACGGCCACGGCGATGATGGCCCCGACAATCAATCCTACCACACCTGCAAATGCGGCGCCTGCGAACCATTCGACCAACCCTGACAGGGGATAGGATCCATGGACGACATGTTGCGCGGCGTGCATCAATTCCTCGGGCAGATGCCATGTGTAATGTTCTGCGGCATGGATCAGAATGCCACCGCCCACCCACAACATGGCCAATGTCCCAACAAAGCTAAGCGTTTTTAGAAATGTTGGCATAGTCTTAATGATCCCACAGCCCAGTCCCGCCAAGGCGCCCGTTTTATATTTCGTCATCAGGTGCAGGCCGAAATCATCCGCCTTAACAATCAAGGCCACGGCACCATAAACGATAAAGGTGATGAAAAACCCGACCACCAACAGGGTGATGGCGCGTGTTGTGAAATCTTGGCCATCCATGGTGGACAGGGCCAGAACCATAATTTCGGCGGATAATATGAAATCGGTGCGAATGGCGCCGGCGACGGTTTGGTCTTCGTTCTTTTTCGCGGCTTTGGTTTCGTGGCCGCCTGATAGCATTTCGATGACCTTTTCCGCGCCTTCGAAACATAAAAACAATCCGCCCAGCACCAGCAGTGGTGTGATGGCCCAAGGGGCCAGTTGTGACAGGACCAAAACAGCAGGAATGATGAACAGGAATTTGTTTTTCAACGATCCCCAAGCAATGCGTTTTACAATCGGCAATTCGCGTTGTGCAGGGAAACCCACCACATATTTCGGGGTCACGGCCGCATCATCTACGACTACGCCCAATGATTTTGCGCCCGCCTTGGCCGCGGCTGCCGCGATATCATCGACGGACAATGCCGCGGTTTTTGCCAATACGGCAATGTCATCCAATAATGCGAATAATCCCGAACTCATACCGCCGACCCCTTTGTTTCCCGTGGGATGACTATCCCAATTTTATGCGCAAGAGCAAGGAAAATGGGCCATGCCCCCCCTTGGATTTTAGCAAGTTTGCGCCACATATGATACCAAAGGGGATTGATATGACCAAATACACCAAAAATCCTGACGTGATTGCCGCGCTAAGCGAAGAACAATACTGGGTAACCCAAGAAAATGGGACCGAACGGCCGGGAACCGGCGAATTGTTGTATAACAAAGAGCCGGGAATTTACGTCGATATCGTTTCGGGCGAACCCCTGTTTGCATCCAGTGACAAATATGAGAGCGGCTGCGGCTGGCCCAGTTTTGTAAAACCGATTGAGCCCGCCCATGTCACAGAACTGCGAGATACATCCCATGGAATGATCCGGGTCGAGGTGCGTTCGACCCATGGTGACAGTCATTTGGGGCATGTGTTCCCCGATGGCCCGCGTGATCGGGGTGGGTTACGCTATTGCATTAATTCAGCATCCTTGCGATTTATCCATCGCGACGACATGGCGGACCAAGGTTATGGCGATTATTTGAATCAGGTGGAGAGTTAAATGAAAACGGCAATTTTAGCAGGTGGATGTTACTGGGGGATGGAGGGATTGTTGCGCCGCATTCCCGGTGTTTTGGACACGCAGGTCGGATTTACCGGCGGTCATGTGGAAAACCCATCCTATGAACAGGTCTGCACCAAAACCACAGGCCATGCCGAGGCGATAAAAATCACTTATGATCCCGAACAGGTCAGTTATCGTCGTTTGTTGGAATTGTTTTTCCAAATCCACGACCCAACAACGGTGAACCGTCAGGGCAATGACATTGGCGACAGTTATCGGTCGGAAATATTCTATACCGATGATGAACAGCGTCAGGTCGCAGAACAAACCATTCGCGATGTCGATGCCTCGGGCATTTGGCCGGGCAAGGTGGTGACCAAATTGACCCCCGCGGCTCCGTTTTGGGATGCCCCAGAATCGCATCAGGATTATTTGGAAAAAAATCCCAACGGCTATACCTGCCATTTTCCACGGCCGGATTGGGTCTTGCCAAACAGCTGATATGGGCGCAAAACCATCGGGTCTCAGACAAGGACTGACCCAAAATGGACCCGCTTAAGGGCATAGCGTTAAAAGTGTTGGCGGTGATTGGTTTTATTATCATGTCATCGCTGATCAAACATGCCTCGGCCACGGTGCCCCCAGGGGAATTGGTGTTTTTCCGATCTTTTTTCGCAATCCCTGTTATTTTCATTTGGATGTATCTGCGCAAGGATTTGGCCCAAGGGGTCACAGTTGTGTCGCGCAAGGCGCATTTTTGGCGCGGTGTGATTGGGACAACGGCAATGGTGTGTTTTTTCACAGGTCTGGGGTTGTTGCCCCTGCCCGAAGCGACCGCACTGAGCTATGCCATGCCATTGATGACGGTCGTGTTTGCGGCCGTATTACTGCATGAACCTGTTGGTATTTACAGGTATTCTGCGGTTTTATTGGGGATTGTCGGTGTTTTGATCGTTCTGGAACCACGGCTAAGCTTGGATGCCGCACCGGATACTGAATTGAAATCGACACTGGGGGCCGTTATCATTTTGTTTGGTGCGGTTTGTGCTGCGCTGGTACAAATCCACATCCGTCAGATGGTCAAAACGGAACGCACCGCATCCATCGTATTTTATTTTTCACTGACATCGACGATTTTGTCGCTGTTTACCTTGCCTTTTGGCTGGGTGATGCCGTCATGGGACCTGTTTGGTGTGTTGGTGGTGGTTGGTGTGTTAGGGGGTGTGTCACAAATTTTACAAACGTCGTGCTATCGCTATGCGCCGGCCTCTGTTGTGGCGCCGTTTGATTATTTGTCGATGGTGTTTGCCATTGTGATCGGGTTTTACATCTTTGACGAGGTGCCGACGTCGCAGGTCTTGTTCGGGGCGGCCTTGATCGTCATTGCAGGCATTGTGATTATCTTGCGCGAAGCACATTTGGGATTGGCGCGCGAAAAATCACGCAAAGTGCGCAGCCCCTTGGGCGATTGATCCCTATCCTTCCATCCAGGGCATAATGCGGTATATGGGCGCCAGCAGCCACCGCCGATGGCGTCCCAACGGATAGCGTTTGGGTGCGCGCGAAAATGCGGTTGGATAGGCGCGATCGGTTGATCCCGTGGTGATCAAATCGGCCAAAATGGCCCCCGCATAGCTGCCCATCGCAACCCCATTTCCGTGGTATCCAAACCCCGCATAGCCGCCCGGATACCCTGGAATTTCCCCGACAAAGGGGGCAAGATTGCGGTTCATGGCCACCAGACCCGACCAGTAATGATCAATGGCCACGTCGTGCCATTTGGGAAACAGTCTGCGGAAATTGCGGGTGATTGTGGTTTTTATGACCGCCTCGGATGCGGGTGTGTATTGCAGGCCACCGCGCATGCCGAACAAAAAACGCCGATTGGGTAAGCGGCGGAAATAATGTAATAAAAACCGTGTGTCATAGGCCATTTGATCGCTAAACCACCCCTGTTGTTTTTGGTGTTCGCGCGATATGGGTTCGGTCACGATGACCGAGGATTGCACCGGCAAAAACCGTGATGTCATCCATGGGAACATGGTTTCGGATGTATAGCCGTTGGTGGCGATTACGAATTTTGGTGCTGTGACGCTGCCCTGTGGTGTGGTCAGTTGGTATCCCCGCGCCGTTGGGGTGAGGGCCTGCACAGGGCTGTTGGCAAAGCAGGTCAGGTCGGGTGTCTTGGCCAGCAGACCCAACAGGTATTTTTGCGGGTTCAGGCCGAACCCGATAGGCGTCGTAACGCCCCCAAAGAAATGTCCGCGCATGCCCAATGATTCCAGATCATCGCGGCTGTGCAGCGTTGGGGTCACGTTGTAATCGGCTGCAATTTCATCGTGGATCCGTGTCAGGTGTCGGGCTGCGCGCGGGGTATGGGCTAGCAGGGTTTCGCCATTGGAATGGCGGTCAATGTCGATGTCTAGGGCGGCGGTCAGATCGTTGACATAGGTGACAGCGCTGTTTTCTGCATGGCGGTAAAGACGTTGCTGGTCCGCGCCATAGGTTCTGATCAGCGCCGCATTTGAAATTTTCCCGCCCCCCAGACAGCAAAACCCGCCATTGCGCCCCGACGCGCCAAAGGCGGGGGATTGGGCGTCTAGGACGACGACGTTGGCCCCTGCTTGGGACAGGTGATAGGCGGCGTTTAGTCCTGTAAATCCCGCACCTATAATGGCGACATCGGCTTGGTGTGGTCCACGCAGCTGTGGCAGGGTTGCGGGTGCAACCGTTGTAGGCCAATAGCTGGTCGCGATTGGTCTTTGGCTATAGGCGTCTGTTTCATAAACATAAGTCATTGCGCGCAGTTTTGTGTTGGACCTTGGCTGTTGGGGTAGCCCGGGGGGGCGGGGGCAGAGCCCCCCGCCCCACGGGCATTGGTCGGATAGCGTATGCGATCCGAGGCCGTCAGGATTATATGTTATTTATTGCGATACACCTGCGCCTCTGTCGGGAAGCTGCGGGTTTTTACATCTTTTGCATAGTTTGAAACCGCTGTTTCGATCCCCTCAAGCAGGTTGCCATAGGTTTTCACGAATTTCGGTGGATTAGGGTTTAGGCCAAGCATATCCTCAAGCACCAAGATTTGCCCGTCGCAGTCCGCGGATGCGCCGATGCCGATGGTCGGGATGTCCAGCGATTTGCTGATTTTCGCGGCCAGCGGTTCGACCATGCCTTCAAGCACGATGGAAAACGCGCCTGCGTCTTGGACGGCCCGAGCGTCTGCTTCGTGCAGGGGCCAGCCGTCTTGGTCGCGGCCTTGGGTTTTGAAGCCGCCCATGGTGTTGGTCGATTGGGGGGTCAGCCCAATATGGCCCATCACAGGGATCCCGCGTTCGACTAGGAAATGGATCGTTTCGGCCATGCGTGCGCCGCCTTCTAGTTTGACCGCACCGCAGTTGGTTTCCTTCATAATGCGCACAGCATTGCGAAAGGCGATTTGTGGGCTTTCTTCGTAGGTGCCAAAGGGCATATCAACCACGATCAGGGCCCGCTGGGTGCCGCGCACGACCGCACGGCCATGCATGATCATCAAATCCAGCGGCACGGGCACGGTGCTGTCCATACCGTGCATGACCATGCCCAGACTGTCACCCACAAGGATGAAATCGGCATAACGATCCACGATCGCGGCCGTATGCGCGTGATAGGATGTCAGTGATACAATCGGATCACCCCCCTTACGGGCCGTGATTTGGGGGGCCGTGATGCGGCGAATGGGGGTTTGGGTGCTCATGCAGTGGCCTTTCGGGTTGGGATGACACATTGATCAATCAATAACACAGGGGCAAAGGTGACGGCCAGCAAAACGACGATATCCCGTTGCGGCACACCTGTGATGGGATCCAGCGTTGCGGCATCGCGGATATCGACCGTATCCACCTGTGCCAAGGGTTCCGTGGCGATAAAGCCGCGGATTGCGGTTTCCATTGCTGCCACATCAGCGCCCCGTGCCATCATGTCCCGCGCCAGATCAAAGCTGCGGGCCAGAATTGGGGCAGCCGCGCGGGCATCAGGCGACAGGCGGGCGTTGCGTGACGACATGGCCAGCCCATCAGCTTCGCGCACGGTTTCAATTCCGCGGACTGTGATTGGGATATCCAAATCGCGGACCATGGTGCGGATCACGGCCAGTTGTTGATAATCCTTTTGCCCGAAAAAGGCGCGGTCGGGTTGGAACAGGTTGAACAATTTGGTCACAACTGTTGCGACCCCACGAAAATGTCCGGGACGCAGTTCGCCCATCAATTTATGCGCCAAATCAGTGGTTTCCACGATTGTTTGCGCCTCGGGATGATACATAATATCGGGGGTTGGGGTAAACACCACCCGCACACCCGCGTCGCGCAGCATCGATAAATCGCGATCCATGTTCCGTGGATAGTTTTCCAGATCCTCAGCCGATCCAAACTGGGTGGGGTTCACAAAGATTGACGCAACAACATGATCGCATTCCGCTGCCGCCGCCTGAACCAAGGCCATGTGCCCATCGTGCAAATACCCCATCGTGGGCACTAATCCGATGGTGCCCGTCTGACGCAGGTCAGCAAGAGCGGACCGCAGGTCCTCTTTGGTTTCACAAATACGCACCGGATCCCCCAATGAAATGCTGCATTGGCAAAGTATATGCTGCGCCGCAGGGCGTTTCAACGAAAGTTTCGTGTGTAAGAGGTCCGCGGATTAGGGTTGGCTGAGCCTATGGATGCTCATAGAAATATGGGCGCGACGGATCAGGGCGGCGGCCGTGGTATCGCCTGCGGCAATTGCATTGGCAGTTTCATCAATTTCGCGGGCGAAAATGTCGATTTCTTGGTACAAATCCAATTTGGAAATGGACTTTAACCAAATCCGTGCGGTGCGATAATACAGCCGTTCTGACATATCGCGCAGGGGCTGATTTTCTGACAGCGACAGGCCGAAATCGAAAAAGTCCATATTTAATTGGGCAAATGTACGGGCATCGGGGGTGCCGCGCAGGTCATTGGCGCGGGATTGGAATTTTGCGACCTCGGTCTTGGTTGTCTTTGTGACTGGGGCAGGGGACAGGATGCCCACCAATTGCGCCAATTCCATGCGCAGTTCGTAAACGTGGCGCATTTCGGCGATATCAACATCGGTGACCAAGGTACCAACGCCGTGTTGGGATTGCACCAACCCCTCATCCTCAAGCCGCGCCAACACACGGCGCAGGGGCGTGCGCGACATGCCGAATTCAGCGGCCAGCGATTCTTCGGACAGGCGCGAATTGGGCGGGTAATCCAGCAAACAAATGCGCGATCGCAAGGTGTGATACACCGTTTGGTTACGAAAGGCTGTGGTGTCTTGGGTCATGCGGTGGATCGTGCCATTTTCTGGCCCAACCCGCGTAGCATGTCCAAACAGCTGTCCATCTGGTCCAGTGCCACATATTCATCGGCCTTGTGGGCCTGTGCAATACTGCCGGGGCCGCAGACGATGGCCGACATTCCAATTCCTTGGAATATACCAGCCTCGGTGCCAAAGGGGACAACATCGGCCCCATTGGCCCCTGTCAGTTCCATCACCAAATCTTTGACCGCGTTTTCGTCCATCGGTTCTAACCCTTCGACCTCTCCGATCACTTGGGTGTCGATGGCGGCATCGGGGTGAACGGCGCGCATGGCGGGCAACAATGTGTTTTCGACATAGGCGTTGATTTCATCCTTCATATAGGTGAAATCTGATTGCTGGACGGGGCGAAATTCCCAATCTACGTGGGCTTTGGATACGATCACGTTATGGGCCACGCCGCCATGGATGCCACCGATGTTCATGGTGGTCCATGGTGGTTCAAACCGGCTGCCTGCGGGCGTGCGGGTTTTCATTTCCTCGCGCAGCTGCATCAGACGCGTGACAAAGCGCACAGCATATTCCGCGGCATTCACCCCCAGATCGGGCGACGACCCATGACCAGGTAATCCGTGGAATGTTGTTGTGTATTCGCAGCATCCTTTGTGCCCCTCGATGATGCGCATTTCGGTGGGTTCACCAATCACGGCCATCGCGGGTTTATAGCCGCGTTTGACCAATTCGGGCACCATGGCTTGGGCGCCCAAGCATCCTGTTTCTTCGTCGTGGGTGAATGAAAAATGGATAGGGCGTTTCAAATCCAGTGTCGCGTAATAGGGGGCCATGGCCAAGGTCGCGGCAATAAATCCCTTCATATCGCAGGCCCCGCGCCCGTACAGCCGCCCGTCGCGTTCGTCCATGATGAACGGATCGCTGGTCCAATCCTGATCGGTCACGGGAACCACATCACAGTGACCTGACAACACCAAACCGCCATCGCGGTCGGGCCCAAGGGTAGCAAACAGGTTCGCCTTGCGCCCCGTTTCATCGTGGAACGCATCCACACGCGCGCCCAGTTTATCCAATATGCCCGCCATGTGGTGGATCATATCCAGATTGCTGTCGGTTGACACCGTGGGAAAGGCGATCAAATCACCCAGAATGGCGCGTGCGGATGCAAGATCGGTCATGGTTTTACGAACATCTTTCTGGGTTGGTTGCACAGTGTTTCAGCGGCACCATTTTCCCGAATAACGATGGATTCGGTGATTTCCAATCCCCAATCATCCATCCACAAACCTGGCATGAAGTGGAATGTCATGCCGGGTTGCAAAATGGTTAGATCTTCGGACCGCAATGATATGGTGCGTTCGCCCCAATCTGGGGGATAGCTGATGCCGATGGGGTAACCACAGCGCGCGCCGCGTTCGATGCCTGCGCGTTCCAGCGGTTCGGCCAGCGCATTGGCGATGTCACAGGCGCGGTTGCCGGCGCGGGCTTTGTCCAATCCGGCCTCTAGGCCTTCGATCAGGGCCGCCTCGGCGCGTTTCAATTCGTCTGTGGGGGTGCCTAGGAAAATTGTCCGGCTAAGCGGTGCGTGATAGCGGCGATAACAGCCTGAGATTTCGAAAAATGTCGCCTCGCCCGTGGCGAATTGGCGGCCATCCCATGTCAGGTGGGGCGCTGCGGCGTCTGATCCTGATGGCAACAGCGGCACAATCGCGGGATAGTCGCCCCATGCGCCATCAACCCCGCGCACCGCATCGCCGAACACCTCGGCCACGATTTCATTCTTGGGAATACCGGGTTCGACGCGTTCGACCAAGCCGTTGATAATTTTGTCAGAAATGGCCGCCGCCTTGCGCATAAACGCCAATTCTTCGTCAGATTTTATGCCACGTTGCCAGTTGACCAGCGCGGTTGCATCGACAAATTCGATATCGGGCATTTCGGTGCGCAATGTGTCAAACGCCTTGGCCGAGAAATAATAGTTGTCCATTTCCACGCCCACACGTCCCTTGACGCCGAAATCGCGCAGACGCTGGGCCAAATCCTGCATCGGGTGCCGTTCGGTGGATTGTACATAGTTGTCGGCATAGCCAATCACGCGATCATTGCCCATCCAAACGGTTCGCACAGCGCCATTGGCATCCTGACGACGACCCCACCAAACGGGATCGGCATCGGCGAACATGATCACACCTTGGTGGACGTAAAAGGACCAGCCATCATAGGCGGTCAGCCATGCCATGTTGGACGGATCAGTTACGAACAGTGTGTTGATGCCTTTGTCCGCCATGGCGGCGCGGGTTTTGGCCAGTCGGCGTTGGTATTCACTGTCGGAAAATGGAATATCTTTTTGAATCATGGTCAGGATCCTTGTTGTTTTTGATAGGTTATAATTTGTATACAACTGTGCCAGTCTGATTCCGACGAACATGTGTCGCAATCCTTATATCGTCACATTTTTATAAAGACTAAGGCTGGCTTGACCTAAGTGCACAACTGTGTTGTGTACATATTGAATTATCCAAAGGAGCCCGCGATGAAAAACGATCTATTGGAACAATGGGATCGCGAAAATTTTTTCCACCCGTCCACACATTTGGCCGAATTCGCGCGGGGCAATGTCCCGCAGCGTGTCGTGACCGGCGGCAAGGGCTGTTACATTGAGGACCGCGATGGCAACCGTTTGCTGGATGCCTTTGCCGGCCTGTATTGTGTCAACATCGGGTATGGCCAAACCGAAGTGGCCGAGGCAATCGCCGCACAGGCCAGCGAGTTGGCGTATTACCATTCCTATGTCGGCCATGGGACCGAGGCATCAATCACCCTGTCGAAAATGATTTTGGATCGCGCCCCCGATCATATGAGCAAGGTGTATTTCGGCCTATCTGGGTCAGACGCCAACGAAACCAACATTAAACTTGTGTGGTATTACAACAATATCCTTGGGCGCCCCGAGAAAAAGAAAATCATCAGCCGTTGGCGTGGTTATCACGGGTCTGGTCTGATGACAGGATCCCTGACAGGTTTGGAATTGTTCCACAAAAAATTCGACCTGCCCCTGACCCAAGTGATCCATACCGAGGCCCCCTATTATTTCCGCCGCCCCAATTTGAACATGTCCGAGGCCGATTTTGTCGCCCATTGCGTGGCCGAGCTTGAGGCATTGATCGAACGCGAAGGCGCGGACACCATCGCCGCGTTCATTGGAGAACCTGTTTTGGGAACGGGCGGTATTGTGCCACCCCCCGCAGGATATTGGGATGCCATCCAGCCTGTGTTGGAAAAACACGATATTTTGTTGATTGCGGATGAGGTTGTCACAGGCTTTGGCCGTTTGGGCACCATGTTCGGGTCCGAACACTATGGGTTGAAACCCGATCTGATCACCATTGCCAAGGGTCTGACATCGGCCTATGCGCCGCTGTCTGGGTCCATCGTGTCTGACAAAATGTGGAAAGTGTTGGAGCAAGGCACAGATGAAAATGGCCCCATCGGTCATGGCTGGACATATTCGGCGCACCCCATTGGGGCCGCGGCGGGGGTTGCCAACCTGAAACTGATTGATGATCTGAAATTGATCGAAAACGCCGGTACTGTTGGTAAATACTTAAACGACAATATGCGTGCGGCGCTGGCGGATCACCCCAATGTTGGTGAGGTTCGTGGCGAAGGCATGTTGTGCGCGGTTGAACTGGTATCAGACCGTGACACGCGCGCGTTCTTTGACCCTGCGCAGAAAGTCGGCCCAAGCATCGCGGCCAAGCTGCTGGATCAGGGAATCATCGCGCGGGCCATGCCGCAGGGTGATATTTTGGGCTATGCACCGCCATTCTGTTTGACGCATGCGCAGGCGGATGAAGTTGTCGAAAAAACGGTTGTTGCTATAAATGCCGCTTTAGCGTGAATTCGGACAACCCAATTTGCCTGAATTGCAAGGTCTGGGCCGCGCAGTTTGTTCAAATTATGCATAAAATAAATGCAATGCGCCTTTTTATGGGGGCGTGTTGCAAAATTAAACAAAAATGCCGCAATCTGGTTGATATCTACTGGGATAGTGTGCTTACATTGCGGAATAGGGATAAAAAAACACGGGGAGCCATAGATTGGCACTAGATAATTTCAAGGACGCATTTGTTCAGTTTAGTCGCGTCCAGAAAAGCTATGACGGTGAAACACTCGTCGTAAAAGATTTGAACCTTGATATTCCAAAAGGCGAGTTTCTGACCATGTTGGGCCCGTCTGGGTCGGGCAAGACAACTTGTCTGATGATGTTGGCGGGTTTTGAAACCGCAACACATGGCGATATTATGTTGGACGGGGTGTCGATCAACAATATTCCACCCCACAAACGTGGCATAGGCATGGTGTTCCAGAACTACGCGTTGTTTCCGCATATGACGATCGCCGAAAACCTATCCTTTCCGCTTGAGGTCCGCAAAATGGGCAAATCCGAGCGCGAAGAAAAGGTCAAGCGCGCGTTGGATATGGTTGAAATGGGGTCCTTTGGCGGGCGTCGTCCTGCGCAGTTGTCAGGCGGCCAGCAGCAGCGTGTTGCTTTGGCCCGTGCTTTGGTGTTTGAACCCGAATTGGTTTTGATGGACGAACCGCTGGGCGCGTTGGACAAACAGCTGCGCGAAAAAATGCAGTTTGAAATTACCGATTTGGCGCACCGTTTGGGTATTACCGTGGTCTATGTGACCCACGACCAGACCGAGGCGCTGACAATGTCAGACCGCGTGGCCGTGTTTAACGATGGCCGCATTCAGCAGATCGCACCACCTGATGCCCTGTACGAAGAGCCTGAAAACAGTTTCGTTGCGCAGTTTATCGGTGAAAACAACACCCTAGAAGGTGTGATCAAAGAAATTTCAAACGGTCGCGCATTGGTCCAATTGGACAGTGGCGATCTAATCGATTGTAAACCGATCAATGTGACCGAACCGGGTCAACGCACACGCGTGTCGATCCGTCCGGAACGTGTTGAATTCCACAAAGACCGCCTAAGCCCAGATGCGCATTTGCTAAAGGCTACGGTCAAAGAATTTATCTATATGGGCGATATTTTTCGCACCCGTCTAAGCGTTGCTGGCAATGATGATTTCATTATTAAATCACGCAACGCCCCAGATCAGGTGCGTTTGCAGCCTGGCCAAGAAATCGAAATAGGTTGGTTGGCCGACGATTGTCGCGCCTTGGATGCATAGGAATTTCATGCCCCGTGTCATTGACTGGGGCATGGGTAACGGGGTGCGCTGGGAACGCCCGACACGCGCATCTTTAATCACACGGGCAACTTAGGGAGAATACAATGAAATTCACCAAAACTTTGCTAGCAACAACAGCTTTGACCGTTGCAGCTGGTGCAGTCGCAGCGCAGGAAATGACCATCGTGTCATGGGGTGGCGCATATTCCAAATCACAGCTTAAGGCATACCACGAGCCCTATTCCGCGAAAACTGGCGTCACCATCATCAATGATGACAGCTCAGCCGAAGCGGTTGCGAAACTGCGCGCGATGAACGAAGCGGGCAACGTCACATGGGATGTTGTTGACGTGGTTGCCGCTGACGCGATGCGTCTGTGCGACGAAGGTCTGGCGATGGAAATCGATGCCGATACACAATTGGCACCTGCACCTGATGGTACACCAGCCTCCGAAGATTTCGGCGATTTGCTGGTTTCTGACTGCTTTATCCCACAGATCGTATATTCCACAACATTCGGATACCGCACCGATTTGGTTGGCGACACGGCCCCAACATCTGTTTGTGCCGTTTTCGATTTGGAAAACTATCCTGGCAAGCGTTCATTGGAAAAACGTCCAATCAACAACATGGAATGGGCATTGTTGTGTGACGGCGTTGCCAAAGACGAAGTCTATAACGTTCTGGAAACACCAGAAGGTCAGGACCGCGCGTTGGCCAAGCTAGACACAATCAAAGACAGCGTTGTTTGGTGGTCAGCTGGCGCAGACACACCCCAGTTGTTGGCAGATGGCGAAGTCATCATGGGTTCAACATACAACGGCCGTTTGTTCAGCGTCATCGAAGAGCAAAAGCAGCCAGTTGCAATGTTGTGGGACGCGCAGGTGTTTGACCTTGACGGTTGGATCATCCCAGCGGGCCTAAGCGAAGAGCGCAAGCAGCGCGCATTGGATTACATCTATTTCGCGACAGACACACAGCGTTTGGCAGACCAGGCGAAATACATTTCCTACGGTCCTGCACGTGCATCATCGGCCCCATTGGTTGGCAAGCACGAAGAATTGGGTATCGAAATGGCGCCACACATGCCAACAGATCCGAACAACGCGAAAAACACATTCTTGTACAACTACGAATTCTGGGCCGATTATCGTGATGATATCGACGCGAAATTCCAAGCTTGGTTGGCCAAGTAATCGTCTTTGACGTAAAAGGGGCGTGTGAACACGCCCCTTTTTTAACTATTATAATCAAACCCACGGGGACACTATGACGGATCAAACTGCTGGGCAGGACATGATTGCCGCGGATGGGATGCCGCTGAAAAAATCCTTGGCCAAGTCATTACAACGCGAAAAACTGCGTGCCTTGATGCTGATTGCACCGCTGCTGATTTTCGTATTGATCACATTTATTTTCCCGATTGGGTCGATGTTATTCCGATCTGTTGAAAACAGAATTGTACAGGATACCCTGCCCAAAACTGTGGCCGCTTTGCAGGATTGGGACGAATTGTCTGACGAATTACCCGACGAAGCGGTGTTTACCGCCTTTGTCGAAGATTTCATTATCGCCGTCGATACCAAAGAACACACACGCATCGGATCGCGCCTGAACTACGAAGTCAGCGGTATGTCATCGCTATTCCGAAAATCTGCGCGCAAAGTCAAAAAATGGGATCCGGTCCAAGACGCCCCATTCCGCGACAAATTGATCGATGTGGACAAAGATTGGGGCGATCCCGCAACTTGGTCGATCATCAAAACGCATTCGGGCAAATACACAAACGGGTATTTCCTGAACGCCATTGACATGCAGCGCACCGCCGAGGGCGCAAAGGCGCAGCCTGAAGATAAACAAATCCTGATTAAACTGTTCATTCGAACGGTGAAAATGTCGTTGATTATCACCGGCATGTGTATTTTGCTGGGCTATCCAGTGGCATGGATTTTGGCGAACCTGCCGGCACGGTCAGCGAACCTGTTGATGATTTTGGTTTTGTTGCCGTTTTGGACATCGCTGTTGGTGCGGACATCCGCATGGAAAGTGATGCTGCAAAACCAAGGTGTCATCAATGACGTTCTAGTCTGGTTGGGGCTGGTGGCCAATGATGGGCGTTTGGAAATTATCAACAACCAGTTCGGTACCATTACGGCGATGACGCATATCCTGTTGCCGTTCATGATTTTGCCGATGTATTCGGTGATGCAAACCATTCCGCCCAGCTATTTGCGGGCCGCCAAATCACTGGGCGCCACAAACTGGACCGCGTTTTGGCGCGTGTATTTCCCGCAATCCATTCCGGGTATTGGGGCTGGGTCCATTTTGGTGTTCATTCTGGCCATCGGGTATTACATCACGCCTGAAATCGTGGGTGGCACGGATGGTGTGTTTATTTCAAACCGGATTGCATACCATATTTCATCTTCGCTGAACTGGGGCTTGGCCGCAGCATTGGGGGCCATATTGCTGGCGGTGGTTTTGGTTCTGTACTGGGCCTATGACAAAATTGTCGGTATCGACAACGTGAAATTGGGGTAAAGATAATGACATTAGTATCACCAATATCACGTAAACCACTGTCGTTTGTATTGCAGTGCTGTGCCATCTTGGGTGCGATTTTGGGGCTGTTCATCGGAACGGCCGCAGGATCAGGCATCATGGGCATGATTGGCGGGGCCGTCATTTTGATGGGCTTGGCCACGCTGTACATCACAGTTATCAAAAACGAAAAACTGTCACGCTGGCTAAATCTGGCCCTGTGTGTTGTCGCAGGGTTTGCCTTTGCCCAAGTCGGCGGCATTATCTTGGGGCTGATCTATGGCAGCCTGACCAGTTGGTTTATCTTTTGGCTGTACGAAGGGCGGTATCGCAGAAGCTTGCTGCCCTATCTGACACCGGCCCAAGTGTTGTGGCATTACACATTCCGCATGATCTGTGGCGCAATTTTCGTATTTTTGGTAACGCCCATTTTGGTGGTTCTGCCGCTGTCGTTCAACGCACAGGATTTCTTTACCTTTACACCGGAAATGCTGCGGTTGGATCCTGATGGGTATTCGTTGAAACATTACCAAGATTTCTTGGGCCTGCGTGCCGATTCCAACGGGGAATGGCTGCGGTCGTTCAAAAATTCGTTGGTTATTGCGCCGATTGCGACGATTATTTCCGTGTCATTGGGCACATTGGCCGCCATTGGGCTTAGCCAATCACATGTGCCTGCGAAACGCGCCATTATGGCGATCCTGATTTCGCCGATGATCGTTCCGCTGATCATTTCCGCGACGGGTATGTTCTTTTTCTACTCGGATCTTGGGAATTTCATGGAAAACACCATGGGCATGAACAAAAACTTTGTCGGTTATGTCAAAGTGGTTCTGGCGCATGCCGTTTTGGGTATTCCGTTCGTGATCATTACGGTTACGGCCACCTTGGTTGGGTTTGACCGGTCACTGACCCGTGCGGCGGCGAATATGGGGGCCAATCCTGTCACCACGTTTTTCCGTGTGCAAATGCCATTGATCCTGCCGGGTGTGATTTCGGGTGGTTTGTTTGCATTCATCACATCATTCGACGAAGTGGTGGTGGTGATGTTCATCGGATCGGCCAGTCAGAAAACGCTGCCATGGCAGATGTTCCTAGGCCTGCGTGAACAAATCAGCCCGACGATTTTGGCGGTTGCGACGATCTTGGTTGCTTTGTCGATCGCGCTGTTGATTACGCTGGAAATGCTGCGTCGCCGCTCGGAACGGTTGCGTGGGATGTCGCCGACATAATCGGATAACATTTTCTGCAAAAGGCGTCCTGTGGGGCGCCTTTTTCATTTGAAACAGCGCTGCATTCTCGTACAGTTTACTAAATGGATTTAGGGGCAGGAACACTTATGAAAACAGCTTTGATCACTCATGCCGATTGTTTGGATCATGTGACACCGGCGGGTCACCCTGAACAGGTGGCGCGGCTGGATCATATCCTGCATGCCTTGGCTGATTTGGATTTGAACCGTGTGTCGGCCCCCTTGGCGGCTGATGATGATGTGCTGCGGTGTCATCCCCAGCGTCATTTGGATGCCATTCGCGATGCCTGCCCTGATGCGGGAACCGTGCAAATCGACGGCGATACGCATATGTCGCCCGGATCCGTTCAGGCCGCATTTCGCGCCGTGGGTGGTGCTGTGCGGGCCGTCGATATGGTTATGGATGGCAGCGCACAAAACGTGTTTGTCGCGGGCCGCCCGCCGGGGCATCACGCGGAAACGGAAACGCCCATGGGGTTTTGCCTGTTTGGGAATGTGGCGATTGCCGCCAAACATGCGCTGGATTATCACGGCTTGGACCGCGTGGCTGTGGTCGATTTTGATGTGCATCACGGAAATGGGACCCAAGACCTGTTATGGGCTGAACGCCGCGCCTTGACCATTACCAGCCAACAAATGCCGTTATGGCCCGGGTCGGGACGGGCCGATGAAACCGGTGCCTATGATAACGTGGTCAATATTCCACTGCCCCCTGACAGTGACGGTGCGATCATGCGGCAAAAATACCAAGACATCGTGTTTCCCCGCCTGCGCGCCTTTCAGCCACAACTGTTGTTGATTTCGGCAGGCTTTGATGCCCATGCCGACGACCCATTGGCGCAATTGAATTGGGATGAGGATGATTTTGCGTGGATCACACAGCATCTATGCGAAATTGCGGATGAGTTTTGCCAAGGCAGGGTGGTATCCGTATTAGAAGGCGGCTATGATCTAGCAGCCTTGGCGCGTTCCGCCACAGCGCATGTCCAAAAATTGATAGAGGCCGCATCATGACAGACACACCTATTGACGAAATGACATTTGAACAAGCCATGGCCGAATTGGAACGTGTGGTATCGCAATTGGAACATGGCGATGTCGCGCTTGAGGCATCAATCACCCTGTACGAACGTGGGGCCCAGTTGAAAAAACGCTGCGAAACCAAACTGAAAGAGGCCGAAGAAAAGGTCGCCGCCATCACATTGGATGGCCAAGGCACCCCCACTGGCACCACCGCCGTTGAGGGGCTGTAACCCCCGTGCAGGATAAATTGCAGGCCTGCGCCGCACAGGTGCAATCGCATTTGGATGCCTATCTGGCACAAATGGACCGCGTCGATGTGGTTCATGCCATGGAATATGCATTACAGGGCGGTAAACGCCTGCGCGCATTTTTGGTGATGGAAAGCGCGGGCCTGTTTGACATTCCTGCCGTACAATCCATCTGGCCCGCATCGGGGATTGAGGCGATCCATGCCTATTCCCTAGTGCATGATGACCTGCCCTGCATGGATGATGACGATATGCGCCGCGGCCGGCCCACGGTCCATAAAAAATGGGATGATGCAACGGCCGTGTTGGCGGGCGATGCCTTGCAAACCTTGGGCTTTGAATTGACGCTTGCGCCGCAGACCAGTGATGACGCTGCTGTGCGCGCCATGCTGGCGATGGAATTGGCACGCGCCTCGGGCGCGCAGGGCATGGTTTTGGGGCAGGCCTTGGATATTGCAGCAGAAACGGCGGACACACCGCTGACGTTGGATCAGATCACCCATCTGCAACAGGGTAAAACCGGTGCGCTGATATCCTATAGCGCGCGGGCCGGTGCGATTATGGCGGGCCAAGATACTACCGCGCTGGCACGCTACGCCCATGCCATTGGTCTGGCGTTCCAGATTGCCGACGATATATTGGATGTGACGGGCGATCCCGAATTGGCCGGCAAACGCCTGAACAAAGATGCCGAGGCCGGCAAAGCCACCTTTGTATCGCTGTTGGGTCTTGGTGGGGCCAAAAAACGGGCGCAAACTCTGGTGGATCAGGCCTGTGACGCTATATCACCCTATGGAATGCGGGCCGATACCTTGCAGCAGGTGGCACGGTTTATTATTGCACGCAATAATTAACGCGATTATCAACTGGCCAAAGGATCGCAGATGTCTGTTTTGCCCCATACCCCCCTGTTGGATCAGATTACATCGCCAAGCGATTTAAAACGTCTGTCAGACGCACAGTTGGGCCAGCTGGCGGCGGAATTGCGGTCGGAAACCATTTCGGCCGTATCCCAAACGGGCGGACATTTGGGGGCCGGTCTGGGTGTGGTGGAACTGACCGTGGCCCTGCATGCGGTGTTTGACACGCCGCGCGATAAAATTATCTGGGACGTCAGTCACCAAACCTATCCGCATAAAATCCTGACGGGTCGGCGTGAACGCATGCTGACCCTACGCCAGAAAGGTGGGCTAAGTGGGTTCACCAAACGCAGCGAAAGCGCCTATGACCCCTTTGGCGCGGCGCATTCCAGCACATCAATTTCGGCGGCCTTGGGCTTTGCCACGGCGCGCGATTTGGGCGGCCAGATCGACGCGGGATTGGGCGATGCAATTGCGGTGATTGGTGATGGTGCAATGACCGGCGGCATGGCCTATGAGGCGATGAATCACGCCGGCCATTTGAAAAAACGGCTGATCGTGATTTTGAACGATAATGATATGTCTATCGCCGAACCCGTGGGTGCATTGTCGAATTACCTAAGCCAGCTGTATTCCGGCGCCCCATTCCAAGATTTGAAAGAGGTCGCCAAAGGCGCAGTATCCTTCCTGCCCGAACCATTCCGCGAAGGTGCAAAACGCGCCAAGGATATGTTAAAGGGCATGGCCGTGGGCGGCACATTGTTCGAAGCATTGGGGTTTTCCTATGTCGGGCCGATTGACGGCCATGACCTGAACCAGTTGTTGCCATTGCTACGCACCGTCAAAGACCGCGCAAACGGTCCCATTTTGATCCATGCCGTCACGCAAAAGGGCAAGGGATACGCCCCCGCTGAACAGGCCCGTGATCGGGGCCATGCCACCGCCAAATTTGATGTGGTGACAGGCAAACAGCATAAATCCCCATCCAACGCGCCCAGCTATACATCCGTGTTTGCCCGCGCCTTGGTTGCGGCGGCGGCAGATGATCCGCGGATTTGTGCGGTTACGGCGGCAATGCCGGATGGCACGGGCCTGAACCTGATGGCCGAACGCTATCCCAGTCGGTGTTTTGATGTGGGGATTGCGGAACAACATGGCGTGACATTTGCGGCCGCATTGGCGGCAGGGGGCATGCGGCCATTCTGTGCGATTTATTCAACGTTTTTGCAGCGCGGCTATGATCAGGTTGTTCATGATGTGGCGTTGCAAAATCTGCCTGTCCGCTTTGCCATTGACCGAGCGGGATTGGTGGGGGCCGATGGGGCCACACATGCGGGCAGTTTTGATATCGCCTATATGGCGAACCTGCCCAATATGGTGGTTATGGCCGCCGCGGACGAGGCCGAATTGACCCACATGGTGGCCACCGCCGCCGCCTATGACGATGGACCCATCGCGTTCCGGTATCCACGGGGCGAAGGACAGGGCGTGGACATCCCCGACCAGCCCCAAGTTCTGGAAATCGGCAAAGGCCGCATCATTCAATCCGGATCGCGCGTGGCCATATTGTCATTCGGTACACGTTTGGGTCAGGTCCAGCAGGCCGCTGAAATGCTGTTGTCACACGACATTACCCCCACCATTGCCGATGCGCGATTTGCAAAACCGCTGGATCGGGACATGATTTTGGATCTGGCCGCCAATCACGATGCCCTAATTACGATAGAAGAGGGCGCCGTCGGCGGCTTTGGCAGTCATGTGTTGCAGTTGTTGATCGATAACGGTGTGTTGGATCATGGGCGGCTTAGGGTGCGCACCATGCAGCTGCCTGATACCTATATCGATCATGCCAGCCCGGATGACATGTATGCCCAGGCGGGTCTGGATGCAGACGCGATTGTGGCGCAGGTGTTAGGTTTGATTTCTGGCTAACATCGCGTCCAGCCCTGCTTTATAGGTGGGGTGGATCAATGTGATCCCCAGATCGCGTTTGACCTTGGCATTCGATACCCGTTTGCTTTCGGAATAGAAACTGCGCGCCATGGGGGACAGATCGGCGGTTTCGAAATGCACCTCGGGCGGTTGGGGCAGGCCCAGAATCTGTGCCGCATAGCCGATCACATCCTGCGGGGGGGCGGGATCATCATCGCATAGATTATATATCTCGCCCTGCGTTGGTGACATCATGGACGCGGCAACCGCCTGTGCGATGTCATCCACGTGGATGCGGCTGAACACTTGGCCCTGTTTAATGATCCGTTGTGCTGTGCCGGCCCGCACCTTGGCAAAGGGGCCGCGGCCCGGCCCATAGATGCCTGCCAAGCGGAATATGTGCAGGGGCAGGTTTGGAATGGCTTGCCATGCGGCCTCGGCCTGAACGCGGGCACGGCCGCGTTGGGTGCTGGGGGTCAGCGGCGTGGTTTCATCCACCCATGCGCCCCCATGATCGCCATAAACCCCTGTTGTCGATAAATATCCCACCCAGCGATAGCGCGCAGCATTTCGGGCAATGGCGTCGCCATAGGTTCCCAGCACAGGATCGCCATCGGCCTGTGGGGCAATCGATGTAATGACATGCGATACCTGATCCAAGACATCTGCGATCTGTGCATCCCCCCAAATCAGGGGCGTGACACCATCCGCGCGCATTTTGTCGGCGGTGTCTGGGGACCGTGTCGTCCCATAAACCCTCCATCCCAATGGAATAACCCGCGCCGCCAAGGCGCGCGCAGAATATCCATGACCAAACGAAAGCAGTGATTTTTCCATGACCGTAGGTTTATCTAATATCCATCAAATAACAACCCACCGCATAAGTATCGGTTTTGACGGTACGTTCTGGGTGACAAATCAAATTAGACCGCCATAATCGCCACAAAGTCACAGATAGGGGCAGACCATGACAGATATCGTAATTTTAGACGGCGCACGCACCGCCATTGGCACCTTTGGCGGATCATTGGCAGGCACGACGCCCATTGAATTGGGCACCGTTGCGGCAAAGACTGCATTGGAACGATCCGGGGTTGAGGGCGCACAGATCGGCCATGTGGTGTTTGGCCATGTCATCAACACAGAACCCCGTGATATGTATCTGTCGCGCGTGGCCGCAATGCAGGCGGGCATTCCCGATACAACCCCTGCCATGAACGTCAACCGCCTGTGTGGATCAGGCGCACAGGCGATTGTGTCGGTGGTGCAATCGCTGATGCTGGGGGATGCGGATTTCGGTTTGGCCGGTGGGGCCGAATGTATGTCACGATCGCCATATATCATTCAGGATCAGCGCTGGGGCGCGAAAATGGGCGACATTCGCACGCTGGATATGATGCTGGGTGCGTTGAATTGCCCGTTTGGGACGGGTCACATGGGGGTCACGGCGGAAAATGTGGCGGCCGAACATGATATCACCCGCGCCGCCCAAGATGAATTTGCCATGACCAGCCAAACACGGGCTGCGGCGGCGATTGCCGAGGGCCGCTTTGCAAGCCAAATCACCCCAGTGATGGTAAAACAAAAACGCGATATGGTGCCCTTTGACACTGATGAACACCCCAAGGCGACCACAATGGATGCGCTGGGCGGTCTGCGCCCTGTGTTCCAAAAGGATGGCAGCGTCACCGCCGGAAACGCATCTGGCATCAATGATGGCGCGGCTGCAATCGTGATGGCACGCGCCGATGCGGCCGCCAAGGCGGGTTTGAAACCGCGTGCGCGCGTTTTGGGCTATGCCCATGCTGGTGTCCGCCCCGAGGTCATGGGCATTGGCCCCGTTCCCGCAGTTGAAAACCTGTTGGCAAAAACGGGCCTGTCCATCACTGATTTCGATGTCATCGAAAGCAATGAGGCATTCGCCGCCCAAGCCTTGGCCGTGAACAAAGGATTGGGATTGGATCCTGCCCGTGTAAACCCCAATGGCGGCGCGATTGCGCTGGGACATCCAGTTGGGGCGACCGGTGCGATTATCACCATTAAAACGCTCTATGAATTGGAACGTATTGGCGGCGGCAAAGGTTTGATCACCATGTGTATCGGCGGTGGCCAAGGCATCGCAATTGCCATCGAAACGCTGTAATTGCGCCCACGTTAACGAAGTTTAAGCGAAAAAGCCCTAGCGTTCAGGTTGGATATCCAACCTGAACGGAGCATAGGTATGACGCAGCTGGCCCACCGTCTGGCCGAAGAACGCCGCGCCAGATTGGCAGCAGAGCGGTTGCTGGAATTAAAACAGGCCGAATTATCGGCGGCCAATCGGAGACTGGGCCGCCATGCCAAGGCGTTAAGCGCGGAAATCGTTGAAACGCGCGCCGAAAATCAACGCTTGAAATCGGATTTAACCGTCGCGCACCAGCATATCGAGGTCGTCGAACGCCGGTTGTGGCATTCCATCGAAACAATCTGCGATGGCTTTGCCGTGTTTGACATAAACAACGGGTTGTTGATGGCCAATCGTGCCTATCTGTCGGCCTTTGACGGGTTAGAGGAAATCACATCCGGCGTCAGCTATGCCCGTATTTTACAATTAATGACCGAAGAGGGCATCGTAAACACAGGCGACAAAACACCCGCCGACTGGCGCGCCATGATGTTAGAGCGGTGGGAAAAACCAAACCCGCGCCCCCGTGATCATTCAACTGTGGAACGAAAAATACATCCGTCTGATTGATCGCCGCGGCCATGGGGGGGATGTTGTCAGTCTGGCGCTGGATATTACCGAAAGTGTGAATTACGAACAACAGCTGCAAGCCGCACAAATCCATGCCGAGGCCGCCAATCGCGCCAAATCCGCATTCTTGGCGAATATGAGCCATGAAATCAGAACCCCCATGAATGGGGTTGTGGGCATGGTTGATTTGCTGACTGAAACCGATCTGAAAGATTTCGAGACGTTTGTAAACTCTAACATACGCGTACCGTGGCTCCCTGGGTGTTTGGCTGCACGCCGCGTGCCAAGTACAGGCCCAATGGCCATGAATTCAGGCTAGAATGAAATGAAATTGGTTAAAAGTGCTATAACACACAAACAGAAAAACTGGCCAGGATTGGCCAGTTTTCTATAAATTTTGATATTTTATCCCTTCATCGAATCCCAAAAGGATTTGACAGAAGAGAAAAAGCTGCTGCTTTCAGGGTTGTTTTCAGATGACTCTTGTTCAAATTCGCGCAGCAAGTCTTTCTGACGGGATGTCAGGTTGACCGGCGTTTCCACCGCAAGTTCGATGAACATATCACCCACCTGAGAAGAGCGAACCGCTGGCATCCCCTTGGATCTGAGTCGCATCTGACGGCCAGATTGGCTGCCCGATGGGACTTTTACACGGCTGCGGCCGCCATCAATGGTGGGCACCTCGATATCACCGCCCAAAGCGGCCGTGGTCATCGACACAGGTACGCGGCAGAACAGATTTGTCCCTTCGCGTTGGAAAATGTCGTGGGGTGCGACCTCGATAAAGATATAAAGATCACCACTGGATCCCCCGCGCAGACCTGCTTCGCCTTCGCCAGAAAGGCGAATACGTGTACCCGTTTCAACACCCGCAGGGATATTGACGCTCAGTGCGCGGTCTTTTTCTATGCGGCCTTGGCCGCTACAGGATTTACAGGGGTTTTTGATGATTTGACCCATTCCCGAACATGTGGGACAGGTGCGTTCGACGGTAAAAAACCCTTGGGTCGCGCGGACCTTGCCCATACCGGAACAGGTGGGGCAGGATGTGGGTTCTGTTCCGCCCTCGGCGCCGGTTCCGTTGCATGGCCCACATTGTGCCGTTGATGGCACGTTGATGGTTTTTTGCGCGCCGCCAAAGGCCTCTTCTAGGGTGATGCGCATGTTATAGCGCAGGTCTGATCCGCGGGTGTTGCGGGATCGTCCACCCCGACCACCGCCGCCGCCCATGAAATCGCCGAACAGGTCGTCGAATACATCGGAAAAGGCGGATGAAAAATCGCCTTGACCATAGCCGCCACCTGGTCGACCACCGCCGCCCATGCCACCTTCGAATGCGGCGTGACCGTAACGGTCATAGGCTGCCTTTTTCTCGGGGTCTTTTAGGACGTCATAGGCCTCATTGGCTTCTTTGAATTGGCTTTCGGCATTGGGATTGTCGGAATTGCGGTCTGGATGCAGTTCCTTGGCTTTCGTACGAAAGGCTTTCTTGATTTCGTCGGCCGAGGCACCTTTGGATATTCCAAGAACATCATAGTAATCGCGTTTAGACATTGATTACGCCTCCTTTTCAGACGGAAAAACCGGCCTGCCCATGACAGGCCGGTTTGTGTCTGGTGTTACGATTAGCGTTTGTCGCCGCCCAAATCTTCGAAATCGGCGTCAAGGATGTCGTCGTCTGCGCCATCGGTGTCGCGGTTTGCGGCATCCATTGGGCTTTCGTCGGCGCCGTCGTCTTGTGACGCTTTATAGATGGCTTCGCCCAAACGCATTGACGCTTCGGTGACGTTCTGGATGCCAGATTTGATTTTGTCGGCATTGTCTGTTTCCAGCTCATCCTTTAGCGCGGCGATGGCCAATTCGATCGCCTCGATCGTGGATGGGTCAACCTTGTCGCCATGCTCTTCGACGGATTTTTCAGTTGAATGGATTAGACTTTCCGCTTGGTTCTTGGCTTCGATCAATTCGCGGCGCGCCTTGTCTGCGTCTGCGTTTTCTTCAGCTTCGCGCACCATGCGTTCGATGTCGTCGTCAGACAGACCGCCAGACGCCTGAATGGTGATTGTCTGTTCTTTGCCAGTGCCTTTATCTTTGGCTGCCACTGACACGATACCGTTCGCGTCAATGTCGAACGTCACCTCGATTTGGGGCATGCCACGTGGTGCGGGTGGGATGTTTTCCAGATTGAACTGACCCAAGATTTTGTTGTCGGCCGCCATTTCGCGTTCACCTTGGAACACGCGGATGGTGACAGCATTCTGGTTGTCTTCGGCTGTTGAAAACACCTGTGATTTCTTGGTTGGGATCGTGGTGTTGCGGTCGATCAAACGTGTGAACACGCCACCCAATGTCTCGATACCCAAGGACAGTGGTGTTACGTCCAACAAAACAACGTCCTTGACGTCGCCTTGCAAAACGCCGGCTTGGATCGCGGCACCCATGGCCACAACTTCGTCAGGGTTCACACCTTTGTGCGGTTCTTTGCCAAAGAATTTGGTGACCTCTTCGATCACTTTGGGCATGCGTGTCATACCACCGACCAAGATCACTTCGTCGATTTCGGATGCAGATACGCCCGCATCCTTCAACGCGGCTTGGCAGGGTTTGATGGACGCCTTGATCAGATCACCAACCAGGCTCTCTAATTTCGCGCGGGTCAGTTTCATGACCATGTGCAATGGTTGACCTGTCTTGCCGTCCATGCTGATGAATGGCTGGTTGATTTCTGTTTGGCTGGATGACGACAGTTCGATTTTCGCCTTTTCTGCGGCCTCTTTCAAACGCTGCAGGGCCATTTTGTCGGCGGTCAGGTCAACGCCGTGCTCTTTCTTAAATTCATCGGCCAGATAGGTCACGATGCGCATGTCGAAATCTTCACCACCCAAGAACGTGTCGCCGTTGGTTGATTTCACTTCGAACAATCCGTCGTCGATTTCCAAAATGGTCACGTCGAATGTACCACCGCCCAAGTCATAGACCGCGATGGTTTTGGTTTCTTTTTTATCCAGACCATAGGCCAGCGCCGCAGCGGTCGGTTCGTTGATGATGCGCAGCACCTCAAGACCGGCGATTTTACCCGCGTCTTTGGTCGCCTGACGCTGTGCGTCGTTGAAATAGGCAGGAACTGTGATAACCGCTTGGGTCACTTCTTCGCCCAGATAGCTTTCGGCGGTTTCTTTCATCTTTTGCAGGGTGAACGCGGAAATCTGGCTGGGGCTGTATTTGTCGCCGCGCACTTCGACCCATGCGTCACCATTGCCACCGTCAACAACGTTGAATGGCAGGTTTTTCTTGTCTTTGGCCAAATGCGCGTCATCCGCACGACGGCCAATCAGGCGTTTGACGCCGAAAATTGTGTTTGTGGGGTTTGTAACAGCCTGACGTTTCGCAGGTTGGCCAACCAGACGCTCATCCTCGGTAAAGGCAACGATGGATGGTGTGGTGCGCGCACCTTCGGAATTTTCAATAACGCGAGGCTGAGACCCGTCCATGATCGCAATACAGCTGTTCGTGGTGCCTAGGTCGATACCGATAACTTTTCCCATTTTATGATCCCTCTCTAAATATAAGGCGATGACATACGACGCAAACCCGTCTTGGCATTGGCGCCGTTTCTACATGCGATGGAACCGATACGTTCCAACGCGACAGAGCGTATATAGTCAGGCATTGACTGTGCTGCAAGCACCTCAATCGGGTAATTTTGCGCAAATGTGAACAAAATCATTATGAATTCGTTAATTTCAGCTGGATTCAATGCTGCCATTTTGAGAGTCGGCTAAAAACCAGCGAACCTTGGGCGTTACGGACTGAGATAGATAGGAGTTCGTATGAAATATTTATTGGCTTTGGGTATTCTTTGTACGTCAGCCGTTCCATGCGTGGCCTCGGAAAAGTTGCTGAGCCAAAGTATTTATGATGATGCATCAGAATATTTATTTGCTTTGCCGACGCTGAACGAATTGATTGAGGATTTTGGATATAATGACGCGCAGATTGAATTGGGCCGGCATTTGTATTTCGAAGAGCGTGTGTCCAAAGATGAAAACATTTCATGTGCGTCATGCCATGGTCTGGACACCGGCGGTGTCGATTTATTGCCAACCTCGGTTGGGCATAATGGTCAGGTCGGCGGGCGGAATGCGCCCACGGTTCTAAACGCGGTTTTGAATATTGAACAGTTTTGGGATGGGCGCGCCCCTAATTTGGTTGAGCAAGCCAAAGGCCCAGTCGAAAACCCCATTGAAATGGCCAACACCCGTGACGCATTGATTGAAACGCTCAAGGGGATTCCCGGCTATGTGTCGTTATTTTCCAAAGCCTATCCATCCCAAGAGGATCCAATCACATTCGACAATTTCGCAACAGCAGTTGCCGCGTTTGAAACGACACTGTTGACACCGTCACGATTTGATGCGTTTTTGATGGGGGATATGCAAGCGTTGTCCTTGGGTGAAAAGGTGAGATTGGATATCTTTATCGACCTTGGATGTGTCGAATGCCACAATGGCTATAACATCGGCGGTGGTAATTATCAGCGATTTGGCGCGGTCCGAGAGCCTGGCACATCACATCGCCCCGAAAATGATATTGGCTTGGCTGCCGTTTCAGGGGACCCAACGGATAAGATCGTCTACCGTGTGCCGACGTTGCGCAACATAGCCGAAACAGGTCCCTACTTTCATACCGGCAGTGCCGACAGGTTAGAGGAAGCGATACAAATCATGGCGCAGGTCCAGCTTAGGTCGGATTTGTCACAAGACGAAGTCGACCTGCTTATTGAATTTCTACAGGCCCTGACCGGCGAATTGCCCGATATCGCGATCCCTGACCCCATGCCGAAACCAGAAACGGCCCCAGATGTGCCACTGGACCCCGAAATTTCACGCGCTCTGATTTCGTCGTTGATGTCATTCGGCCATCCAGCTGGCCGAGACCCGCTTGCTGGTGTAATATTGGGTGATTAATCCGATCACGATGCACGCTGTTGTGATCACCAACGGTACCGTCAAATCACTGTTGCGTGGGCTATAGTTGACAAAGGCATAGCCCCGCGTTTGGTCGATGATGTGAAACAATGGGTTCCAGTCAAACATATTGATGACAAAGGCAGGCATCATATTGGCCACGAACATTTTACCCGAGGCAAGCATCGTAATCCGCTGATAAAATGTGGCAAATAATTTGAAAAACCCAGGGGCCCAGGGTTGGGCAGAATACACCACAATGCCGATGGCAACGCCGGATCCCCAAGCCAGCAAAAACATCAGCAAACATCAAATCCAGTCATAAATGACAAAGTGTTCAAAGGCCAAATAATACCCCGCCAGCAGGATAAAAACTGTTAAAAACTGGGTATATAGCGACCCAAGGGCAGTGCCCAGAATGGCAACTGTTGGCGTCATGGGGCCATGTTGCATCAGCGGCGATGCGGGGCTGGGGGCGTTTGAAACGGCATTGATCGCGGCCAAATGGGTCATGAACATGAAAATGCCTGTCATCAAGTATATAATGAAATCCCCACGGATCGCGGCCGCGCGCATTCCAAGGATTTCAAGCATCAATACGAATGACAGAACAAATATCAGTGTTTTCATCACCGCATTGACCAGCGACATCAGGGGAATACGGTGCTCTTTGCGTATGTTTTGCACTGCTGTCACATAAACGACAGACCACATCGACACGAGGAACGAAAAAAACATTCTGTTGCTGTGCACCATTGGCATAATTTTTCCAAATCCCAGATTTAGTGCGTGACCCATAGGTATGTCTTTCCTAAACTAGATTTTAACCGTTGACTATTGCATTAGCAATGCAGATGCCAACTGGGGCTGCCCCTGACAAAGAGAGAACAGATTTGAATTACGAAATCCTTACCAAAGTGATGCGTGAACTGGCCCTGCAGGCGGGTCAGGCGATTATGGACATCTATGCCCAAGATGATCTGGGCGTCGAAACCAAGGGCGATAACAGCCCCGTCACCCGTGCCGATACCGCCGCGGATGCGATTATATTCGACGGGTTGCGCGCGGCCTTTCCTGACATCACAATCGTTACCGAAGAGCAGGCCCAATCGCACAGCCTGACGGCAGATCGGTTTTTGATTGTCGATCCGCTGGATGGAACCAAAGATTTCATCCAACGGCGGGGGCAGTTTACCGTCAATATCGCCTTGGTCGAACAGGGCGTGCCCACCCGCGGGATTGTGTATGCACCCGCTGTGGGGCGGCTGTTTTACACCGATGCCACAGGCCAAAGCATTGAGGAATCGGGCGATTACAGCCTTGAGACATTTGGCGAAATATCACCCATTTCGGTGCGCGTGCCAGACAACAACGCCCTGGCCGTGGTGGCATCGAAATCGCATCGCGATGCGGCAACAGATGCCTATATTCAGAAATATAACGTGGCCGAAATGACGCCGGCTGGATCATCCTTGAAATTCTGTTTGGTCGCCACGGGCGAGGCCGATTTATACCCCCGTTTGGGACGCACGATGGAATGGGACACCGCCGCAGGTCAGGCCGTATTACAGGGTGCGGGCGGGCATGTGGTGCGGTTTGATGATCATACGCCATTCCGCTATGGCAAACCTGATTACGAAAATACGTTCTTTATCGCCTATGCCCCCGGCGTTAAGTTGGTGACTTAGGGCGCGCGGGTGTCGTGGGTGCAAGCATATCGGTTGCGCCCAAAACCGCAGCGTTTGTTGTTCCGCGCCCTGCGCAAACGGCGGCAAATGCGGGCCCTGCGTGATAATACAGGCCGCATTCGCGCGGGATTACGATTTATATGGGTTTTCCAACTGGGAACCGGCCCACAGGCCCTAGGCGTTTGCTAGGCGGCCTGTGTGCGTTGTTCGGCGGTCAAAATCGTGTACAGCGTTGCCGGATCGTTATTTGAACGCAGCTTGGCACAGATATCGGCATTGCGCAGCAAACGCGACACGGATGCCAAGGCTTTCAAATGTTCGACGCCTGCATTTTCTGGTGCAAATAGGGCAAAGATGACGTCAACTGGCAAATGATCAACGGCCGTGAATTCGACGGGTTTTTCCAATCGCACAAAGACACCGCAGACATGATCCAAATCAGTTAAACGCGCATGTGGCAATGCAACCCCGTTGCCCACACCTGTTGGGCCAAGGCTTTCACGTTCTAACAACGCGTCGATTGCGCGGTTGTGGTCAATGCCATAGGCAGTGTGTCCGATTTCGGCCATAGTATGCAACAACCACTTTTTGCTTGAGGCAGATGCGACATAGCGTACTGCCTCAGGCTTCACCAATTTGAACAATTCCATGGACTGTTTTTACTTTCCCGGATTTGCAAGAAATATACTACTGTGGTTCAATCCATCCGACATTGCCGTCGTCACGAAGGTACACAACATTTACGCTATTCTTGCTTTCATTTTTAAACACAAGAAACCCATTTCCCGACAATTCCATCTGCATCACCGCTTCGCCGACCGACAAAGATGGAATTTTAGATTCCATTTCTGCGATGATGATAGGTTGCAATGTCTCGGGTTCCGAATCCTCATGCTCGCTCTCATTGGCGAGGATATAAGAGGAAGCGTTCATAAGTTCAACCGGATTTACACGTTCTTTATGGTGGTCTTTTAGACGGCGCTTGTATCGTCTTAGTTGTTTTTCCATCTTTTCACAGCAAGAGTCGAAACTTGTATAGATTTCAGCGGCTGATGCCTTGGCTTGTGCGGTCAGTCCAGTCGAGAGGTGGACCGTTGCTTCGCACACATATTCATGGCCGCTTTTGGAAAAAACGACCAAGGCATCTGTTGGGCGCTCTGCGTACTTTTGTACTGCAGACCCCAGTTCATCCTTAACATGGGTTTGCAGTGCATCGCCGATGTCGATATGGATTCCTGAAATTTGATACCGCATTATAACTCCTTATATTTAGGCGGATTTTTCCTGATCACAGGTTGAATACAACCTGCGGTGCGAAAATCTCCGAACCGGTATTTGACGGGCCTGTATGGATGGCGCGTGATGCGCAGACTCAGTCAGAGTCCTATCCCGTCACCTCTATTGAAGGCGACATCTGGGGGGTTTGTCAAAGGAAAAATGAAATCGTGTTCACCGCGTGATCAGACAATTTTGAAATTCTCGCCCAGATAAACACGCCGCACATGTTCGTTGCTGACCACATCTTGTGGGGTTCCAGACATCAAAACCGCACCGTCATGCAAAATATAGGCGCGATCAACGATTTCCAGCGTTTCGCGCACATTGTGGTCGGTGATCAACACGCCCAATCCGCGGTTTTTCAGCTTGGCCACCAAATTGCGGATATCGCCCACTGAAATCGGATCAACCCCAGCAAAGGGTTCGTCCAGCAACAGGTATTTGGGGTTCGCGGCCAGCGCGCGTGCAATTTCAACGCGGCGGCGTTCGCCCCCTGACAGGGCGATCGCAGGGGTGCGGCGCAGGTGTTCGATGCCAAATTCGCCCAACAATTCCTCAAGCCGTTCGCGGCGGATGTGGTGATCGGGTTCGGCAATGTCCAAAATGGCAGCAATATTGTGTTCTACGCTCAGCCCGCGGAAGATCGACATTTCCTGCGGCAAATAACCAATTCCCATTCGGGCGCGGCGATACATGGGCAGGGTTGATATATCGGCTCCATCAATTTTGACCTGCCCGCCATCGGGATTGACCAGACCTGCAATGGAATAAAACGTGGTTGTTTTGCCCGATCCGTTCGGGCCCAACAATGCGACCACCTCGCCTTGGTTTAGGCGCAATGATATATCGCGGATCACAACGCGTTTCTTGTAGGATTTTCGCAGGCCTTTGACCTGTAATCCCAAATTTGCGTTTTCTGTGATCAGCTTGGCAGGGGTCATCAATTGCCCCCGCTGGGTGTTAGTGTTGTCGTCACGCGCCCTGACATTTGTGCCGCGCCTGTTTTTGTATTGATCGTTACATTTTGCGCGCGCAGGGTGTTGCCCCCCTGTTTGACAAAGGCATTGCCTGTCAGGGTGATTGTACCCTGTTCGACATCATAAACAGCCTGATCGGCCCGTGCTTGGTCGGATCCGCTGATCAGGGCCACATTGCCATCAGCGATGATGCGGATGATCTGTGTTTGGGTATCCCCATATTCGGCGCGCACACGCTCGGCGTTCAGTGTGGTGGATCCTTGGGTGATTTCGACCATGCCTGAAAATTCGGCAAATCCCTGTGACTCGTCAATGGTCATGGCATCAGCAGCGGCGGTGATGGTGGCGCTGCTGTCTTGGTCAATTGTGCCGAAAATGCCCGCGTTTGATTGCGCCATTGCGGCGGATAGGGGCAGCATCAGGCTGAACAGGATGGCAAAGACCTTAGTCATTTGGCGCGCTTTCTTGTGTTGCATTCAATATCATCTTTATCCCCTGTGTGAACCGAATTTGCAAAGACTCTGTTTCGGTTGGGCGGGAAATCTCTAATTTTCCGGCCGTCAGGGTCATGTTTGGCCCCTGTCCCACGATCGGCCCTTGGGCTGTTAATCTGGAATACCGTGGGTCAAAGGTAACCGATGGACTGGTCAGCTGATATCCCGCGGATGTTGTCAAATCTACGCCGCCGCGCAGGGAAACTTGGGTCGTGTTGCTGTCGTATTCACCCAGTTGGGCCGAAATGCCAAATTCCGTACCTGCGGCTGTGGCAACATTGATCGCCAAATCGGTCATTTGCCCCGGGCGGTCGGGCGTTGTTTGCGGGATGATTTTGCCCGCCGACAACGAAATATCATCGCCTGCCGTATTTGTGCCGTTGTAAATTGGCCCGCTGATGCGTTGTTCACGGATGCGCGCGTTCAGATCACTGGCGCTAAAGGGCAGGGCAGCAGGCGTGTCCGTTTGGCTGCGCGACAACAAAAACAGCGATGCCAGCATCCCCAAGGCAATCAAGGGCAGGACAATTTTTAGCACATAAACTGTTTTCGAATATGTCATGGTCCCGCCCTAGTTGGGGTTTGGCTGGGGTTAATGTGCAAAAATATCCTCGTCCGGCCAGCCCGCCAGATCAAGTTTTGCACGCACAGGCAAGAAATCGAAACACGATTGCGCCAATTCCATGCGGTGTTCGCGGGTCAAGCGTTTGTTCAGAACATCGCGTAGTTTATGCAGATACAACACATCTGATGCCGCATAATCCAGCTGCGCGGGGGTCAATGTATCGGCACCCCAATCGCTGGATTGTTGTTGTTTCGAAATATCTTGGTTCAGCAATTCTTGCAGTAGGTTTTTCAACCCGTGCCGATCGGTATAGGTGCGCACCAATTTGCTGGCGATTTTTGTGCAATACACAGGCGCGGCCAAGGCGCCAAACGTGTGATACATGGCAGCAATATCAAACCGCCCGAAATGGAACAGTTTCAACACATCGGGGTTTTCCAGCATTTTGCACAGGTTGGGGGCCGATGTCTGGCCTTGGACGATTTGGACAATATGTGCGTTACCGTCACCATCGGACAGCTGCACCACACACAAACGATCCCGATAGGGGCGCAGGCCCATTGTTTCACAATCGATTGCCACAACCGGTCCCAAAACCAGATCGTCTGGCAGGTCGCCTTGGTACAGATAATTTGCCACGGATTTGCCCTTTGTTTGCTGTTTGGATGTGAAATAGCGATCAAAGGGGGCTGACGCAACTCTTGGATCAAAAAGATGAGCGATTTATGGCCCAAGGGGTCTGCCGCTGCCATGCGATTTTCGCTGGAAATCAGGTCCCAGTGCGATACAGTCATCACAACAAACACAAAATAAACAACAGGATCACAGGATGCAGACCATTTCAGTGGCGGATTTACAGGCCAAAGTTGGGACCCAAGTGGGCGTGTCGCGTTGGTTTGAGATTACGCAGGCCCAGATTGATGCCTTTGCCGATATTACCGAAGATTGGCAGTATATCCACATTGATCCCGAACGCGCGGCGCAAACGCCCTTTGGCGGGACAATCGCGCATGGGTTTTTGACCGTGTCAATGTTGTCGGCCATGTTTTATGATGCACTGCCCGAAATCCAAGGATCGGAAATGGGCGTCAATTACGGGTTTGATAAACTGCGGTTTTTGGCACCTGTTCGGGCGGGCGCGCGGATCAGGGGCGTGTTCAAATTGCATGACCTGCGTCAGGCCCGTCCGTGCGAAATTACCAATGTCTGGGATGTAACCGTCGAAATCAACGGCGGGGACAGGCCCGCGTTAATGGCCCGTTGGATTGGGCGCGATTACCTAAAGGATGAGGGCTAGGCCATGACCACACCCCACAGCGATTTGATCAATCTGACCCGTTTGGTCCCTTGGCTGGAACAGACATTGCCTGCATTCCAGGGTCCGGTCGAGGTGGCAAAAATCGCAGGCGGCCAGTCAAACCCGACATTTCGTTTGATAACACCCAGAAAATCATGGGTACTGCGGCGCAAACCCGCGGGGGTTTTGTTGAAATCGGCCCATGCGGTGGACCGTGAATTTCGTGTCCAGCGCGCGCTGTCCGATACGGCGGTGCCTGTGGCGCCGGTGCATGTGTTTTGCGATGATGACAGCGTGATCGGATCGCCGTTTTATGTGATGGATATGCTGGATGGGCGCAGCTATGATGATCCCAGTTTGCCCGATCTGTCGCACAATGAACGCGGGCAGATTATGGATGAAATGAACCGTGTTTTGGCCGATATCCACAATGTCGATTTGGCCCAAGTGGGTTTGGACGATTACGGACCAGCAGGCAATTATTACCAACGTCAAACGGATCGCTGGACTAAACAATATCGCGCCACGGAAACCGATACGATCCCAGATATGGATGACCTGATCGACTGGCTGTCGCGCAACCTGCCTGATGATGATGGTCAGCGCACCTTGGTGCATGGGGATTACCGGTTGGATAATTTGATGTTTGCGCAGGGCAGTGCGCAGTGTTTGGCGGTGCTGGATTGGGAATTATCGACCACAGGCCACCCCTATGCGGATTTGGCGGCTGTGATCATGCAATGGGCCATGCCCGCCGATACGGATGGGCGCGGATTGCGCGGGATCGACCGTGCCGCATATGGGTTGATGTCGGACCAAGAGTTTATTGATCGATATTGCGCGCGCCGTGATATTGGGGGCATTGATCGGTTCGGATTTTACATCGCATTTTGTTTTTTCCGCATGGCTGCCATTTTGCAGGGCGTAAAAAAACGCGCGCTTGACGGAAACGCCTCGGATCCGGTGCGGGCAATGCGTTTGGGGGCCTATGTCCCAGAAATGGCGAAACTAGGCCTAGACGCAGCAAGGACAGTATAAGATGACCCCTATCGACCTGAACGAAGAGCCAAGCGGACTGCAAAAACACCTAGGCTATCAGTTAACAGCATTCGAACAGGATTATTGCGCCCTGATCCAACCGATGACACCCCAGATCATGAACCGCAATGGCATTCCGCATGGTGGGGTGTTGTCAACGTTGTTGGATACGGCTATGGGCTTTGCCGGCTGCTATGTCGGACCAAACGCAGAGCCGCACCGCGTTATGACCCTGAACCTGTCGGTCAATTTCATCGCCCAAGCCACAGGCACCACATTGCACATCCACGGTCGCCGTATTGGGGGTGGACGCAAAACATATTTCGCTGAAAGTTCCATTAAGGACGACGCAGGAACATTGATCGCCACTGCCACCGGAGTGTTCAAATATTCCTGGCTCAATCCGCAGGCGGCTGGTTAATCCAGCCAGCCCTGTAGGTTGCTTTCAATCACGGCGGACAGGGCATGAATATGCGCGTCGTCGTCGTTGAGGCAGGGAATATATGTAAATTCCTCGCCACCGGCCTCTTCGAAGGCTTCTTTGATCTCTTCGTTGATCTCTTCTAGGGTTTCGATGCAGTCGGCTGAAAACGCGGGCGCAATCACGGCGATGCGTTTTTTGCCATCTTCCTCAGCCAGACGTGCGACCTCTTCCACTGTATATGGTTTCAACCATTCCTCTGGGCCGAAACGCGATTGGAACGTGGTCACAATTTCGGTGTCTTTCCAGCCCAGACGTTCCTTTAGCAGGCGGGTGGTTTTCTGGCATTGGCAATGATAGGGGTCACCCTCCATCAGGTACCGTTTTGGAACGCCATGATAGGACGTGACCAAGACATCGGGCCGGTTTTCGATATTGGCATAGGCTTTCTCAACCGATTGTGCCAATGCCTCGATATAGAGGGGATGTTCGAAATAGGGTTCAACCACGCGCGCAACGGGCTGCCATTTTTCCTTCATCAAGGCGCGGAACAACTGGTCATTGGCTGTGGCTGAGGTGGCCCCTGCATAATGGGGATACAGCGGGAAAAACAGAATTTTGGTGCAGCCTGCGCGGGTCATTGCGCGCACTTTGCTATCCGTGGATGGGTTGCCATAGCGCATGCAGAAATCAACCATAACATCGTCGCCATAGCGTTCGTACATCGCTGCTTTGATTTTGGCGGTTTGATCTTTGGTGATCGTCATCAGGGGGCTTTCGCCCTGATCATGGTTCCAGATCGATTTATAGGCGGCACCTGACCGGAATGGGCGCGATGTCAGAATGACCAATTGCAACAGAGGCTGCCACAGGAATGGCGAATAATCGATCACGCGGCGGTCGGACAAAAATTCGTTCAGGTACCGACGCATTGACCAGTAATCATAGTTGTCCGGCGTGCCAAGGTTTGCCAACAAAATACCAACCTTTTGTTTGGGAACTTTGGGGTGGTCGGGTTGGGCATGCGCTGGGCAAGCAAGTGGAACAGATGGGTCAAACATTCGGGATCCCTTATTTATTTGCAAATTCGGTTGTTACATAAGCCATTCAGGCCCAAGGTCAATCTTTAGGGTCAAACTTTGGGCATCATTCTTTCAATGGGATTTCTGGGACACGCAACGCATCCGCCAATCGCATTTTCGCGCTGCCGGGGCGCAGCGGTTTGGGTTGGCTGTCGTCTGGGGCCCATCCAGTCAGGATGATTTGTTCGAAACTGGCCAATATGCGCCCCTGATCGTCGCTGAACGATTGGGCGTAAATGTCTTGTGCCTGTGTAAACAGGCCGTGCGGGGTAAAGTGTTTGGTGCGGGCGGTCATTGCATTGGTTTCGCCCATGGCCCGCAGATCCTGCATCAGATGGATCAAACTGGCGTAACTGGTGTTTATCACGGCACTGTCGGCTACGGGCAGGGCGTATCCCGCCCGTTGCAACAATGCGCCTGCATCACGAATTTCGCCCATGGGCAAAACACGCGGCGACAGGCCGCCGCGCAGCTGGCTTTCCGCTTCGGCTAGGGATGTGCGCAGTTGTGACAGGGTGTCGCCCCCCAGAAAGACCGCCATCATCAGCCCATCGTTGCGCAGGCCCAATCGGCATTGGATCAGCTGGCCCACAGGGTCATTGGCCCAATGCAGCGCCATGGCGTGGATTACCAGATCGCAGCTGGCCTGCGGAATATCCAACACATCCGTGTCTGACACAATGCGCGCATCAGGAAAGGCCGCGCGCCACGGATCGGGGTGGCCTGTGACAATCGTCACATCCGTAAACGATTTGTTTACAAAGGCTAGGCGATCCTGAACATCAAGAATCGCCATGTCATGCAGGAAATACCCACGCGCCGGATCGGTGCGGCGGCGGGCCTGTGTCAAAGCGTTTCGATCAACAAGATTAGGATGTTGTGTCATAGGGCTGACATAGAATGAAACGGCAGGTATTTCAAACAGCATTGCGCGCGATTTATCCGCCCCAGTGTATTTTATGTCGCACGGGGTTGGATCGGGATAATGCCCTGTGTGGGCCGTGTTGGCGGGCGATGCCATTTATCGATGGACCAATTTGTGATTGCTGCGGTACGCCGATCCTGACCGCAGGGTTCGCGGCCGCCAATGATATTTGCCAAACGTGTCAATCCCATCCGCGCCCTTGGGGGCGGGGGCGTGCGGCGTTGTTGTATCAGGGATCCGCGTGGCGTTTGGTTTTGTCGTTCAAACATGGCGATCGGCCCGATATTGCAACAGGGGCCGCGCAGTGGATGGCGCGTGCTGAGCGTGATTTGGTGGGGAATGATACGGTCTTGGTCCCGATCCCGCTGCATTGGCGGCGACGCTTGGCGCGGCGGTATAATCAGGCAGATATTTTGGCCCATTAAACCGCGTCACTGATTGGGGCCAAGGTTGCGTCCGATGTGTTGGTGCACCCGCGACCCACGGTGCCATTGGAAATTGCATCAGCCGCCGAACGATACGACCGGTTGCGCGATGCATTTGCGTTGACGGGCAGGGCGGCCCAGAAATTGGCGGGGCGATCTGTGATCTTAGTGGATGATGTGATGACATCGGGGGCAACCCTGGCTGCCGCGGCACAGACGCTGCTATCGGCACAACCACAAAAAATTGATTGTTTGGTTCTGGCGCGTGTGCCGCAAAACGATTACATTGGCGGCGAAGAAAAGGACTAAGCCATGCCAGCCATCGATATTTATACCAGCCCGCTTTGCGGGTATTGCCATGCCGCCAAACGCCTGTTGAATGCCAAGGGCGTCACATTCAACGAAATTGACGTTCTGGTCCAACCAGATCGCAAAGCGGAAATGATGCAGCGTTCGAATGGGGGGCGCACGGTTCCGCAGATTTTCATCAATGATCAACATGTCGGCGGTTGCGACGATCTATATGCCCTGGACCAGCAGGGCAAATTGGACCCCTTGTTACAGGCGGCCTGACCCATGGTACGGGTCGCGCTGTTGCAGCTGAACGTGACTGATGAGCCCAGCAATAATCTGCCCCAGACGCTGGACATGGTCCGTGATGCTGCACAGGCGGGTGCCACAATGGTATTCACACCCGAGGTCACAAACTGCGTCTCTGGCAGCCGCAGCCATCAGTCCCGTGTTTTGATGCACCAAGCGGATGATATCACCTTGGCGGCCCTGCGCGATGCGGCGCGTGATTTGAATATTTGGATTAACATCGGATCGCTGGCGTTGAAATCTGACACAACCGATGATGCGCGGTTTCATAACCGGTCCTTTGTCATTGATCCACTGGGCAATATCGTGGCGCAGTATGATAAGATTCATATGTTTGATGTGACGTTGTCGGATACGGAATCCTATCGCGAATCTGCGGGGTATCAACAGGGATCACAGGCGGTGGTGGTCGATACGGATCATATGACATTGGGGCTGTCGGTCTGTTATGATCTGCGCTTTGCCTATCTCTATCGGGCGTTGGCGCAAGCGGGCGCGCAGGTGTTGACCGTGCCTGCCGCCTTTGCTCAGACAACGGGGCGGGCGCATTGGGACATTTTGTTGCGCGCGCGGGCGATTGAAACGGGCTGCTTTGTCGTGGCGGCAGCACAATGTGGCACACATCAAACATCTGCGGGCGCCGCGCGCCACACCTATGGGCATTCAATGGTGGTCGCCCCTTGGGGCGATGTTTTAGGGCAACTAAATGATCACAAAGACATTCTTTGCGTCGATTTGGATTTATCCGATGTTGACAAAGCCCGCCGACGCGTCCCATCTGTAAACGCAACCCAACCATTCCAAGGACCCGAGCGCATTGGTAGATGATGGCCAAAATATTACAATTTCCCTGATCAGTGAAATATTGACCGTCGAACAGCTGTTGCGTAGCCGTCTGGCCAAAGTGTTGCCCAAAGGCATGGAATTATCCCATTTTTCCGTTCTGAATCATTTAGATCGTGTGGGCGATGAACGCACGCCCGCGCAATTGGCCAAATCGTTTCATGTGACACGTGGGGCCATGACAAACACCCTGCGTAAACTGGAAATATCGGGATATATCCATATCCGCCCCGACTGGGATGATGCCCGTCGCAAACTGGTCGCCATCAGTCCTGCGGGACGTTTGGCCCGGGACACCGCCATTTCTGCGGTGGCACCGGTGTTGTCGGAATTGACCCAGGAAATTGGGGTGGTAAAATTGAAATCAACCCTGCCTGTTTTACGCGAATTGCGTCTGAAACTGGAATAATCGCAGTATTTATGCGATTGATTTTGCGAAACCTATCCTTTCGCGTTTACCCAGACCGTAAAAGCGGCGAAACTTTTGTCGATACACTTATGGCAAAGGTTGTTCTCGCGTCCTAAGTGTGATTGACTTTGGATCAATCGCGAAAGCAATATTAACACTCTGCACCCTGTGCAGCACGAAGAGGTAACTATATGTACCGTGTATGGAATTTTTTGGCTGAATATTCGCTGTTGTTGATCATCGGCGCTGTTTTGGCACTGCTGTGGGCAAACACGAACCCAGAAACCTATCATCATTTTGTGGAATTTGTGATCTGGGATCATGCACCGATTGGGCATTTGCATGATGGTCATCGCACGCTGACGCTGCATTATCTGGTCAATGACCTGTTAATGGCGTTTTTCTTTGCCATTGCAGCCAAAGAAGTTTGGGAAGCAATCATTTTGGAAAACGGCAGCCTGCGCGGGAAAAAGGCAGCGACACCATTGTTCGCCACGGCGGGCGGTATGTTGGGCCCGATCGCGGTTTATTTGGCGCTGGCGATGGTTATGGGGTCTGAAACCTATGACGCGGTGAAAAATGGCTGGGCCATTCCAACGGCCACAGATATTGCATTTAGCTATCTGGTGGGGCGTATGGTCTTTGGCGCGGGCCACCCTGCGGTACGGTTCTTGTTGTTGTTGGCGATTGCTGATGACGCCTGCGGCCTGATTATTCTGGCGATTTTCTATCCCTCGGGGGATTTGGCGCCACAATGGTTGTTGGTATCCTTTGCGGCGGCGATTGGTGTTTACCTGCTGGCGAACTGGCTGCCCCGCCGTTTGGACCGTGGCAATCAACTGCGCCCTGTGTCCACGATGGTGCGCAAAAAACTTAGTTTTTGGCCATATGCCTTGGCCGCGGCGATCAGCTGGTATGCGTTCATGCGCTCGGGTCTGCACCCTGCGCTGGGCCTGTTGCCGATCGTGCCGACAATCCCGCATGCTGACCGTGCCTTTGGTATTTTCAGCGAAGCAGAAACACATATACATGACCTGCTAAACGACATCGAACACGCGCTAAAGGTTCCGGTCGAGGTTGTATTGTTTTTCTTTGGCCTGATGAACGCGGGCGTCGAATTTTCCGCAATGGGCGACGCGACGTGGTTGGTTTTGGCTGGCCTGCTGATCGGTAAACCCGTTGGCATTTTGTTGATGGGCTGGATTGCCGCGCGGCCGCTGGGCTTGGGTATTCCCGAAGGCATGCGGATCATCGATCTGGTTGTGATCGGGTTCGTGGCGGCCATTGGCTTTACCGTATCGCTGTTTGTGGCGGCTGTGGCCTTTGATGCCGGGCCTGTCCAAGACGCGGCCAAAATGGGCGCGCTGTTCAGTTTCTTTGCCGCGGTTATTTCGATTATCGCAGGCAAGGTGACAGGCGTTCAAAAACGCGAACTTTAGGGTCACACATTACTCACCGAATAAAGCCCGGCTGTGCGCCGGGCTTTATTTTTTGTTAACCATGATTGGCAAACATGGGGTATGACCGATGACACCGATTCCCAATTGCCCCTGTTTGCCGAGGCGCCAACACAGTTTGCCCTGACCAAGGGCGCGCGATTGCCATCCTATATCAAGGATCATCGCAAACGATTGCGCGACCGGTTCGTGCAAGGTGGCGCGGATGCCTTGCCCGATTATGAAATGCTAGAACTGGTGTTATTTCGCGCCATTCCACGGCAGGATGTCAAACCTTTAGCGCGGCGGTTGTTGGATCATTTCGGTGATTTCAACCGCGTTATTTCCGCACCCATTGATGACATTGCCGCGGTTCATGGTGCGGGCCATGCGGTGGCCGTGGAATTAAAGGTTGTTCGGGCCGCAGCGCAACGCCTGACCCGTGCGCGGGTGATTGGGCGGCCGGTGTTGTCCAGTTGGGATGCGTTGCTGGATTATTGTCAGGCAAATATGGCGCATCTAAGCTATGAACAATTTCGCATTCTATATCTAGATCGTAAAAACACCCTGATCACCGATGAATTACAGGCGCGCGGGACGGTCGATCATGTGACTGTCTACCCCCGTGAAATTGTCAAACGTGCGCTGGAATTAAATGCCTCGGCGTTAATATTGGTGCATAATCACCCATCAGGCGATCCAACGCCATCGCAGTGGGATATTGATATGACGCCGCAGATTATATCAGCCGCCGCCGCGTTGGGTATAACGGTGCATGACCATTTGGTGATCGGCAAATCAGATCAAATCAGTTTCCGCGCACAGGGGCTGATTTGATCCCTATTCCACCCAGATTTCAATGCGTCTGTTGACATCGCGCCCCAGTTCCGTGGTTTCGCAGGACATGGGCAGGACTGGCCCGTATCCTTTGGCCGTCAGGGTCCCGATATCCAGCTGACGTTTTGGCAGCCGCCGCGTGATTTGCTGCATCACAGTTTCTGCGCGGTCTTGTGACAGAATGACGTTTGCGCCAAAATCGCCTTGGCCGTCGCTAAACCCAACAAAGAAAAGGTTTTTGCCATCAAATCGCCCCTGTTCGATCTGTGTGGCGATCAGGTCTAGGTTAGCGCGGGACTGCGCATCCAGATCGGATGTCCCTGTGTCAAATCGGAAACTGGTGGTCAATCGCACCGCTGTTTTCAAATCGCGGACCACGTTTTGCAGTACGTCCAATGTCTGGGTGCTGCTGTGGCTGATCGCGAACTGCAACCGATCACCCTCTTGTGCCCAAGGTGTCTGGGCTGTGGACAGGCCCACAAATCCCGCGCGTTCGATCACCAACCGCGCATCAGCCGATGTGACATAGTCAAAAAATGATGTCGCTTGGGGGCCTTGTGTAAAGGGGCTTTGATGCAGGAAAATCAGAACGATCAGCGGATAATCCCCAGATTTAATGCTGCGATTTGACAGTCGCGGCATATGTTCACAATCGCCCGTCAGGGCGACGACCTGCAACCCAGACAGGTTGGAAAATGGCACAAGGCCCAGTTTGTCCGGATTTTGGTAGAGGGTATCGACCACATCCTCCATGGCCCCGTCATGCCAGATTTGATCATATCCCTGCCACCCAAACCGCGCCCCATAGTCGAAATGTTCGCTGGCGATGTTGATCTGATCTGATGCTGTTTTGATCTGATCAATTAAGTTCGATAAATGAATTTCACTGCGATCATTCGGTGGGGCAACAACGGGCACCAAGGCATCCAATGCGACGACCGCACTTTTGACCGACGATCTGATGGATGACACAGACGGATCGCGCAGCTTTGCCAATTCGGCCGCGGTCAATTCGCGAAACGCTATCGCCCGATCAGCGGATAGATTGACCAGGTCTTCAATCGCTGTTTCCGAATTTGCGGTTATCAGGGTGAGTGTAAATTTCCGATCACTGTCCGCGTTTGACGTTAATTCATAGCGTTGCAAGTCATCAGTCTGTGGGATCTGTTTTAGCGAATACGCCCGCCGAAGGGCAAAGTTTTTGATGAGCGCAGGCAGTGCGATTGATGACAATCCCTTGGGTACTGTCAGGGTGACGTTTTCCTGCGTGGGTCGCGAGGTGGGGCAGTGTTGGCCTTGGCAATCAAACAAGGTGGCGTGTCAAACACAACGGGCCCGGCGTCACTGTCCAGTGAAATATAGCGCCCGTCATAGTCCAAAACAGTCCCGCGGATTACCATGCCGCCCTGTTTGGACGTCAGGGTCACATCCGGTTGTTGGGCCCAGACGCCGCCGCACCAAACAATAAGAAACGCCCAAAACTGGAACGCATAGCGCATCATCCCAAAACCCCGCATAATTTCGCGCGACTGTGAAAGGTTGCGATGGGATTTTCAACCGATATTTTGCACCTTTGTAAAACGGCCCCGCGGTGCGCGATGCAAATGTCACAAACAAAAAACTCCCCCAAAATCGGAGGCGCTTTGATGCGGTGTGGGCCTTAGGCCAAACGGCCGTGGCAATGTTTGAATTTTGATCCTGATCCGCAGGGGCAGGGATCGTTACGGCCCGTGTTTTCCCATCCCTCTGGCATGTCCTCGGCAGGTGTATCCGCTGCGGCGGTTGGGGCTGCGGCCTGTTGTTGCATTTTTTGCATGGCCTCTTGCTGGGCTTGCATTTGTTGCATCATGATGGCGCGTTCTTCTTCGGTCATGGGACGAATTTGGCCCATTTGTTTGCTGACATCGACGCGTAAACTGTCAAGCAGACCTTCGAATAATTGGAACCCTTCGTTTTTATATTCGTTCAACGGATCACGCTGGGCATAGCCGCGGAACCGAACAACGCTTTTCAAATGTTCCAAGGTCAGAAGATGTTCGCGCCATTTACGATCGATGGTTTGCAACAATACCTGACGTTGCACCTGTTCCATGGTTTCCGCACCAAAGGCTTGGGCCTTGTCTTCCATGGCTTTGTCGGCGGCCTCTTCGATGCGCTCGCGCATGACATCGGCGTCAACGCCTTCTTCTTCTGCCCATGCGATGATGGGCAGGTCCAGGTTCAGTTGTTCAATCACAGCGGCGTATAGACCCTGTGTATCCCATTGCTCTGCATAGGATTTTGGCGGCATGTAGGTGTCGATCAGATCGTCAATCACATCGTTGCGCATATCGCTGATGATTTCCGTCAATTCGTCGGTTTTCATAATATCTAGACGTTGATCAAAGATCGCCTTGCGCTGGTCGTTCATCACGTCATCATATTTCAACAATTCTTTACGAATGTCGAAATTGCGGGCCTCGACCTTGGCTTGGGCGCGTTCTAGTGATTTGTTGACCCAAGGGTGTTCAATCGCTTCGCCCTCTTTCATGCCAAGGGTGTGCAACACCTTGTCTAGACGGTCCGACCCGAAAATACGCATCAAATCATCTTCTAGCGACAGATAGAAAGACGACCGACCAGGGTCACCCTGACGACCTGAACGGCCCCGCAGCTGGTTGTCGATGCGGCGGCTTTCGTGGCGTTCTGTGGCCAAAACAAACAGGCCGCCTGCGTCTTTGACCGCTTCTTCATCGGCTTGGTGGGCCTCTTCGATTTGGGCGCGGATTTCGTCGGGGTTGCCATCGGGATTGGCGGCGATGGCCTCCATCACTTTCATTTCGACGTTGCCGCCCAGTTTGATATCGGTCCCGCGACCGGCCATGTTGGTGGCGATGGTGACGGCCCCCAATTTACCAGCATCTGCAACGATCTGTGCCTCTTGTTCGTGTTGGCGCGCGTTCAGGACGTTATGTTTAATCCCCGCTGCATTCAGCATTTGCGACAGCATTTCGGATTTTTCAATCGAGGTCGTGCCGACCAGAATGGGCTGGCCTTTGGCTTGGGCCTGTTTGATTTCCTCGACGATGGCCTGATATTTTTCGGCGGCCGTGCGGTACACTTTGTCGTGGTCATCAATCCGCGCGATGGGGCGGTTTGTTGGAATTTCCACAACGCCCAAACGGTAAATTTCGTGAAATTCCTCGGCCTCGGTGCTGGCGGTACCGGTCATGCCGCCCAGTTTGTCGTACAGGCGGAAATAGTTTTGGAACGTCACGCTGGCCAATGTCACGTTTTCGGGTTGAATTTGGCAGCCCTCTTTGGCTTCGATCGCTTGGTGCAGCCCTTCGGACAGGCGGCGGCCAGGCATCATTCGACCGGTAAATTCGTCGATCAACACCACCTGACTGTCACGCACGATGTAATCTTTGTCACGGACAAAGTTTTTGTGCGCGCGCAGGGCGTTGTTGACGTGATGCACGATTGTCGTGCTTTCTGGATCGTATAGCGACTGGCCCTCGGGCAGGATGCCCTTGGTCAGCAGCAGCTGTTCCAAATAATCGTTCCCGTTGTCGGTAAAGGTGACGTTGCGGGTTTTTTCGTCAAGGCTGTAATGTTCATCGGTCAGTGATGGAATCAGTTCGTTGATCGCAGCATACAGTTCTGATCGGTCATCAGAGGGGCCAGAAATGATCAGGGGCGTCCGCGCCTCGTCGATCAGGATACTGTCAACTTCGTCCACGATGGCAAAGTTATGGTATTTCTGGTTCATTTCATCGATGCTGCCACGCATGTTGTCGCGCAGGTAATCAAAGCCCAGTTCATTGTTGGTGGCATAGGTGATGTCCGACCCATAGGCGGCGGCTTTCTCGGCCTCGGGCTGTTGGGGGTATACAACGCCCGTGGTCATACCCAATGTGCCATAGACCTGTGACATCCATTCCGCATCGCGTTTGGCCAGATAATCGTTGACTGTGACCACATGCACACCGCGCCCTGTCAGCGCATTCAGATAGGCGGGGAATGTGGCAACCAGCGTTTTACCTTCGCCTGTTTTCATTTCGGCGATGTTGCCTTGGTGCAGAAAAATGCCGCCCATCAGCTGCACATCAAAGGCCCGCAGACCCAAGGCGCGCTTGGCCCCTTCGCGACAGTTGGCAAATGCCTCTGGCAGGATCGCGTCCAACGTTTCGCCATTGGCAACGCGCGCTTTGAATTCGCCGGTTTTTTCGATCAGCTGCGCATCGCTTAACGCTTGGAATTCGGGTTCCAATGCGTTGATTTTTTCAATCAGCGGTAGGACGGATTTTACCTTGCGGTCATTGGGTGTGCCAAAAACCTTAGCTGCTAATTTTCCAAAACCTAGCATTGTAACTCCGTCTATTAATTTGTTGCGCAACTTTGTGCTGCTGGACTTGCTTGGCGCGCAAACTGGTCATAGGTATGAACAGGCGCAATTTTGTTGTGTCTTCGATGTAAGGGGCCGGTGATACGGTGTCAACGCAGTCCGGGCAAAACGCCCCGCAATTTGAAGGAGATTCCTATGAAAAACTGGCAAAAAACCGCAAGCTCAATGATAATTGCTGCATTTTGTGCATTGCCCGCCACCGCACAAGACGCCCCAACCGCAGAAACGGTGGTCGCGTCTGTCGATGGAACAGAAATTACTTTGGGTCATTTGATCTTGGCATTCGATTCTTTGCCCGATGAATACAAAAGCTTGCCCTCGGACCAATTGTTTCAAGGATTGATCGAACAGATGATTCAGCAGACGTTGTTAAGCAAATCTGCCAAGAACAAAGATGCCACAATCGTCCGGCTGGCGTTGGAAAATGAAAAACGCCTGCTACAAGCTGGCGTTGCCGTAAATGAATTAACAGGCGAAGTTGTCACAGAAGACGCCATTCGCGCCGCCTATGATGCCCAATTTGCAAATGTCGATCTAGGGATGGAATACAATGCCGCGCATATTTTGGTCGAAACCGAAGACACCGCCAAAGAGTTGATCGAAAAACTGGCTGATGGGGCTGATTTTGCGGCATTGGCACAGGAATTTTCCACTGGCCCATCTGGACCAAGCGGGGGTGATTTAGGCTGGTTTAACCGTGGCGATATGGTTGGTCCCTTTGATGCGGCCATCGCAGACATGCAGGTGGGCGATATTGCCGGTCCTGTGCAAACCCAGTTCGGGTGGCACGTGATTTCGCTGAAAAACACCCGCGCAAAATCTGCGCCTGAATATGACACAGTCAAAGGTGACATTGCCGTGGAATTGCAGCGTCAAGCGGTGCAAGATCGCGTAACATCACTGACGCAGTCGGCCACAATCACGCGTATGACCCTAGGTGATATCGATAGTAACCTGATCAAAGATCCCACTTTGTTGGAGCAATAATTCATGGCCAAAATTACCAAAGTGTCCCCCCTCGCGCCGGCGCAGTTTCCTGACCTGCCCGTGATTGACAGGGTTAAATTTGCCACCGCTGCAGCGGGCGTCAAATACCAAGGCCGCACAGATGTCATGCTGGCGGTTGCGGATGCAGGGTCCACCATTGCGGGCGTGTTCACACGGTCCGCCACACGGTCGGCCCCTGTGTTGGATTGTCAGGACAAAATCAGCGGCCCCACGCCAAATGGTGTGGCCATTTTGGTCAATTCGGGCAATTCCAACGCCTTTACCGGTGCGCGTGGTCGTGAATCGGTGGCCGCCATTACGGGCGCAGTTGCGGATGTCACGGGGCTGGAAGGGGCGGCAGTGTTTACATCGTCGACCGGTGTGATTGGTGAACCCTTGCCCCATGATCGCATTATCGCGGTCTTGGGCCAGTTAAACAGCGATTTGGATTCGGGCAAGATTGGCGATGCGGCGCGCGCCATCATGACCACAGACACCTATCCCAAGGGGGCCATGGCGCAGATCGATACCGACCAAGGCCCGATTAAAATCGCGGGCATTGCCAAAGGATCGGGCATGATTGCCCCCGATATGGCGACCATGTTGGTCTATATCTTTACCGATGCGAAAATTGCGCAATCGGATTTGCAGGCCTTGGTCAGCGAAATCAATGACGCATCGTTTAACTGCATCACGGTGGACAGCGATACATCGACCTCGGACACGTTGTTGATGGTGGCAACGGGGGCCAGTGGGGTTTCAGTTGATCGCGCGCATCAGGGGTTCAAATCGGCCTTGCGTGACGTGTTTATGGATTTGGCCCATCAGGTTGTTCGCGATGGCGAAGGCGCGACCAAGTTTGTCGAAATCCAAATCACCGGTGCGGTCACAGATACCGAGGCCAAAACCCATGCGATGGCAATTGCGAATTCACCCTTGGTCAAAACGGCGATTGCGGGACAGGATCCCAACTGGGGTCGCGTTGTGATGGCGATTGGCAAATCCGGTGCGGCTGCGGATCGTGATTTGTTGACCATCCGCTTTGGCGATATCACGGTGGCAGAAAACGGTTGGGTGTCCCCCAGCTATAGCGAAGAGCAGGGCGCCGCCTACATGCAAAACGAACACCTGATCATTGGGGTCGATTTGGGCTTGGGTCAGGGGACATCCACGGTTTGGACCTGTGATTTGACCCATGATTACATCGCTATTAACGCGGATTACCGGTCATGAAAATGGTATTGGTATCCGCCGTTGCCTTGGTCGATGGGGATGGGCGCGTGTTATTGGCCCAACGTCCCCAAGGCAAGGCCATGGCCGGCCTATGGGAATTCCCGGGCGGCAAGGTCGAACCGGGCGAAACGCCCGAGGCGGCCTTGGTGCGTGAACTGCACGAAGAATTGGGGATTGAAACATGGAACAGCTGCCTTGCGCCCCTGACATTTGCCAGCCACAGCTATGATGATTTCCACCTGCTGATGCCATTGTTCGTGTGCCGCAAATGGAACGGTATCGTTCAGGGCAAAGAGGGCCAGAACCTAGCATGGGTCCATGCCCGCGATTTGCGCAATTACCCCATGCCCGCGGCAGATGTCCCACTGATCCCTATTTTGCGCGATTGGTTATAGCGCGGTGTAGGGCTATCATGGTGATAAATCCTGCACATTTTTGTATTTGATGGCGCAAACCAATGTTATTTTCGATCCTGTTACGTTATTGAGGAGTTCATCATGAAGAAATTGGTTATCATTGCATTACTGGCCGTCAGCGCAGTTGGGTCAGCACGCCGATCATTGCTGTAGCTGAGGATATTCGGGAAGAAGGCCCTAGATTTAATAACTTAAACTGTAAAAAAACCCGCCTTTCGGCGGGTTTTTCATTAAGAAAGTTTGCGCTCGATTTCTTCGCGCTCAAAGATCTCGATGACATCTTTGGGACGAATATCATCATAGTTTTCAAAGGCCATACCGCATTCTTGGCCGGATTGGACGTCTTTAACTTCGTCCTTAAAGCGTTTCAGTGTTTTCAACGTGCCTTCATGGATCACAACGTTGTCGCGCAACAGGCGTACACCTGCTGAACGGCGTGCGACACCTTCGGTGACGATACAGCCGGCCACTTTGCCCACCCCGGACACCTTAAAGACCTCTTTGATTTCGGCATAACCGATAAAGTTTTCGCGGATTTCGGCAGATAGCAGACCACTGGCTGCGGCTTTGATGTCATCGACCAGGTCATAGATGACGGAATAATACCGCACATCTACACCCTTTTGGTTGGCCGAGTTACGCGCAGATGCATTCGCACGCACGTTAAAGCCCATGACCGGCGCGCCGGATGCTTCGGCCAAGCCGATGTCTGTATCGGTGATCGCACCCACACCATAGTGCAAGACGCGTACGCGGACTTCTTCGTTGCCGATTTTTTCCATCGCTTGAACGATCGCTTCGGCGGAACCCTGAACATCGGCTTTGACGATGATTGGCAATTCGGACACGTTTGCATCCTCTTTCGCCTTGGCCATCATCTGTTCCAATGTTTTCGCGGCACCGGCTGCGGCGCGTTTTTCTTTGAACACGTTTTCGCGGTATTCGGCGATTTCGCGTGCCTGTGCCTCGGTATCTACCACGTTCAGAACATCGCCCGCCTCTGGTGTGCCGTTTAGGCCCAGAACCTCAACCGGAACGGATGGTCCAGCCTCTTTGACGCGTTCACCTTTGTCGTTGACCAAGGCGCGGACTTTACCCCACTGCTGGCCGACCACAAAAATATCGCCTTGGCGCAACGTGCCTTTTTGAACCAAAACAGTTGCAACAGGGCCGCGGCCCACATCCAACTGTGCCTCGATCACGGCACCTTGGGCGGCGCGATCAGGATTCGCTTTCAGTTCCAAAATTTCGGCCTGTAGGGCAATCGCCTCAAGCAAGCTGTCCAGACCTAGCCCGGTCAGCGCTGACACTTCCACGTCTTGAACGTCGCCTGACATGGCCTCAACCACGATTTCGTGTTGCAGCAAATCAGTGCGCACCTTCATTGGGTTTGCGTCTGGTTTGTCACATTTGTTAATCGCAACAATCATTGGCACCTTGGCCGCTTTGGCGTGGTTAATCGCCTCGACGGTTTGGGGCATAACGGCGTCATCGGCGGCAACCACCAAAACAACGATATCCGTGACTTGCGCACCGCGCGACCGCATTGACGTAAACGCCGCGTGACCCGGAGTGTCCAAGAACGACAAAACAGCCCCATCATTGGTTTCGACCTGATAGGCACCAATGTGTTGGGTAATACCGCCAGCTTCGCCAGAGACAACTTTGGTGTTGCGAATGGCATCCAACAGCGACGTTTTGCCGTGGTCCACGTGGCCCATGATCGTGATGACGGGCGGGCGTGGTTTCAACGTTGCTTCATCTTCTGGTGTTTCTTTGATGATGTCTTCGACGTCGGCATCAGACACACGGACGATTTTGTGACCGAATTCTTCGATAATCAATTCCGCAGTATCGGCATCGATAGATTGGTTCTGCGTCACCATCATGCCCATTTTCATCAATGATTTGACAACCTCGGCCACGCGTTCGGCCATACGGTTGGCCAATTCAGAAACAACAATGCTTTCAGGGACCTGAACATCGCGCACAATTTTTTCACGCTCTGCCTGTTGGCCCATGGCTTTCTGACGCGCGCGTTCTTGTTTGCGCTTCATCGCCGCCATTGATTTTTGACGACCACCTTCGCCACCATCAAGGGCCTGCGATAGGGTCAATTTACCCGAGCGACGTCCATTTTCTTCGGCGCGCGCCTTGGCGCGACGGTCGTTTTCGTCCTCTTTAGCGCGCTTGCGTGATAGCGTTTGTGGCGCCGCAGGCTTGGCTGTGCGCGAATCAACGGCGGCGCGCTTGGGCGCATCTGCAGCAGCAACTGGCGATGCGCTTGGCTCGGCCTTGGGACGCTCAGCCGCTTTGCGCTCTTCTTCGGCCTCTTTGCGGGCGCGCTCTTCTTCTTCTGCTTTTAGACGCGCGCGCTCTTCGGTTTCTCGCTGTTCGCGTTCTTTCACTTCTTGCTCCGCACGGCGGCGATCACGCTCTTCTTTGCGGGCGCGCTCTTCTGCTTGGCGGGCTACTTGTTCATCAGCTTCGCGGGCTTTCGCGGCTTGTAACGCCTTGAGACGGCGTTCCATTTCCGCATCATTGATTCCCGCTGGACGCTTGGATTTGTCCGATCCTGCGGACCCACCAGATGCAGTTGTTGGTTTTGCCGCGCTGGGTTTTGATACCGCAAAACGTTTCTTAGACTTGGTTTCGACCACAACACTGTTGGTCCGCCCATGACTAAAGCTTTGTTTTACATTCCCAGAACGTGGTCCACGCACACCCAATGTTTTTTTGCCGTCACTATCGCTCATCTAGCTGTCTTATCCTTTCCGGAGGTGGTTTTACCCCCGTCATTTTCACGCAGGCCTTTCAGCCGTTGTGCTTCATCTACTACACGCCGCGTCAAACCGCCAGATGCCAGCGCGCAATGAATCACAGTTTGTCGCCCAAATGCCGCGCCCAATTCATCTGCGGTTAGCCAACCGATGAATTTGCCGCCATAGGGCGTGCTTAGTTTTGATTTGCCGCGCTCAGATCCGTCACTGGCTTGGATCAGGATCCGCGCCTCTTCTTTGGCAAGCCAATCTTTGACTTTTTCGTATCCTGACACGGCGTGGCCGGATTTGCGTGCCAGTGAAATCAATTCCACAACACGGCGGGCCAATAATATTTCGACCTCAGACACAAGGTCGGGGCTGACAGAAACGTTCTGTTTCGCACCCCGTGAAAATAAACCTTTCGTCACCGCTTTTTCAAGGGCAGCGCGATCTGCGCTGACCCAAACCCCACGGCCGGGCAATTTTTCCATGATATCAGGAAAAATTTCGCCCGTCGGTGAGGTCACAAAACGGATTAACCCGTGTTTTGGCTGCACGTCGCCTGTGGCAATGCATTTGCGTTCCAGTTCTTCGGCCTTGGTATGTGTGCCACCACGGGTCATTTTCGGTTATTCATCCTCGTTTTGGACGGTGTCATCGTTGTGTGCGATGGCATCCTCTGGATCGATCCAACCCAAAGCAACACGCGCCGTCATGATCAGGTCTTGTGCCTCTTCCAGGCTCATGTCGAATGATTCCAGCAAACCGTCATCCTTGACGCGTTGACCGTCGACCGTTGTCCAGCCACCGGCCAATTCCCAATCGGCGCAGGTTGCGAAATCTTCTAGGGATTTGATTCCATCTTCGGCCAAGGCCACCAACATTTGCGGTGTCAAACCGTCAAAGTTCATCAATGTATCATCCGCACCCAATTCGATTGCGCGTGCGTTTGCTTTGCGGGCCTCTTCTTCCAGATGCTCGCGGGCGCGTGTTTGCAGTTCTTGGGCTGTGCTTTCATCGACGCCATCAATCACCAGCAGTTCGTCCAATTCAACGAACGCCACCTCTTCTAGTGATGTAAAGCCTTCGGCGACCAACAACTGGGCAAAGAATTCATCCAGATCCAAGGTTTCCATGAACAGGCCAGTGCGCTCTTCAAATTCTTTCTGACGGCGCGCTGATTCTTCGGCTTCGGTCATGATGTCGATGTCTAGGCCGGTCAACTGGCTGGCCAGACGGACGTTTTGTCCACGGCGGCCGATGGCCAGTGACAACTGTTCCTCTGGAACAACAACTTCGATTTTGCCGGCCTCTTCGTCCAATACAACCTTGGTCACTTGGGCAGGTTGCAGCGCGTTGACCAAGAACGTGGGCTGATCTTCGTTCCATGGAATGATATCGATTTTTTCGCCCTGCAATTCGTTTACAACGGCCTGAACGCGGCTGCCGCGCATACCAACGCAGGCGCCAACAGGGTCAATTGATCCGTCCGTCGCATAGACCGCGATCTTGGCGCGCGAACCGGGGTCGCGGGACACAGATTTGATTTCAATGATGCCTTCGTAAATTTCAGGCACTTCCATTTTGAACAGCTCGGCCATGAATTCAGGCGCGGTGCGTGACAGGAAAATCTGTGGTCCGCGCACTTCGCGGCGCACATCTTTGATGTAACAGCGTACGCGGTCACCCGGACGATAGCTCTCGCGGCCAATTTTTTCGTTGCGGCGCAGGATTGCTTCGCCACGGCCTACGTCCACGATGACGTTGCCATATTCTTCGCGTTTGACGGATCCATTGATAATGGTGCCGGCGCGGTCTTTGAATTCTTCGAATTGGCGATCACGTTCTGCTTCGCGGACTTTTTGCAAAATAACCTGCTTGGCGGATTGCGCTGCAATACGTCCCAATTCGACCGGAGGAATTTCTTCGACGTACTGATCGCCAACAGTTGGATTTTCCAGATACTGTTTCGCTTGGTCAACAGTCATTTCCGCCTGATAGTTTTCCAGCTCGGCCTCTTCGACCACAGTGCGCACACGTGTAAATGTTGCGCGACCTGTTTTACGGTCGATGGATACACGGATATCCATTTCGGCGCCGTAACGGGATTTTGCAGCGCGTGCTAGCGATTCTTCCATCGCGGCAACAACTAGACCGGGGTCGATCATTTTTTCGCGTGCGACAGCTTCGGCTGTTTGCAATAATTCCAACTGGTTTGCAGATGTAATTGCCATGATTACTCCTCTTCGGACCCTTCTTCGGTCTCGATTTCGTCAAAATTCTCTTGGTTTAGGTCTTGCGTCACCTTACGTTGACGCAGCATTTCTTGGATCAATTCGTCGGTCAGAACCAATTTGGCATCTGACAGCCAATCAAATTCCAGACCAATGGTACCTTCGGTCACATTGATCAAAACTTCGGTGCCCTCGACGCCGGCCAGCACACCTTTGAAACGGCGACGGCCGTCGATCATTTCGGATGTTTCCAGCTTGACTTCATAGCCTTCGAACGCTTCGAAATCCTTTAGGCGGGTCAGCGGGCGGTCGATGCCGGGACTGGATACCTCAAGGTGATAGGGGTCTGTGATCGGGTCTTCGACATCTAACACGGCGCTGACGGCGGTGGATATTTCGCCACAATCGTCAACCTCAATCCCGCCTTGGGGTTTGTCGGCCATGATTTGCAATGTTTTGGTTTCGCCGCCCATCAGACGGACGCGCACCAGTTCAAACCCCATGTCTTCGATCACGGGGGTTATAATTTCGGCAAGGCGCACATCCATGGCGGCTTTGGCAATCAGGTTATTTGTCATTAGTCCAAACACAAAAAAACGGGCCTGCGGCCCGTTGCAATTTCCGGTGGAGCGTTGGGGGCAACGCACCGCTGTTGGCCCATATATACGCCGATTGCCACATAACTGCAAGCGTTCATTTGAATGCCCCTTGCACGCGGGAGCCGGTTGGGGTGTTATGGGCCAGATTTCAGGGGATATTCAAGGGACAGGCCGCGCAGATGCTAGGTGAAACAGAATGGATGGCGGTGACGTTATCGGTGCAGGTGTCGCTGTGGGCCACAGCGATCAGTTTGCCCGTTGCCATTGGTGTGGCCTATCTGTTGGCGCGGCATGAATTTCGGGGGCATGCGGTTTTAAATGCGCTGGTGCATGCCCCGTTGGTATTGCCCCCTGTGGTGACTGGGTATCTGTTATTATTACTTTTTTCGCGAAATGGCCCTGCGGGGCAGGTGTTGCTGGACTGGTTTGGTGTAACACTGGCATTTCGCTGGACGGGGGCCGTGTTGGCGGCGGCGATCATGGCGTTTCCACTGATGGTGCGCGCCATCCGGTTGGGGTTTGAGGCGGTCGATCCCAAATTGGAACAGGCGGCGCAAACACTGGGGGTCCGTCCGGTGGTTGTGTTTGCCACCATTACCCTGCCATTGATTTTTCCCAGTGTTTTGGCTGGTATGGTCCTAGCCTTTGCCAAAGCCATGGGTGAGTTCGGCGCAACCATCACCTTTGTGTCGAATATTCCTGGGCAAACACAAACGATTCCCTCGGCGATTTACAGCGCGATGCAGGTTCCGGGGCAGGAACCGGTTGCCATGACTTTGGTGCTGATTTCTGCGGCCATTGCCGTGGGCGCGCTGATCGTATCCGAAATTCTGGCGCGCCGCATGCAGCGGCGTTTGACGGCATAGGCGGGGGGGGAACGGATATGGCATTGACGGTGGCACTGAAACATCGCTTGGGGGCATTTTCGTTGGATACGTCCTTTGATGTGCCCAACGGGGTCACGGCCCTGTTTGGGCGGTCCGGGGCGGGCAAAACCAGCGTGATCAATGCCGTGGCCGGGTTAATTACACCACAGGCGGGGCGCATTTGCGTCCAAGATAATGTGGTGTTTGACAGCGCAGACGGAATAAACGTGCCCGCCCACAAACGCGGTGTGGGATATGTGTTCCAAGATGCACGGCTGTTTCCGCATTTGTCGGTGTCAGGGAATTTATCCTATGCGGTCAAATTCGGACGCGCCGTGGCGGACGCGCCATTACAGCATCGGATTGTGGATATGTTGGGCCTAGGGCATTTGATGTCGCGCCGCCCATCAGGGCTGTCGGGCGGTGAAAAACAGAGGGTGGCGATCGCACGCGCGTTGTTATCATCGCCGCGGGTTTTATTGATGGACGAACCCTTGGCCGCATTGGATGGGGCCCGCAAGGCCGAGATTTTGCCATATCTTGAAAAGCTGCGGGACGAATTGGACATGCCGATCCTATACGTCAGCCACGCGGTCAGCGAAATTGCCCGATTGGCGGACCAGGTTGTCGTCATACAGGCGGGGCAAGTTGTGGCCAATGACACCACTGCGGCGGTTTTTGCGGATGCGGATTTGGCGCCCAGTTTGGGGCTGCGCGATGCAGGGGCGGTGATTGTGGGCCATGTGATGGCCCATGATCCAGATGGGTTAACGCATCTGTCTGTCGCCGGTGGACATATGTATTTGCCCCAGATCCAAGTGCCGATCGGGGCGACCGTTCGACTGCGCATTTTGGCCCAGGACGTGACATTGATGCGTGATGCCCCGCAAAACATATCTGCCCTGAACATTGTCGCAGGGACAATTTTGGCGGTGCGGCGGGGGGATGGACCGGGCGCGATTGTGACATTGCAATGCGGACCCGATCGTATTTTGGCACGGGTCACGGGCCGGTCCGTGGATGCCATGGGGTTGCAGGCGGGCATACCGTGCTATGCGGTTGTGAAATCGGTGTCCGTCAGTCCCGATGAGGTGGGGCAACATTAAATCCGTTGCCGGCCTATTGTCAGCCTAGACCAAATCGTGGGTATAGGCGCCCTCGGGCAGGGCTAGGGATGCGGCTAATTCGGTCACTTGGGCCATAGATAGGGTCACTTTTTGCATGTGACCCGTATGGGGATCATATTGTTCGACGGTCACGCAATCATCGAATGATGTGATGATCACATCCTCTTGCAGATGCGGGGTGTCGTGATCTAATAAAGTGACAACGGTGCAGTCGAATTCATGTTCAATCGTAAACATCGCATTTTCCGTTCTGTATTTTCACAATTCCAGTATATCGTATTTTCCAAGCGTGAGGGAGGAATTTTTCATGAACAGGGTGAAATTGGGTTTGGCCGCGATCTGTGGATTGGTGTTGGCGTCCTGTGGTGGCGCGCCAGCTGTTCCAACGGTGCGTCCCGAGCCGCCCGTGGCCTAGGCCCCGCAATCGTCGCAGCCCTTGGTCAACCCTGTGGCATCGTTCAAACGTGTGATCGGCCGCGTCGAACCGGTTGGCACGGAAATATGCCGCGGAATGACATCACAGCAGCCCTGTGATTTCGCAATTTATGTGGACACTGACCCAAAACCTGGATCCGTGATCAACGCCTATCAAACCGAAAGCGAAACAGGCCAGCCCGTCGTGATATTCACCGCCGCCTTGTTAAAATCGGTCCGGAACGAGGATGAATTGGCATTCATCCTTGGTCATGAAATGGCCCACCACATTGCGGGCCATATACGCCAGCAAACGACCAACACATGGTTGGGGGCCATTGCGCTGGGTGGTTTGGCTGCCGCCGTTGGGGGCGCTTCCAATATGGTGGATTTGGCCGCGGACATCGGTGCGGGTATCGGCAGTCGCGTATATTCCAAGGAACATGAATTGCAGGCCGACGAAATCGGCACCGTCATTGCCCATCGTGCGGGATATGATGCAGTGGCGGGATCGATGTTTTTCAACCGCTTGCCCGATCCGGGTGATCGCGTTTTGGGAACCCATCCACCCAATGCGGCGCGCCTGACGCGGGTGCGTGCGACAGTGGCAAAACTGGGTCCGCGCGGCTAAGGTCTAGGGTTTGGCCGCGACCAGCATCAGGTTATTGGCGGGCATTTCGGCGACCAATCGCATGTCCAACCATTCCTCTTGGATCCAGTCGATCATATCGAAATCATCTTTGTAGCCGGCGTCTGGGGTCTCAGACCTGATCCGCTGATCAAAGTCCTGATCCCCTGCGCTGGTCAATTCACCGCCGCGCATAAACGGGCCATAGATGAACAACATGCCCCCCGGGGCCAAAGCCTGCGCCGTATTGACGATTATGGCGCGGGTGTCAGGTGTGCTGATCAAATGGAACACATTGACGATCACCACCGCCTGATACGATCCGTTTGTCCATTCTGTATTGGCCTGACGTGCATCCAATTGGCGGGCGGGGTGAATGTTGTTGCACCCAGACTCAGTGCGATAGGCATTGATCGACGCCACGCGATCGGCCTGTAAATCGGTTGGCTGCCAGTTCAGCGATGGAAACCGTTGTGCAAAATGGACAATATGCTGCCCCGATCCGCTGGCGATTTCCAACACTTTGCCCGTAGTGGGCAAAAATTCGGCCATAACATCTGCAATGGGCGCTTTGTTCCGTTCTGCCCAATCGGCAAAGATTTTGTCAGTCATGCGGCATGTCCCTTGGCTGTTTAGCGGATGACACTATCGCCCCCTCTGCCGCGCGTCAATTCGATCGAAATTGTGAACCAAAGTTATTAAAATGATTATTAGGTGTAATAGAATAGATGCTAAGATCGTTCATACAGACATTAGATTTTAAATGCAAACAGGAGATAGGCTGTGACACGACTTTGATCAAAGACCTACCTAAAAAGGTCGAAATGATTTCAATTGGCCCCGATGCATTGGTGCGTTGGGCGACTAAGGTCATGGCTCGGCGCAATATTGGGGCGCTTGCCTTGGTACAAGATGGTGTTTTGATCGGGATCGTCAGTGAACGCGATATCGTGCGCCGCTGTGTGGCCGAAGACAAACGCGCGGGCCAAACCCGAATCCGTGATATTATGACCCCAAATCCCATCACATTGGGGCGCGATCAGTCTGTTTTGACGGCGCTGGCCGTCATGTTGGAAAATAACGTCCGGCATCTGCCCATTGAATGCGAAGCCGGCAAATTCTGTCAGATGCTATCGCTTAAGGATGTGATAGCCGCCCTGCGTAAGACCATGGAAAAACAGATTTTGAATTTCCTGCTGGCCATGGCCGAGGATGATTTGGACAACGTCATTCCGATGCATCGCTAAATCAATGCAAAACGCCCCACCGAATGGGCGGGGCGTTGTTACGTTTCAATGCTGATCCCTTAGCTTGGGATATTGCCTGTGATGCCTTCGACATAGAAATTCAGACCGGCCAATGCGCCATCGTCTGCGATTTCGCCCTCGGCCAACCAAACGGAACCGTCTTGTTTATTGATTGGTCCGGTGAATGGATGGTATTCGCCTGCCGCGATTGCATCGCGCATTGCTTCTGCTTCGGCTTTCGCATCGGCTGGAACGGCGTTGGAAATTTCACCGATGCCAACCATGCCTGTGCTGATCCCATCCCACGTGTTCACGGATGTCCATGTGCCGTCCATTGCCGCCTGAACGCGTGCGATGTAATATGGCGCCCAGTTGTCGATGATGGATGAAATGCGCGGCATTGGGCCGTATTCCGCCATATCTGCGGCTTGGCCGAATGTGTAAACGCCACCTGCCTCTTTCGCGGCTGCGTGTGGTGCGGTCGAATCGGTGTGTTGCAGAACAACGTCGCAGCCCTGTTCGATCAACGCCTTGGCGGCGTCGGCCTCTTTGGCGGGGTTCAACCATTCGAAAATCCAAACAATTTTGAATTCTACGTCTGGGTTTACCTTGCGTGCATGGATAAAGGCCGAGTTGATGCCGCGCACAACCTCGGGGATTGGAACGGATGCGATATAGCCCACTTTGTTAGTTTTGGTGACACGACCGGCCAGGGTGCCCTGAATCGCGCGACCTTCGTAGAAACGGGCTGAGTATACTGATACGTTGTCGGCCTGTTTGTACCCTGTTGCGTGTTCGAATTTCACATTTGGGAATTTCTTGGCAACGTTGATGGTTGGATCCATAAAACCAAACGACGTGGTAAAGATGATGTCAGCCCCGCCCAAGCACATCTGTGTGATTGCGCGTTCTGCGTCTGGTCCCTCGGGGACGTTTTCTTGGTACACTAAATCAACGGCATCGCCGAAATGTTCAACCATTTCCTTGGCGGAATGATGGTGGTGCTGTGTCCAGCCACCGTCGTTGATTGGGCCAACATAGATGAAACCTACTTTGATTTTACCATTGGCACGCAGTGGTGCGCCCAAAGCGGCGGCAATTGCAGCTGTTGCGCCAGCGGCTAATAAAGATCTGCGGTTCATGTGTTCTTCTCTCCTATTGTTGCGGACTATTCCGCGATGCATATACCACACCCTATGACGAGGCGTGGAAAATTTTTCCCAACGATCCGGGGGCGCGTCCGCCTGATATTATGACTAATACGACGATCGTGGCAATATAGGGCGACATTGACAGATATTCGACAGGTATATCCAGCCCCTCTGCCTGAATATTAATCTGTAACGCGGTGACCCCGCCAAATAAATAGGCACCCAATAACAATCGCCATGGTTTCCAGCTGGCAAATACAACAATCGCCAAGGCAATCCAACCCGTTCCCGCAGTGATATTATCCACCCACTGTGGCACGCGCACCAAACTGATATAGGCCCCGCCCAAACCGGCGCAGGCCCCGCCAAACATAATGGCCATCATGCGCACACGGCGGACCTTATACCCCAGAGCGTGGGCCGCATCATGGTTTTCGCCAACGGCACGCAAAATCATGCCGGCGCGTGTTTTTGTCAAAAACACGAACACGCCGGCCACGATCAGCAGGCTTAGATACACCATCGCGTCATGCCGGAACAAAATGGTCCCAATGATGGGAATATCCGATAACACAGGGATCGGCATTTTCGGAACAGGCACCTGTGTGGTGGTGTCATACCCTTGGCCCACCAATGCAGACAGGCCCACACCAAACAGGGTCAAGGCCAATCCTGTTGCCACCTGATTGGTCAGCAAAAATTGGGTCAACAGACCAAATATCACCGACACCGCCGCCCCACCAAGGGCTGCTCCCATGAACCCCAAGGTGGCGCTTTCACTTTCATGGGCTGCGATAAATCCAACCACCGCACCGGTGATCATCATACCTTCGACACCTAAATTCAAAACACCAGCGCGTTCGACTACCAATTCGCCGATCGCCGCCAATAAAATGGGGGTCGATGCGACCATAATCGCTGCTGCTAATAGTATCGGGTTGATATCCATATCAAACGCCCCCCGCCTTGGCTGCCCACCGCAACCGGTAATTGGTCAAAACATCCACAGACAATAGCACAAACAGCAGCATTCCCTGGAAGATCTGAATTGTGGCCGATGGAATATTCATCGCTGTTTCAGCGGCGCTGCCTCCGACATAAGTTAACGCCAATAACAACCCCGCCAGCAATATGCCCACAGGGTTCAGCCGCCCCAAAAATGCAACGATAATCGCGGTAAAGCCATAGGCGGATGGGAAACTGCCCAAAATCTGCGCCGCAGGGCCAGATACCTCAAACATGCCTGCAACACCGGCCAAACCGCCAGAAATCAGGAAACACACCATAATCAACCGATTGGCATTCACGCCCGCAAATCCGGCGGCCCGCGGGCTTTCGCCAGTCAACCGAACATGAAACCCGAATTGATGGCGCGCCAGAATGGCATAGCTTGCCACAACAACGCCAATCGCGGCAATCACCCCCCAATGCAGACCGGTTCCGGCAATCAATTCCAAATTTGCGGCGGATGAATAATCGTTCAAATTACGGCTGCCAGGAAATCCATGACCATCGGGATTACGCATCAATCCAATCGAAAACGCTTTGATCAAGACATCTGCCACATACACCAACATCAAGGATACCAAAATCTCGTTGGTCTTGAAATAAACCCGCAACAACGCAGGAACCATGGCCCAAATCATGCCACCTAGGACACCTGCGATAATCATCAGCGGGAAAATAAACCAACGCCCCTCCATCGGATAAAATGACAATGCCACACCGGCTGCACATATCGCGCCGATGATATATTGACCCTCAGCGCCAATATTCCAAATGCCCGCCTTAAATCCATAGGACAGTCCAACCGCGATCAATATCAGCGGTGCTGCCTTCTTTAACACCTCAGGGCGGTAATAAAACGCAAACTCCCCAAACACAGGATCCCAAAATATCGTCTTGATCGCCAACACAGGATCCTTGCCCAAAATGGCAAACAAAACCCCGCCAAAAATCATCGTCAACACTACCGCCAATATCGGCGTGACATATGTCCAAAACCGAGAGGTCTGCTTGCGCTTCTCTAACCGAATCATGCCGCACCCCCTCTTTCATTTTTGCTCAAATACTCATGCGCCGCGCCGCGGCGCTCCCTTGCCTCAGACATCTGTTCCCGCGCCCCCCATCATTAACCCGATTTCGTCAATGCTCAGTCCTGCCATCGGCTCAATCTTGTCCATCCGTCCTGCATTCAACGCTCCGAAACGATCGCTAATTTCAATGAGCTCATCCAAATCTTGGCTGATCACCACCACCGCGGCGCCTTTGGTCGCCAAATCTAACAACGCTTGGCGAATGGCGGCGGCGGCGGCGGCATCAACACCCCAGGTGGGCTGATTGACCACCAAAACATCTGGGTTTTGCAATACCTCACGACCGATCACAAATTTTTGCAAATTTCCACCGGACAAAGATCGCGCTGCGTTTTGCGGGCCCGGTGTGCGCACATCAAACTGGGCAATAATCTCTTGCGCGAAATCATGCGCCTTGGACCAATTCAAAATGCCGCCTGACACCAATCCACGCCGCGCAGCCCCGGTCATCATCGCGTTTTCGCTCAGGCTCAGGTTCGGGGCAGCGGCATGGCCCAAACGTTCCTCGGGCGCGCATAAAATACCGACCTCACGGCGGGCATTGGGGCCCCATTGTCCGATATCCTGGCCTTTGATTTTAATCATGCCCCCAGGCACACGGGTCTCTCCCGATAGCGCGCTTAACAATTCATCTTGGCCGTTGCCCGCCACACCGCCAATGCCTAAAATTTCGCCGGCCCGAATATCGAATGAAATATCGCGCAAGCTGGTGCCAAAGGCATCTGCCGCAGGCACGGACAATCCCGTGACTGATAATAAAACAGGGCCCAATTCACGGTCGTGGCGTTGTGGGCTGGCAAAGCTGGTGCCCACCATCATTTCCGCCAATTCTCGTGCTGATTTTTCTGCAGGTGTGCAGGTGTCTACTTTCTGGCCCAAACGTAGGATTGTGGCCGTATCACAAAGCGCACGTATTTCGTCCAATTTATGGGAAATATACAGAATGGATGTGCCCTCGGATTTCAGCTGCCGTAGGGTTTTGAACAGAATATCAACCTCTTGCGGGGTCAAAACGGATGTGGGTTCATCCATGATCAACAATTTTGGATTTTGCAGCAAACAGCGGATAATTTCAACGCGCTGGCGTTCACCTGCTGACAGGCCTCCCACAATTTTATGCGGGTCAAGGGGCAGGCCGTAGGTACGGGATACATCGCGAATTTGATGCGCCAAATCACGCGGGGAAGGGGGTGTTTCCATGCCAAGGGCGATGTTTTCTGCCACGCTCATGGCGTCAAACAGGGAAAAGTGTTGGAACACCATGGCCACCCCATTGGCGCGCGCTTGGCGTGGCTCTTGGGGGTGATAGGGTTTGCCGTTTAATTCCATGGAACCGCTGTCGGGTTTGACCAGACCGTAGATCATTTTGACCAGCGTAGATTTGCCCGCCCCGTTTTCGCCCAACAATGCATGCACCTCGCCTTTGCCTATGGCAAAGCTGACGTTATCATTGGCCACAACGCCCGGATAGGCTTTGGTTAAACCGGTCAAACTTAGCAAATGATCACTCATGCGGTTTTTTCCTTTCCAAGGTTTTGGACGGCTTCCATCTCTAATAGGCAATTTGCCATCCCGATGGCAATTGCAAAGGGATGTTTTCCGAAATCCCGTCGCCCGATGGGGCAGGTGATGCGCTGTATTTGGGCAGCTTCATGTTCCATTTTGGTCAATCTGCTGCGAAATCGGGCCCATTTGGTGTCTGACCCGATCAATCCCGCCCAATGAAAAGATCGCCGCAAAACCGCGTCGCAGATCATTAAATCCAAATGATGTGAATAGGTCAGGATCAAGTGACTGGCCTGCTGCGGGGCGTGTTTGGCCAGATCATAGCAGTGCTGGGTATATAGGATATCAACTGTGTCGGGAATATCCGCCGGAAACCGTGATCGGTCCGTATCGATCCATGTGATGTTGAAATCGGGCAGGGGTGACAGAATTTCAACCATCGCACGCCCCACATGTCCCGCCCCCCAAATCCAAAGGGGGCGTGTCGCGCGCTGCAATGCATCAATCACAATGCCGTCATGAAACAAAAATCCGTCGCTTTGGCCATGGGCCACATATTGCGCGCGCCATGTCGCCATGTCCGGGCCGACATCCTGTTCGGGGTCAAAGCTGCGAACAAATAAATCTTGGTTCGCATCGGGCAGGGATGCCGCGTCAAAGATTTCAAAACCCAGTGTCACATGCCCACCGCAGCATTGCCCCATATCGGGCCCCAAGGCATGCGCGCTGGTCCAGCGGGTTTTGCCTGATGTGATGGCCGCGCGGGCGGTGGAGCAGGCGGCATATTCCAATTGACCCCCACCGATCGTGCCAATTTGGCCGTCCGGTGTTACCCACATATCCGTGCCCGCATCACGCGGCGCGGACCCGCGGGTTTGCAATACGCAGACGCGGCACACACGGTCGTGCTGCTTCAACAGGCGTTGCGCCAGTCTGCGATCCAAGGTCATGCGCGCACCCGTACGACTGCGGCCAACACCCGTTCGGCGGTGGCGGGGGCATCCAAATTGGCGTACCCCGATCCGCAGGCCGAAATGGCATCGACCAGCGCCAGATAGGTTGAAATGCCCAACATAAACGGCGGTTCACCCACAGCCTTGGATCGGTACACCGTCTGCGCGGGGTTGTCGCGTCCCCATAGGGATACGTTGAATACATCTGGCCTGTCTGCCATGGCTGGAATTTTATAGGTTGATGGCGCGTGCGTGCGCAGGCGACCGTGGTCATCCCAGACCAATTCTTCGGTGGTCAGCCAGCCGGACCCTTGGACATAGGCACCTTCGATCTGGCCAATGTCTAAGGCGGGGTTCAGGCTGTTGCCTGTGTCGTGCAAAATATCGGTTCGCAGAATACGGTTTTCGCCGGTCAGCGTGTCAATCACCACCTCGGTCACGGCGGCACCATAGGCGAAATAATAAAACGGCTGGCCCCGTCCCGCGATGCGATCCCATGCGACATCAGGGGTTTTGTAAAACCCAGTGGCCGACAGGCTGACACGCGCCTGATAACAGGTCATGGCGGCTTGGGCGAAACTGATTTCGCGGCGGCCGATCTGAACGGTTCCATCACGAAACACCACATCATCGGGGGTTTTGTTGTACTGATGCGCCAAAAATTCCGCCATGCGCGATATGATCGTATCACAGGCGATTTGCACCGCCATTCCGTTCAGGTCACTGCCCGAACTGGCCGCCGTGGCAGATGTGTTGGGCACCTTGGCCGTGTCGGTTGCGGTGATTTTGATGGCCTCCATGCCGACGCCAAACCGTGATGCGGCGACTTGGGCCAATTTCTGAAACAAACCTTGACCCATTTCAGTGCCACCGTGATTGATGCGGATGCTGCCGTCTTGGTACACATGCACCAAGGCCCCCGCCTGGTTCAGGTGCGTTAGGGTAAAGGATATACCAAATTTCACAGGTGAAATCGCGATTCCCCGTTTGAGGATGGGGCTGGTTTCATTCCACGCTGCAATTTCGGTTTTGCGTTTTTGATAGTCGCTGGTTTTGATCAATTCATCGCAGAGATTATCCAAAATGAAATCACGCACGGGCATGCCGTAATGCGTGTCCTGCGGTGTTGTGCTGTTTGCATTGGCATAGAAATTGAGGCGGCGAATGTCCCATGGATCGCGCCCCAAATGGCGGGCCACGTGATCCATAACGCGTTCGATCCCAATCATGCCCTGCGGGCCGCCAAATCCGCGAAATGCAGTTGCGCTGGTTGTATTGGTTTTCAAACGGTGGCTGATGACCCGCATATGCGGCACGAAATAGGCGTTATCGGCGTGCAGCATGGCGCGATCGGCCACCGGCAGCGTCAAATCCTGCGCCCAGCCGCCGCGCGTGTAGTGGGTAAAATCAATGGCCAACAAACGCCCATCATCGTCAAAGCCCACCTGGTAAGTGATGCGAAAATCATGGCGTTTGCCTGTGATGATCATGTCATCATCGCGGTCATAGCGCATTTTACAGGGGCGCCCTGTGGCGCGCGCAGCAATGGCGCAGGCAACGGCCAATGCGTTGCCTTGGCTTTCTTTGCCGCCGAAACCGCCCCCCATGCGGCGGGTTTGTATGCGTACTTGGTGCATGCCTAGGCCGAGGGCTTCGGCCACTTTGTGTTGGATTTCGGTGGGATGCTGGGTCGAGGAATGGACGATCATTTCGTCATCCTCTTGCGGCAGGGCCAGGGCGGCCTGACCCTCTAGGTAAAAATGCTCTTGGCCGCCGATGTCAAAGCTGCCCGTAAGAGTGTGTTTTGCCTGTGGCAGGGCATAATCCACATCGCCACGGGTATAGATGCGCGGACCTTCTTCGAACCGGTTGTCGATGGCTAGGGCCTGTTCGATGGTCAAAATGGGTGTTTCAGGCGCATATTCCACCCGTGCCAATCGTGCGGCACGGCGGGCATTTAGGTGACTGTCCGCCACCACCAAGAAAAGCGGTTGTCCATGGTAATGCACCTGTCCATCGCACAGCAGCGGTTCATCATGGGCCGCAGGGGACACGTCATTGGCAAAGGGCAAATCATCGGCCGTTAGCACAGCGACCACGCCCTGCGCGGATGTCACAGCGCCTAGGTCCATGTTGGTGATGCGCCCGCGCGCAATCGTAGCTGTGCCAAAGGCCAGATGCAGGCAGTTTGCGGGAACGGGGATATCGTCGATATAGTTTGCGCGCCCTGTGACATGCAGTTTCGCGGCATCGTGGGGTAGGGGTTTGGAAACGCTCATACGGCTACCTCATGCACGGATGTGGGGGTGCCGGCGCGGTCGTGGAAATACCGCATCAGCAAATTGCGCGCCGTTTTCAGGCGGTAATCGGCCGAGGCACGCATGTCTGACAGGGGCTGGAAATCATCTGCCCATGCGGACTGCGCTGCGGTTATGGTATCCAGTGTCCAGGGGTGACCAATCAGCGCCCGTTCGACAGCGTTGGCTCGTTTGGGAATGCCCGCCATGCCGCCAAATGCGATTTTGGCTTCTTGGATTGTGGTGTTTTCAACGCGGATGTTGAAACAGCCCAACAGCGCGGAAATATCCTGATCAAAACGTTTGGATATTTTATAGCAGCGCAGGTCATGGTCTGATTTGGGGATTTGGATGGATTGCACAAATTCCGAAGCCTGCAAATCCTGCTTACCATAGTCGATAAAGAAATCCTGCAAGGGGATCGTGCGGCGTGTGTCGCCGCGACGCAGGGTCAGCGTGGCGCCCAAGGCGATCAGCGCGGGTGGGCTGTCCCCGATGGGCGAGCCATTGGCGATATTGCCCCCCAGCGTGGCCGCCATGCGCACCTGGGTCGAGGCATAGCGGCGCAACAGGTCAGCCAGCGCGGGCATATGGTCCACGGCCCACAGGCGCAGGGTTTCGATCGTCACCATGGCGCCGATGTCCCAATGTGTTTCGGTTTCGGTAATCTGTGCAAGATCGTATGCTTGGTTCAAGAAGGCAACGGGCCCAAGGTCAGAGAGGTGTTTGGTCACCCAAAGCCCCACATCTGTTGCCCCCGCAATCAGCCGCGTTTGGGGGTGATCCATCAGCAGGGCAGCCAAGGCATCGCCCGACCCCGGCTGTGCCGCGGTCAACGCTGCCTTGGCGCAGGCGGCAAGCGCCTGCCGATCGGTGGCCACCCAATCTGGCAGGGGGGTATTTTCAGTGCGTTTTGCTGCCCGTGCAATGGGTGCATATCCTGTGCAGCGGCACAGGTTGCCCGCCAGTGTGGTGTCATGATCTGTATCGCAATTGATCCCCGCCGCGACCATGGAAGTGACGAAACCCGGTGTGCAAAATCCGCATTGCGACCCGTGCAGATCAATCATGGCCTGCTGTGCGGGATGCAGGGTGTCGGCTGATGCGATGCCTTCGACGGTGCGGATCGCTTTGCCGTGAAGTTGTGGCAAAAACAGGATGCAGGCGTTTAGGGGCCGCGTTGTTTCCGCGTCCATCACGATGACGGTACATGCACCGCAGTCGCCTTCGTTACAGCCCTCTTTCGTGCCGGTCAGGCCACGTTGTTCGCGCAGCCAATCCAGCAATGTGGTGGTTGGATGTACATCGCTCAGATGTACTGTCTCTCCGTTCAGAAGAAACGAAATATTCATGTGATGTATCCGCCGCGGTACCATATGCCACGTTTGCCTGTCCTCGATGCGGCGTAGAAAACAGACGGCCATTCCCCGTTAGCCCATGCTAGACGGGGATTTCCGCGTTTGGCAAGAAGAATGTTGCCGACTTTGGGTCAAAAACCGATTCCAGCGGCGGGCAATCTGGTTTAACCTTCCTCCTATGACCCAAGATGTTCGATTCATTCACCTGCGCGTTCACACTGAATATTCCCTGCTTGAGGGGGCGATGCGGTTGAAAAAACTGCCCAGCCTGTGTGCAGATGCGGGTATGCCTGCGGTTGCTGTGACAGACACCAACAACCTGTTTTCCGCGCTGGAATTTTCTGTGACAGCCGCAGGTGCCGGTATTCAACCGATTATCGGGTGTCAGGTTGATGTGGCCTATGTTCTGGCGGGGTTGGGGGAAAAACAAATCGACCCCGCGCCGATGGTGTTATTGGCGCAAAACGAAACGGGTTACGAAAACCTGATGAAGCTGAACACATGTCTTTATGTGGACAAAGGGGGGCAGCTGCCGCAGGTCACATTAGAGGAAATTGAACAGTATAATCAGGGTATTATCTGTTTAACTGGCGGGCCCGATGGCCCAATTGGCCGCCTGTTGCGCACATCACAGCGCCCCGCTGCGCAGGCGCTGATGGATCGCCTGCTGGGTATTTTTGGCGATCGGTTATACGTCGAATTGCAACGCCACCCCGGTGACAATGGCCTGCCCGAGGCCGAGGCCCTGTCAGAACGTGGGTTTGTGGAAATGGCCTATGCCATGGATATTCCGTTGGTTGCCACAAATGACGTGTATTTCCCCAAACCTGATATGTATGAGGCGCACGATGCGCTGATCTGTATCGCCGACGGTGCCTATGTCGATCAGCAAAACGACCGCCGCCGGTTGACCAGCCAGCATTATTTCAAATCCCCTCAAGAAATGGCGACCCTATTTGCCGATTTGCCTGAGGCGCTGGAAAACACCGTGGAAATCGCGCAACGCTGTGCGTTCATGGCATATCGGCGCGATCCGATTTTGCCCAAATTCGCGGATGACGAAGTCCAAGAACTGCGCCGTCAAGCGGTTGAGGGATTAAAGGCACGCTTGGCCGTGATCCCCCATGCCGCATCTGTGGAAGAGTATGAAAAACGGCTGGAATTCGAATTAAACATTATCGAAGGCATGGGGTTTCCCGGCTATTTCCTGATCGTTGCCGATTTTATCAAATGGGCCAAGGATCATGATATTCCCGTTGGGCCAGGGCGTGGATCGGGCGCGGGGTCACTGGTGGCCTATGCGTTGACGATCACCGACCTTGATCCGTTGCGCTATAGTCTGCTGTTTGAACGGTTTTTGAACCCAGAACGCGTGTCGATGCCCGATTTTGACATCGATTTCTGTATGGATCGTCGCGAAGAGGTGATCCAATACGTTCAGCAAAAATATGGCCGCGACAAGGTGGGCCAGATCATTACCTTTGGTGCGTTATTGTCCAAGGCGGCTGTGCGTGATGTAGGCCGTGTGTTGCAAATGCCCTATGGCCAAGTGGACCGTTTGTCGAAATTGATCCCCGTCGAGGGCGTCAAACCGGTCAGCATCGCGCAGGCGTTAAAGGACGAACCGCGTCTGGCCGAAGAGGCACAGACCGAAGAGGTGGTCAACCGCCTGCTCACCTATGGTCAACAGGTCGAAGGGCTGTTGCGCAACGCATCCACCCACGCGGCGGGGGTTGTGATTGGTGATCGGCCTTTGGATGCGCTGGTGCCTTTGTACCAAGACCCCCGTTCCGATATGCCCGCCACGCAGTTCAATATGAAATGGGTCGAACAGGCGGGATTGGTTAAATTCGACTTTCTGGGTTTGAAAACGCTGACAGTTATTCAAAATGCTGTTGATTTGATCCTGAAATCGGGCCGTCCGTTGCATGTGACGGCAGATGGCCGAACGCTGTATGAACCGGCGGCAGGTGCGGAAAATCAGATTAACGCCATTCCGCTGGATGATGAGGCAACCTATAAATTATACGCAGCGGCGAAAACGGTTGCGGTGTTTCAGGTGGAAAGTTCGGGCATGATGGATGCCCTGAAACGGATGAAACCCACCTGTATCGAAGATATCGTGGCGCTGGTGGCGCTGTATCGTCCGGGTCCAATGGAAAACATTCCCACCTATTGCGAGGTGAAAAACGGCGTCAAGAAACGCGCATCGGTCCATCCCCTGATCGATCATATTTTGGAAGAAACCCAAGGCATCATCGTTTATCAGGAACAGGTGATGCAGATCGCGCAGGTTATGGCGGGATACAGTCTGGGTGGCGCCGACCTGTTGCGCCGCGCCATGGGTAAAAAGATCAAAGAGGCGATGGATGCCGAGCGCCCCAAATTTGAAAAGGGAGCGGCCGAAAACGGGGTCGAGGCCAAGAAAGCATCCGAAGTGTTCGACCTGTTGGAAAAATTCGCCAACTATGGTTTCAACAAATCCCACGCGGCGGCCTATGCGGTGGTCAGTTATCAAACCGGTTGGCTAAAGGCCAATCATCCGGTTGAATTTATGGCCGGTGTGATGAACTGCGATATTCATCTGACCGATAAATTGGCCGTTTACTTCGAAGAGGTGAAAAAGGGGCTGGATCTGCCCTATGTTCCGCCCTGTGCGAACCGATCGCAGGCGCTGTTTGATGTTGAAAATGGCGCCTTGGTCTATGCGCTGGGCGCGTTGAAAAATGTGGGTGTCGAGGCGATGAAATTGGTCGTTGCAGGGCGTGGGGATAAACCCTTTGTTAATCTGTTTGATTTTGCGCGTCGGGTTGATTTGAAACGCGTGGGCAAGCGTCCGTTGGAAATGCTGGCGCGCGCGGGGGCATTTGATGAATTGGACAAAAACCGCCGCCGCGTATTTGAAAGTATTGAGGCATTGACGCAATATTCCGCTGCACACCACGAACAAAAATCGTCAAATCAGGTGTCGTTGTTTGGCGATGCGGGCGATGATTTGCCCGAACCCCGTTTGTTACCCGTCAACGATTGGTTGCCCGCCGAACGATTGGCCGAAGAATTCAAAGCGATTGGGTTTTATTTGTCGGGCCATCCGCTGGATGATTACATGGTCGCGCTAAAGCGCAAAGGTGTGTTGACCATGGATGAGGTCACGCACAAGGCCGCAGCCGGCCCAATGGTGGCAAAAATGGCGGGCGTTGTTGCGGGACGTCAGGAACGTAAATCAGCCAAGGGGAACCGATTTGCCTTTGTCCAGCTCAGCGACCCGACAGGGGCGTTCGAGGTGACATTATTTTCTGAGGCGCTAGAAAAATCGCGCGAATATCTGGAAACCGGCGCCAAGGTTGTTGTGACGGCCGAGGCCACCTATGAGGCGGATCAGTTGAAATTATTGGGCCGTTCGATTGCGCCTGCTGATATTGCCGTGGCCGATGTCGGTGCGCGTGGATTGAAGATATACATCGAACAGGCCAGCATTTTGCCCGCGATTGCATCGGTTCTGGATCAAGCTGCGGATCAGGTGAAATCTGGACCCAAGGGGCCGATCGTGTTTGCATTGTTGGATCCAACATTACCTGGTGAGGTTGAGATGGATGTGGGGCGCGATTATCCCGTGAACCCGCAGATCAAGGGCGCAATCAAAAGCCTGAACGGTGTTTTGGAAGTCGAAGAGGTCTAGGTCAGGGCCAGACGGCCCTGACAGCCCTGCGGGCTGATGGGTATTTTTGCAAAAATGAAAGACATTCGGGTTTTTTTATTTGGGCAATCCCGCTAGATCATGGGAAAGTTTGAGGATTGAGCAAATGGCAGATCAGTTTCGCATCACGCTTGCGCAGGTGAACCCCACGGTTGGGGATATATCTGGCAATGTTGATATGGCACGGCAGATATGGGTAGAGGCGCGGGATGCGGGGAGTGATCTGGTGGCCTTTCCCGAGATGTTTGTGACGGGCTATAATGCGCAAGATTTGGTGATGAAGCCAGCGTTTCATTTGGCTGCGATGCAAGCGGTGCGTGATTTGGCATCTGAGTGTGCGGATGGCCCTGCGGTTGCGATTGGGACACCTTGGGTTGAGGCGGGACAGTTGTTTAACGCCTATGTTATCTTGGCGGGTGGTCAGGTGCGCACGGTGGTGGAAAAGCATCATTTGCCCAATGAAACGGTTTTTGATGAGGTGCGTATTTTTCAATCGGGTGACGTGTCTGGCCCCTATGCGGTGGGGCCTGTGCGGATTGGCAGCCCGATTTGTGAAGATAGTTGGCACAGTGATGTTGCTGAGACTTTGGCAGAGACGGGCGCAGAGGTTTTGTTAGTGCCCAATGGATCGCCCTATTACCGTGGCAAGATGGATGTGCGTTATAACCATATGGTGTCACGGGTTGTCGAAACGGGTTTGCCGCTGATTTATCTAAATATGGTGGGTGGTCAGGATGATCAGGTGTTTGATGGCGGATCGTTTGCGTTAAACCGTGGTGGCGATTTGGCGCTACAGATGCCGATGTTTGAGACGACGATACAAACAGTGGTATTGGAACGCACTGATGCGGGGTGGGTCATTGTCGCGGGGGACAAGGCCAAAATTCCAAACACATTTGAGACGGATTATCATGCGATGGTTTTGTCCTTGCGGGATTATTGCCGCAAATCTGGCTTTGGTCAGGTGCTGTTGGGCCTGTCGGGGGGCGTTGACAGTGCATTGGTTGCGACGATTGCTGTTGATGCCTTGGGCGCAGAAAATGTCCGCTGTGTGATGTTGCCGTCGGAATATACGTCGCAGGCATCGTTGGATGATGCGCAGTTGCAGGCCGAAAATTTGGGGTGTCGCTATGATTATGTTCCGATTTCGGCAGGGCGTGCGGCGATTACCGACACGCTGGCCCCATTGTTTGCAGGAACGCAGCTGGATTTGACCGAAGAGAACATTCAATCACGCTTGCGTGGTTTATTGTTGATGGCATTGTCCAACAAGTTTGGTGAAATGTTATTGACCACAGGCAATAAATCTGAAGTCGCCGTTGGATATGCCACGATCTATGGCGATATGGCGGGGGGGTATAACCCGATTAAGGATCTGTATAAAACGCGGGTCTTTGATATTTGTTGCTGGCGCAATGAAAACCACCGCGACTGGATGCAGGGGCCGTCTGGCGCGGTGATCGTGGACAATATTATTTCCAAACCGCCCAGTGCCGAATTGCGCCCAGATCAGAAAGACAGCGATAGCCTGCCCGATTACCCCGTGTTAGATGGGATTTTGACTATGTTGGTGGACCAAGAGGCATCCGTTGCCGATTGTATTGCCGCGGGATTCGCGCACGATGATGTCATGCGTGTGCAGGGTTTGTTATATGCCAGCGAATATAAGCGGTTTCAATCTGCACCAGGTACGCGTCTAAGCCCAAGGGCGTTTTGGCTGGATCGGCGGTATCCGATTGTCAATCGGTTCCGCGATCAGGGGTAATTTGGCGAAAAACGACCCACTCTTAGGTCGCATATTTGTCAGATCCTGCCAGTGGTTTGTGGTTATTGGTCCTATCCATTTTTAGGACTGATATCCATGATTACCATACACACGATCGCGCAGGCGTTTACGCCTGCTGAATGTGATTTGTTGGCGCAGATGGCCCAATCTGCACCAGCCCAAGATGCCAAATTGGTCAAGCAAGCCGCTGACCACAATATTCGGCGTTCCGAATTGGTATGGTTGGATGATGTCGCAGGGGCGGATTGGGTTATGGACCGTATTATTGATCTGGTCCGTGATGCAAACCGCGATGTGTACAATTTCGATTTAACCGAATTTGCCGAAAGCGCACAGATCGCGCGATATGGCAGCGAACGACAGGGGCATTTTGATTGGCATTCTGATATTGGTCGTGGCCCGTTGGCGGGAAAGCGCAAATTAACCATTGTCGCGCAGATTTCGGACCCCCAAGATTACGATGGTGGCGCGCTTGAGATTATGGCCAGCACGGCTGTCACAACTGCCCCCTGTGATCGTGGTGCTGCAACCGTTTTTCCAAGTTATTTACTGCATCGCGTCACCCCCGTGACACAGGGGCAACGCCAATCTTTGACCGTTTGGGCGCATGGCCCGGCGTTTCGTTAATGGTCGTTGATATCACGATCAAAGGTTTTGACGTGATTGTGTTTGGGTTTGAAAAAATGGCGCAGGGCCAGCCATGAAATCAGCGACAGCACAGCAAAGGTGAGTAGCAAGCCCGCGCCACTGGGGGCCAGACCCATCAGCAACAGCAGTGCGGTCAGCATTGCGCCAATACCAAACCCCAAAAACACAAAGGCCGGCACAATCATTTCTGCACGCGCTAGGATCACACCAAAACTGGCCCAAGCCCACCATGTGTTCATTAGGGTATCTGTCATGGCTTTGCCTTTAGCATGTTAAACGCGTTACCGAATGCCTCGGCGATATTTGCGGGCAGGATGATGGTTTGATTTCCTTGGCCTGTGCCTACGGTTGTCATGGCTTCGACCTGTTTTAGGGCCACTTGGTACTGCGCGGCGGCCAATCCGTTTTCCTGAATGGCTTGGGCCACGACGGCTGTGGCATAGGCTTCGGCCTCGGCCTGAATACGGCGGGCTTTGGCAACCTGTTCTGATTCGAATAGCTGCGCATTTGTGGCCAGTTCTACGGCGCGCTTTTTGCCTTCGGCCTCGGTGACATGGGCGCGGCGGGCGCGTTCAGCGTTTAGCTGTTGTAACATGGCGGCGCGGGTGGCGTCGTCCAAATTCACGTCCAGAATTTCGGCGCGCGTCACCTCGATCTCCCAATCGTCGACCATGGCCAATACCGCGTGGCGAATGCGTTCGATCAAGTCGCTGCGGTTGGATTGGACCTGATCCAATTCCATTTTACCGATTTCGCTGCGCACAATGCCGGCCACGGTTGTTGCAATCGCGCCGTCAATATCGCGAATCCGGTACACCGTTTTTTCAGGTTCCGTGATGCGCTAAAATACACTGGTTTCGACCTTGACCAAAACGTTATCTGTGGTGATCGCATCCTGCATCGCGGTGGGCAGTTGGCGTTCCAGAATCGAAATTTTATGGGCCACGCGGTCCAGATAGGGGATGATAAAATTAATCCCTGGTCCCAAGACGGCATGCAGTCGCCCAAATCGTTCCACCACATATTTTTCAGATTGCGGCACAATGCGCACACCCAGAAAGATCGTGATGATTACAAAAATGGCTAAAACAATTATAAAAATATTTTCGCCAATAATGCCGTTTAAAAAAAGCGGTTCCATTTGTGGTCTTTCCCATATCAGTTGTTTTGATACAGTATATAGAGGATTTCTGTTTCGCACACCCAAGGGGTGAAATTTTTTGGCCCGATATACTAGGGGTTACTATGTCCGCGCTGTGCCGTGATTGTTTGACAACATTTGATACCCTTGGGCGCTGTGTGTCTTGCGGGTCGCCCCGTGTGGTACGGCATGCGGAATTGTTTGATTTGACCATCGCACATATGGACTGCGATGCCTTTTACGCCAGTGTTGAAAAACGCGACAATCCCGAATTGATGGATCGACCTGTGATTATTGGCGGTGGGGATCGCGGTGTTGTGTCAACCGCCTGCTATATCGCGCGCATTCATGGCGTGAAATCTGCGATGCCCATGTTTCAGGCGCGTAAATTGTGCCCTGATGCGGTGGTTATCAAACCGCGTATGTCTGTTTACGCCGATGTCAGCCGCCAAATTCGGCAAATGATGCTGGAAATGACCCCTGCCATCGAACCCCTGTCGCTGGATGAGGCATTCTTGGACCTGTCGGGCACGCAGAAACTGCATGGCTTGCCGCCGGCGGTGGTATTGGCGCGCCTGATTGTACGCATGCGCACTGAATTGGGGCTGACAGGGTCGATCGGATTATCCCATAATAAATTTTTGGCCAAAATTGCGTCTGATATGAATAAACCGCATGGGTTTTCGGTGATCGGCCGTGCGGAAACCGCTGAATTTTTGCGCGATAAACCAGTGCGCTTGATCTGGGGCGTGGGGGCCGCGACGCAACAATCACTCGATCGCGCTGGCATTCACACATTTGCCGATTTGCTACGCTGGGATCAATCCGATCTGACGGCACGATTCGGGGCTATGGGGGGGCGGTTGTGGCACTTGGCCCGTGGTCTGGATAACCGATCTGTGCAGCGCAACGCGCCGGTGAAATCTATTTCCAACGAAACAACCTTTCACACTGATATAACAGACAGCGATCTGTTGCTGGGTCACCTGTGGCGCCTGTGCGAAAAGGTATCTGACCGCGCCAAAGCCAAAGAGCTGGCTGGCCGTGTGGCGACATTGAAACTGAAAACAAAAACATTTCAATCCATTACCCGCCGCGTCACCCTGCGCGATGCAACGCAACTGGCCGATACCCTTTATAGGCATTTGGCCCCATTGTTGACTGCTGAAACGGGACAGGGGGCGTTTCGCTTGATAGGCGCGGGGCTGTCGGATCTTTGCCCACAGGATCAGGCTGAACGGGTGGGCGACCTATTGGACCCAATGGCGCATAAACGCGGCCAAGCGGAACGCGCAACCGATCAGATCAGGGCCAAATTCGGAACAGACGCCATATTCAAAGGCCGCGCGCTACGCTAATCGTACCCCCGCCTTATTCAGCGGCTAACGGATGTTGTTGATCCGTTTCCTGCGCCCACTGCGCAATCTCGCGCAGCGCGTGGCGCAATTTGGTCTGGGTCTGCGCAAACCCATCGCTGGGTCGTAGGGTCTTTGCATCCAGATACAGACTGCGGTCAATTTCAATTTGCAGCGCATGTTGCCGGCGATTGGGCTTGCCATAGGTCTGTAAAATATAGGCTCCGGCAAAGGGCGCATTTAACGCGACCCGAAATCCAGCCCTTTGAAAACAGGCCACAACAAATTGCGTAATGTCGGGGTCTGCCGATGCGCCGTATCGATCACCCACCACAATTTCGGCGGGCTGATGTGACTTGGAAAACGATGCGACCGCCTCATGCGGCATAGAATGCAGATCCAGCAAAATGGCCTGCCCAAACCGTTCGGTCCCCGCGCGGATCAATGCGGCCATGGCATCGTGATAGGGGCGCCACAGCTTATCAATCCGCCGCTGCGCCTCGGCCAAGGGCAGTTTGCCGCGATAAATAAAGCGCCCATGCGCCACAACACGGGGGATCACACCCAATCCAGATGCAATGCGCGGGTTGCTGCCACGCTTGATGGCACCCTCAATAACCGCAGGATCTATTTCATCGACGGCGCGGTTCAAATCAACATAGGCCCGTGGCGCTTGCGCACAAATAAATGGACATCCCCAAGGTGCAACATCGCCAATCAACTGATCGACATAGGCATCCTCTGAACTGCGCAGCGTCAATGGGTCTAGAATCGTTTCCGCTAGAAACCCATCCTCATAGGCCCGCCCGCTATGGGGGGATGCGAAAATAACGCTGGAACACCAAGCGTCTGGTGCCAAAATGCGATAGGCGTGCGTTTCTTGTGACCTTATTTCCATGAAATAATAGATAGCGCAAAAATTATCCTTTGCAAAAGGTCTTGAACCTTTTTCATCAAGCAATTATAGACCCACCACCGATGTGGATTCCTGCACCTTATTTTTGGGGTAGGATCCGTATCATAGGGCGGTTAGCTCAGTGGTAGAGCACTACGTTGACATCGTAGGGGTCACAAGTTCGAACCTTGTACCGCCCACCATGAACGAATTCACTGTCCCACCTGGGACGACCTGCAATGGCGCAGACGACGCGCCGCGATTGATTGGAGAAAACCGATGAAGGTTAAAAACTCACTCCGCTCGTTGAAGCAGCGTCACCGCGACTGTCGTGTCGTGCGCCGTAAAGGCCGCGTTTACGTCATCAACAAGACGCAGCGCCGTTTCAAAGCCCGTCAGGGCTAAGAACACAGCAAGCAAATAAAAAAACCCCGCCTTTCGGCGGGTTTTTTTATGCCATTTATAAATCAACAGGCTTTCATTTTTGCGCAAATACTCTGGGGGTCTGGGGGCAACGCCCCCAGCACTCTCGTTATGCGTTCTGCATGTCTTTTAATATGTCCAATGCCGCTGCGCGTGGATCTTGCGCTTTCCAGATGGGGCGGCCCACTACAATATGATCGGACCCATTCGCAATCGCCTGGGCGGGGGTTGTGATCCGCTTTTGATCGCCCACATCTGCACCAATGGGGCGCACGCCGGGGGTGACGATCAAACGGCCGTGTGATTCGGGCAGGGCGCGGATCAATCCTGATTCCTGCGGCGATGCGATCACCCCATCTGCGCCGGCGTCAAAGGCGCGGCCCGCACGTTCAACAACCAAATCCTGTACATCGCCAGATTTTATCATACTGCGATCCAAATCATCGCGATCCAGCGATGTCAAAATCGTCACGGCCAATATTTTCAAATTGCTGCCCGCGGCACCCTCTTTGGCGGCAGCAACCACATGGGGATCGCCATGAACGGTCAGGAAATCCAGATCATACTGCGCAATGCCACGCACAGCCGCCTCGACTGTGGCGCCAATGTCGAAAAACTTCATATCCAGAAAAATGCGTTTGCCGTGTTCTTGCTTCAGCTCATTTGCCAATGCCAAACCACCGCCCGTCAGCATCCCTAGGCCGATTTTGTAAAATGAAACAGCATCGCCCAGTTTTCCGGCCAAATCCAATCCGGCCACAATATTGGGCACGTCCATTGCTACAATTAAACGATCATCTGCCATTTCATATCTCCTTATCTATACGGCGACGGTGTGGCAGGTGACGGCGCTTTGGTCAAGCGTTAGGCAACGCGTGACATCAGCATATCATGTACGGTGACACTGTGGACTTCGGTTGGGATATGGCCTGTGGCGCGGACTTTGGCCTTGGCTTCGGCCAGTAACAGGGGATGCGGGTCTGCAATATCATGGGGATGCACAGGCACCACCGAACATTCGATATGGATCAACCCGCGATCTGTATCGAATGTGACCAACCCAAATATGCGTTGATTGCCCTGCATAACGCGGACGTTTGAAAACCTTGTGGAAATGATCTGCATCGCATGATCCCCTTTTATCTCGACTACCCTAATGGATAGTAACATATTCATTTGTGTTGGTATTAGCGCGATAGGGTATTTTTTTAGCCAAATCTTGAAAAAATTGTGCAAAACCGCCACCTAGGTTGTGAGGCCACAGAATTATGTGCTGCTTAGCGGGCATAAACACAGGTGGTGCTTAGGATAAGGAGACGAACGATGGACTTAACCAAGTTCACGGAACGCGCCCGCGGATTCATCCAGTCGGCGCAGACCATTGCGATTCGGGACAATCACCAGCGTGTGATGCCCGAACATATTTTGAAATCACTTATGGATGACGACCAAGGGCTGGCCAGCAACCTGATCACCCGTTCGGGTGGCGATGCGGCTGCGGTGCGCGCAGCCTTGGCGCAGGCATTGGCAAAATTGCCCACGGTTCAGGGCGACGCGCAGGCCTATGTCGATCAAACCGCGGTCAAGGTTTTGACCGAGGCGGAATCAATCGCAAAAAAGGCAGGCGATCAGTTTGTGCCGGTTGAACGGATTTTGATGGCACTTTGCATGATCAAATCGGGCGCGAAATCCGCGTTGGATGCAGGGGGTGTGACCGCACAAACCCTAAATGCCGCAATCAATGACCTCCGCAAAGGGCGCACCGCCGACAGCGCCACGGCCGAGGATGGATACGAGGCGTTGGAAAAATATGCCCGCGATCTGACCGCTGCAGCGCGGGACGGCAAAATTGACCCCATTATCGGCCGCGATGATGAAATTCGCCGCGCGATGCAGGTGCTGTCACGCCGCACGAAAAATAACCCCGTGTTGATCGGCGAACCAGGTGTCGGGAAAACCGCCATCGCCGAAGGCATGGCGCTGCGCATTATCAATGGAGATGTGCCCGAATCCCTGCGCGACAAACGGTTGATGGCGCTGGATATGGGCGCACTGATTGCGGGTGCCAAATATCGTGGCGAATTCGAAGAGCGTTTGAAAGCGATCCTAACCGAAATCACCAATGCCGCGGGCGAGGTGATTTTGTTCATCGACGAAATGCACACGCTGGTTGGGGCGGGTAAATCTGACGGCGCGATGGATGCCGCCAACCTGATCAAACCTGCCTTGGCGCGGGGTGAATTGCACTGCATCGGTGCAACCACGCTGGATGAATACCGCAAATATGTCGAGAAAGACGCAGCACTGGCCCGCCGGTTCCAACCCGTCATGGTGTCCGAACCAAATGTCGAGGACACCATTTCCATTCTGCGCGGGATCAAGGAAAAATACGAATTGCACCATGGCGTGCGCATTTCGGACAGCGCCTTGGTCGCAGCGGCCACATTATCGAACCGTTACATTACGGATCGGTTTCTGCCCGACAAGGCAATTGATCTGGTGGACGAGGCCGCCAGCCGTCTGCGGATGGAGGTAGACAGCAAGCCCGAGGAACTGGACGCCCTAGACCGCGAAATCCTGCAAAAACAGATCGAGGCCGAGGCATTGCGCCTAGAGGATGATAGTGCATCCCAAGACCGACTTGCCACATTGGAAAAAGATTTGGCAAACCTGCAAGAACGCAGCGCAACGATGACCGCGACGTGGCAGGCCGAACGCGATAAATTGGCGTCCGCGCGTGATATCAAGGAACAGCTTGACCGTGCGCGTGCTGAATTGGAATCGGCCAAGCGTGCTGGGAATTTGGCGCGGGCTGGGGAATTGTCCTATGGCATTATCCCGACGCTGGAAAAACAACTGGCGCAGGCCGAACAGCGCGGCGAAGATGAGACAATCGTAAAAGAGGCGGTGCGCCCCGAACAAATCGCCCAAGTGGTCGAACGTTGGACCGGTATCCCCATGTCCAAAATGCTAGAGGGCGAGCGGGAAAAATTGCTGCGGATGGAGGATGACCTGCATCGCCGCGTGATTGGCCAATCCAAGGCTGTCACCGCCGTGGCCAATTCTGTCCGCCGTGCGCGCGCTGGTCTAAACGACGAAGGTCGGCCACTGGGGTCCTTCCTGTTCCTTGGTCCGACCGGTGTTGGCAAAACCGAGCTGACCAAAGCGGTGGCATCGTTTCTGTTTGACGATGACAGCGCCATGGTGCGCATTGATATGTCCGAATTCATGGAAAAACATTCGGTCGCGCGTCTGATCGGGGCCCCCCCCGGCTATGTCGGCTATGACGAAGGCGGGGTGCTGACCGAAGCCGTCCGCAGCCGCCCCTATCAGGTGGTTTTGTTCGACGAAGTCGAAAAGGCGCATCCAGATGTATTCAACGTGCTGTTGCAGGTTTTGGATGATGGTGTTTTGACCGACGGCCAAGGGCGCACTGTCGATTTCAAACAGACCATCATCATTCTGACATCGAATCTGGGCGCCCAAGCGCTGAGCCAATTGCCCGAAGGGGCCGACAGCGCCGATGCCAAACGCGATGTCATGGACGCAGTGCGTGCGCATTTCCGGCCCGAATTCCTGAACCGTTTGGATGAAATCATCATCTTTGACCGTTTGGGGCGCAATGATATGGGCGGGATCGTTGATATCCAGCTGGCGCGTTTGCAAAAACGCCTGTCGGGTCGTAAAATTGAACTGGCACTGGATCAAGATGCCCGCGCATGGTTGGCGGATACGGGATATGACCCTGTGTTCGGGGCGCGCCCATTGAAACGGGTGATCCAACGGGCGTTGCAGGATCCCTTGGCGGAAATGTTGTTGGCCGGCGATGTCAAAGATGGCGATACCCTGCCCATTACGGCCAGTGTCGACGGGTTGATCATCGGCGATCGCATCGGCACATCTGATCGTGATGCCCCCAGTCAGGCGGTGATTCACTAACCCGGGCATACAGTGCAAATACACGAAAGGCCCGCGATTGTTGCGGGCCTTATCATGAAAACAGGGCGGTTTGTAATGCGGGGTTAATCCAACCCAATCGCATCGCGGGTCAGGCGATCCAAAAATTGCTGAACATCCTGCATCACACCATCCGGCAGGGAATCGTAGCCGATCACAACCGGACTGTCGTTTGTCTGTTGATAGGCAAATATCTGATAGGGGCAGAATCGAATGTTCAGCGGATCGGCCTCCATCGCTTTGCGGGATAAATCGGCGGAACAGAACCCCAAGACATCTGCGTGAACAAACACAGTTTCTGTGCCGCCCACGTCTGCTTTGGTACGTTCTAGCATTTCGGCAATGTGATTGTGTTCGCTAATAACCAGCCCTGCATCAATTAACGCGTTCTCCAATCCGAACATGATGTCATCATAGGATTGATCCGTGACCTCATATATAACGGGGTCGTTGGCATGGGCTGCAGTGGCAATCACACAGGTGGCCGCAAAGCTGGCTAGGAATTTGTGCATGAGTAGGCTCCTTTCGCAGGAAACCCTAGCGCCGTACACGTGCTTTGAACAGAGGGCTTATACCGGCACGCCCGATGGCAGCGGTTGAAACGTGTCCAGCTTCTGACGCATGCTGGAAAAATCATATCCAATGGCGCGGGCTTGGCTCATGATGCGATCTTGTGAATATTTATCACTGAATTCCAGCGCCAATAACATTGCGCAACGCCGACCCGTTGCGCAATATGCCAAAACAGGCCCCTCGGTTTCGATCACTGCCTTAGTGTGGCGTAACACCACTTGGGGCGTCATTGCCGTGACTGTGACGGGAATGTAGACAAAATCGATTCCATATGTGGTGGCAATATCGGACAGTGTTGCATTGTCGGGTTGCCCGTCAATTTCACCGTCTTGCAAATTGCAGATGATCTTGGCGAATCCCTGATCCGCCAATAGGGGAATCACATCTGCATTAATGGGATTCGATACATGATATTTCGCGGTCAGCGCCTTGAACTGCATTTTTCCATCCTAAATCCTGATTGAATCAAAGAACGACCCAAACAAAACTGGTGTTAACGCAACAGATGCCCGCTGCTGAAATGTGGAATCTGACGACCTATAGTTGTGATTTGAGTTGTGATTTGGTGTTCGGGCGCTAACATCGGGCTGAATTGGTGCCTAGAAAACAAGGGGTTTTTATATCTTCATGAAAGCGAGATGGTGCAAAATGTAATATAATCAAATACTTATAGGAAATGTGAAACTTTTTTGAAAGAAAATACATTTTTTTGCGTTTTAGGGGTTGCGGGTTTTTGGTGGTATGCGTAAAAGCCCCTTCACCGGCAGCGATGATCGCTACGGTGGCCGAGACGGCGGGGCGGGAACGCAACGAGGTTGAGGAAAATAGAGGCAGAATGAAGCGGTTGCGCTAGGTAAGATTTTAGCGCGGTCGGTGAGCTTTGTCTCGACGTTATTTGACAATAGAAGACACTGAAGAGATATGTGGGCAGTTTGGTTCATATCGATGGATCTACCTCGCATATCAACGCTACTAGGGCTTTGCCCGATGATGTAGTGTCAGCTTCACTGTTTGGACGGCTTTCGGTATCTTTTGGTACTGAAGCACAACAAACAGTTTTTTCGGTTTTTGAACAAAACCGGAAGTGATGTGCAGAGGTTCGAACGTCAAGGATAAGCTGGTAACAGCTTTTCAACTTGAGAGTTT